>NZ_JAKPBV010000007.1:0-148052 GCF_022662515.1 Lysobacter sp. M15 | reverse complement strand
TGGGGGGGGGGGGGGGGGGGGGGGGGGCCGCCCCCCCCCCCCCCCCCCCCCCCCCCACCCCCCCCCCCCCCCCCCCCCCCCCTCCCACGGGCTTCAGATGACGCCGCCGCCCAGTCCCAGCCGCCACATGGCCACGATGATCACGATGCCGTTGAGCACCAGGCCGGCCTTGGCGCGCCCGCGCTTCTCGCGCGAGGTCAGGGCGATGCCGATCGCGGCGATGATCGCGCCGACCGCGGCGAAGGGAATCAGGAACCAGTTGCCCCATCCAAGCAGCGGAATCAGAGCGAGCACCATCCACAGCATGGCGAAGATGCCCCAGACCAGGCTGATCAGTCCCATCGTCTTCCTCCGGTGCGGCGGGAATCGCCGTCGTTCGGGCGCAATATGCGCCCTGGCGCGTGGCGATCAAGTGCCGTGGACGCCGTCGATCTCCACGGCCAGTTCGCGCCGGCAGATGGCGGCGTGCAGCAGGATCCGCGGCACGCTGTCGCCGAAGCGGGCCTGCAGCGCCTGTTCGACCTGGGGCAGGTCGTGATCGTCGCGCACGTAGACCTTCAGTCGGCTGCTGGCGTCGAAATGGGGCGACAGCTCCGGGCGCCGGACGCGCGCGGCGCCGATCAGGCTGTCGAAATTGCGGAAAGTCTCGTCCAGCTGCGCCTGCAGTTCGCCGGCGTGCTGGGAGGCATGGCCGACCACCGCGGCCGTGCCGGAAATCAGCAGCGGCATGCCATCGGTCGGCGGCAGCATGGCGCGGGCGAAGCTCGGCGGCTGCGGTCCGTACTGGCGCGGGTAGCGGTACGCGCTGACCTGGCGCGGGTTCTCCACCGGCGTCCCGGGCATGCGCGCGGTCAGCCAGTAGACCTGGACCACGCGCTCGGCGTCGCTGCGGCCGATCGCGGTGGCGGCGGGCAGCTGCGTGGCATCGAAGTCGCCCAGCCCCTGTGCGCGACCGACGCAGAACTCGCGATAGCGCTCGGTGTCGCCTTCGCCCTGGGTGATCGCATCCAGGTAGTTCCAGACCCGCAGCAGGTGCGGAGTGCCGCTGGCCTGCAGGAAGCCGGTCATGCGCGCATAGGCGTGGCGGGCCGCGGCGGCGACGCCGATGGCGGCCTCGTCCACTTCGATCGCGCCGAACAGCAATTCGCCATCGGTCGCCCAGGCGATATCGCCTTCGCGTCCGCTATGGACAGGCGCGTTCGCGCGCCAGACTTCATATGGGGTGCTTCCGGACGGTACCGCGCCATGCGGTTGCAGCGGCACGCGCAGATAACGCGGGTCGTCGTACGCCGGCGCAGCGCTGCCGAAGCCGAGCACGGCCAGCACCGAAGCGTCGGCCAGCAGCGCCTGCGGCGAATCGGCATGTTCGTAATCGACCGCGAGGGCGGCCGAAAAGGAAGGCGTATGCGAAACCGGGCGGCTCAAGGGTTTCCCGCCTGGAGCGTGTCGCCGTCGAACGATTGTCCAATCTGGCGACGGCGCTTCAGCCAGCCGCGCACCGCGCGCGGCGCCATGGCCAGGGCATTGGCGGCGTAGAGCAGGCGGAAGATCCGCAGTCGTCGCAGTACGGCACGGTTGTCGAACACGTCGCCGGCGAGCATCGAAATCACCGCCTGCTCCAGCTGCCAGTCGTTGCGCGGATGCGCGAACAGATGCTGCATGACCGGCGTGGTGAAGCGATGAATGAACCAGGAGAAGTGCCCGAGGCCTCGCTTGAGCCGCTTTTCCATCGCCCGCTGCAGCGCGGATTCTCGGCCGGGCTCGCGCAGCGCCCCGTCGACGACCTCGACCGCACGCTCGGCGCTGTTCATGCCAAGGAAGACGCCGGACGAAAACACCGGATCGATGAAGGCGTAGGCGTCCCCGACCATCACCCAGCCCGGGCCCGTCATCCGGCTGCAGGTATAGGAATAGTTGCCGGTGGCGTGCACCGGCGCGATGCGTTCGGCATCGCCCATGCGCGCCCAGACCGAAGGCCTGGCCTGCAGCGTCTGGATCAGGAACGTCTCGTTGTCGCCGCGTCGCTGTTTCAGGTACTCGGGAAAACACACTGCGCCCACGCTCATCACGTCGTCGCGCAGCGGGATCAGCCAGTACCAGCCGTGCTCGAAGCGGTCCACGGTAATGTTGCCTGCATCCGCGCCGTCGCGACGGGTCACGCCCCTGAAATGGCTGAAGATCGCGGCGGACTGGTGCAGCCTGCTCCTGCGCTTGAGCTTGAGCTTGTTGCCCAGGAAGGTGTCGCGGCCGCTGGCATCGACCAGGTAGCGAAAGCGGAACGTGTGTGCGTTCCCGGCCTTGTCGCGCGCGAGTGCGGTGCGCGGACGATCGCCTTCGAACTCCACGCGCTCCACGGCTATTTCGTCGCGCGCATCCACGCCGTTGGCGCGTGCGTGGTTGAACAGCAGCTGGTCGAATTCCTCGCGCCTGACCTGGAAGGCGTAGCCGTACTGCGGATCGATCGCGCGTTCGAAGCGGAACACATGGGTGGTGCCGGCCTCGTCCGGGACCGGAAAGTCGGCGCCGACCTTGTGCACGCCGATCGCACGTACCTGTTCCAGCACCCCCAGCCGCTCCAGGATCGGCAGGTTCATCGGCAGCAGCGACTCTCCGATATGGAAACGCGGATGCCTGGCCTTCTCCAGCAGGACGACCTTCCAGCCCTTGCGTGCAAGCAGCGTGGCAGCAGTCGTGCCCGCCGGACCACCGCCGATGACCAGCACATCGGCGTCCTGCACTTGGGGTTCGGCGACCGGGAGGTTCGCTTCCTTGGCTTCGGTGGTCATCGATGACATGCGTGGTGAACCACGGCCCATACGCTAGAATTCGGGGCGCGAATGATAGCGCGCGGCCTGTGTGGCCCCTCCGTACCGCATCTCCGGGAACCCTGAATGTCCGCCCAAACCCCCGCCGAGCTCGAGCTCGCCCAACTGCTCGTGGAAAGCCTGAATCTGGACGGGGTGGATCCGGCGGCGATCGATCCGGAGGCGCCGCTGTTCAACGCCGGCCTGGGCCTGGATTCGATCGATGCACTGGAACTGGCGCTCGCGATCTCGAAGACCTACGGGTTCCAGCTGCGCTCCGAAAACGACGACAACAAGCGCATTTTCGGCTCGCTGCGCGCGCTCTCGGCGCATGTGGAGCAGAACCGGACCACCTGACGCGGTCGCGCCCGCACGCTCGCGTGCAGGCGCGGTCGCCTCCGCCGGACGCGCCATGACTCCGCCGTACTCCCCGCCCTGGCTGGTGCCGGCGCTGCGCGTCGCGCTGGCGATCGCCTATCCGTTCCTGGCGCACGCGGCGAGCCTGCGCGACAGCGGACCGCTGGCGGCCTGCGCGCTGGCGGTGATCGCGCTGATGGCGCTGGTCGAAGGCCTGCTGGCACGACGCGCGCGTGCATGGCTGGTCCTGCTGGTGATCGGCCTCGCCCTGGTCGGGCTGGCGCGCTCGTCCTATGCACAGCTGCCATTGCTGCTGGTGCCGGTGGCGTTCATCGGTCTGATCGGCTGGAGCTTCGGGCGAACGCTGCGTGCCGGGCGGGTTCCGCTCATCACCCGCATCGTCTCGGCACTCGAACGAAAAGCCCCCGATGCCCTGGAACCGGAGTTGCGCGTCTACACGCGCCGCCTGACCCTGGCCTGGACCGTGGTGCTGGCGGCGCTGGGGGCGTGCAACCTGGTGCTCGCCGCCATCGCGGTCCCCAACGGCCTGCTGGGCAGCGTGGGTATCGTCCCGCCGGTGGCAGTGACCGAGGCGCAGTGGTCGTGGTTCGCGAACTGGCTCAATTACGGACTGGTTGGCGGCTTCTTCCTGTTGGAGTACCTGTACCGCAAGCGGCGTTTTCCGGGGCGCTACCGCAATTTCGCGGATTTTGCGGGCCGCATGTCGCGGCTCGGGCCCGCGTTCTGGCGCGACCTGTTCCGCTGACGCGGCGAAGTGCGCAGGGCGTCACGGTATCCTTGGCGCTTCGAAACACATGGATCGAAGCCGAATGCGACAAATGGAACTGCGCACCACGTCCAGCCGCGCCCAGCAGGCGAAGGCACTGGCGTGGTCACTCTTCAACGGACTGCAATTCGCGTTCACCCTGTTATGGACCGCCGGCTGCATCAGCGCGGCGATGGCGGTACTGGCCATCACCGGGCGGCGCGATCTGCCGCTGCGCATGGCCTCGGTCTTGTGGGCGCCTGGACTGCTGGGCGGCGCCGGCGCCGACCTGGTGGTGGAAGGTGCCGAACACATCGACTGGTCGCGCCCGCACATGCTGGTGTCCAATCACCAGTCGGTGATCGATATCTGCGCGCTGTTCCGTGCCGTGCCGGTGCCGCTGCTGTTCCTGCTCAAGCAGGAAATGACCAGGGTTCCGTTCGTGGGCTGGTACGCCCGCGGCATGGGCATGCTGTTCATCGATCGCGACAATCCTCGCGCCGCGCCGGCGGTGCTGCGCAGTGCTGCGCAGCTGGTCAAGGGCGGTGCCCAGCTGTGCATCTTCCCGGAAGGCACGCGCAGCCGCGACGGCGCGGTCGCCCCGTTCAAGGGAGCGGCGTTCCAGTCGGCCATCGATGCCGGCGTGGACGTGCTTCCGGTGGCGCTGGAAGGGACCGGCGCGGTGCTGCCGGCGGAGGGGTTCTTCGCGGTCCGGCCGGGCACCATCCGGGTGCGCTTCGGGCAGCCGATCGCCACCGCCGGCGAGGGCGCGATCGGGCAGCGCCAGGCGCTGGCACGCCGCGCGCATGACGAGGTCGTTGCGCTGCTGCGCCGGCGCCCGGCAGCCTAGCCAGACTCACGGCAGCCACGCTCGCCCACCCGCCCGCGGCCGGCTCCGGAGCACGACAAGGCTTTGCCGGCGGCGTTGCTAAGCTGCTCGAATGCATTTCCCCGTACCCGTCTCCGTCCCTGCGGACCACCGCTGCCTGCCGGGGCATTTCCCCGGGCGCCCGCTGGTGCCAGGCGTGGTGATCCTGGATCGGGTGATCGCCGCCATCGAAGCGGCGAACGGCACGCTTGGCGGCCTGCGCCTGCCGCAGGTGAAGTTCGTGCGGCCGCTGCTGCCGGAACAGGCAGCCACCATCGAGCTCGAAGGCGAGCGGCCGCGCTGGCGCTTCCGGGTCCTGCATGCCGACGGCGCGCTGATCGCCAGCGGCGAAGTGGTGGCGGTATGACCGACTGGAAGCAGCGTCCCGAAGGCGGGGGTCGGTTCGCGATCTGGCTGATCCGTTCGATCGCGCGTTACGGTGGCCGCGCCGTCGCGCGGCTGTGCCTGTATCCGATCACGGCCTACTTCACCCTGGTGCGCGCTCCGGAGCGTCGTGCGTCGATCGAATACCTCACCCGCGTGCTCGGTCGCCCGGCCGGCCTGCGCGACGGTGCGCGCCATGTGTACACGTTCGCTTCCACCATCCTGGACCGGGTGTTCCTGCTGGGCGGCCGCATCGACGCCTTCGACGTCGCGCTGCACGGGCTGGACGACATCCATGCCGCGCTCGACCGCGGCAAGGGCGTGCTGTTGTTCGGTTCGCACCTGGGCAGTTTCGAAGTGCTGCGCGTGCTCGCACGCAGGCGTCCGGAGTACACGATCCGGGTGGTCCTGGACAAGCAGCAGAGTCCGGTCATGACCCAGTTGCTGGACGAGCTGAATCCCGAGATCGCCTCGGGGGTGATCGATGCCAGCCAGGACGGGCCGTCGATCGTCATGGCGATCCATCAGGCCTGCAGCGCGGGCGCCATGGTGGCGATGCTGGTGGATCGGGTGCGCGGCGACGAGCCGAGCCTGCCCGCGCCGTTCCTGGGCGCAGAAGCCCGTTTTCCGACCGCGCCGTGGCTGATCGCCGCGGCACTGAAGGTGCCGGTGGTGCTGGGCTTCGGCCTGTACCGCGGCGGCAACCGTTACGAACTGGTCTTCGAATCGTTCGCCGACGGCATCGAGGTGCCGCGCGGACAGCGCGCGGCGGCGTTGTCGGCACTTATCCGGCGTTACGCATCGCGGCTGGAGACTTGCGCCCGCTCGGCCCCCTATAACTGGTTCAATTTCTATGACTTCTGGCAACCGCACCCCGACGATGCGCGCGCGCAGCCACACGCTGCGCCTGTGCTGGATGATGCTGCTGTCCAGCGCCGTACTGCCGTGGGCCGCCGCGCAGCCGGCGGTTGATCAGCCGGCGCAGGTCGATGCCGGGTGGGTCCTGGCGCGGCTGGCACGGCCGGCGCCGATGCGTACCAGCTTCGTCGAGGTACGCGAGTCGCGGCTGCTGAAAGAGCCGCTGCGACTGTCGGGCGAGTACCTGCGCCCGCGCGAGGACACCCTGGTCCGGCAGGTACGCAGTCCCTATCTGGAGACCACCACGATCGTTTCGTCCAAGGGCGACGCCGGCCAGGCGACGATCGAGCGGGCAGGCAAGTCGCGGACCTATTCGCTGACCCGCGTGCCCGAACTGGCGAGCCTGCAATCGAGCTTCGGCGCGATGCTCGCCGGCGACCAGGCCAGGCTCGAACGCGATTTCCGCATCGCCTCGCAGGGCACCCGGGCGCGATGGACCCTTGTGCTGACGCCGAAGGACGCCGGGCTGGCGACGCGGCTGAAGCAGATCCTGCTGTACGGGCGCGGCGCCGAACTGCGCTGCATCGAGACCGTACCGGCCAAGGGCGTCGAAGTGCAGCGCACGCTGCTGGCCACGGCGGCGCGCGCGGCCGGCGACGAGGCCGATGCCGCGGCGCTGACCGCGCTGTGCCAGGGCGAAACCGGGTAGCGCGTTCGGCGTCACTCTGGAAGCAGCCTGTGGGAGCGGCTTCAGCCGCGATCGCCCTGTTCGTCATCAGGTGCAGGCAATCGCGAGCAAGCTCGCTCCCACAAGTCATCCGTCCGTGCAATCCGGCTCCAGTGGCGACACTGCGGGCTGCTAGTCTGATGCGATGCCCGCCCGCGTCGAACCTGCCGATCGCAACAACCTCCATGCCGCGCGCGCGGCGGATGATCTGCGCACGGGGAGTATTGGGCTGGCATGAAGCCGTTCGCTGCCAGAACGAGGATCGCTTTGGCCCTGCTGTGGCTGGCGCTTCTGGCCGTCGCCGGCTGGGCGATTTCGCAGCGGCTCGAGCTTAGCGGCGATCTGCGCAAGTTCATGCCCGCCCGCGATATGCCGGTCGATCGCGACCACCCCCATGCCGCGCGCGCGGCGGATGATCTGCGTACGGGGAGTATTGGGCTGGCATGAAGCCGCTCGCTGCCAGAACGAGGATCGCTTTGGCCCTGCTGTGGCTGGCGCTTCTGGCCGTCGCCGGCTGGGCGATTTCGCAGCGGCTGGAGCTCAGCGGTGATCTGCGTAAATTCATGCCCTCCGCCCAAACCCCTGCCCAGAAGCTGCTGATCGACGAACTCGGCGAAGGCCCCGGTTCGCGCCTGCTGCTGGTGGCGCTGTCCGGCGCCGATGCGCAGACCCTCGCCGCGCAATCGCAAGGCCTGCGCAACGCGCTCGCGGACGATCCGAAGTTCACCCTGGTGTCGAACGGAGAGGCTGCGCTGGAGGCGTTTCCAGAGCGCCTGCGTGCATACCGCTACCTGCTGTCGCCCACGCTCGATGTCCAACCATTGGATGCGGACTATCTGCGCAGCGAACTCGACCAGCGCCTGCAGGACCTGGGGTCTCCCGCCGCGGGACTGATCGAACCGCTGCTGCCCTCCGATCCCACCCTGGAAACCCTCAAGCTGGCCGAAAGCTGGCAACCGGCGCACGCGCCAAATCGGCTGCACGAGGTGTGGTTCGACCGGGCGGGCCGGCAGGCGCTGCTGGTGGCCGAAACCAGGGCCGCCGGCTTCGACCCCACCGGCCAGGAAACGGCTGTGAACGCGATCCGGGCCGCGTTCGCCAAGGTGCGAGGCGATGCGTCGACCCAGCTGGCGATGACCGGGCCGGGCGCGTTTTCGGTGGAGATCGGCGGGCGGACCCAGCGCGAGGCCGGCTGGATCGGAATAGTCGACACCATCGGCCTGGTGTTGCTGCTGTGGATCGCGTACCGCAGTTGGAAGGCCCCGCTGCTCGGCGTGCTGCCGCTGGCGAGCGCCGGGCTCGCAGGACTGGGCGCGGTGGCGCTCCTGTTCGAGGGTGTGCACGGCATCACCGTGGCGTTCGGCTTCACCCTGATCGGGGTGGTGCAGGATTATCCGATCCACTTGTTCAGCCATCAGCGCGCCGGGCTTTCGCCCTGGAACAACGCGCGCGCGATCTGGCCGACGCTGGCCACCGGCGTGGTGTCCACCTGCATCGCCTACGTCACCTTCCTGGCATCGGGGGTGGAGGGGCTCAAGCAGCTCGCGGCGTTCACTATCGCCGGGCTGCTGACGGCCGCGCTCGCCACGCGCCTGTTGCTGCCTGCGCTGATCGATCCGGCGCCACGCGATCCGGCCGCATCGCGCCGGCTCGCAATCCTGTGGCGGCGCATCGCCGCGATCCCGCGCCCGCGCTGGTCGCTACTGGCGCTGGCTGTGGCCGCGGTGCTCGTGCTGTGGCTGCGGCCGGGCGCGTTCTGGCAGAACGATCTGTCCAGGCTCACGCCGGTGCCGCCCGCGGCGATGGCGCGCGACACCGCGCTGCGCAGCGAACTGGGTGCGCCCGACGTGCGCTACGTGCTCTCGCTGGAAGGCCCCGATGTCGAAACGGTCCTGCAGGCCTCCGAGCGCCTGCGGCCGGCGCTGGACGCGCTGACCGCCCGGCGGGTCATTGCCGGTTACGACCTGGCCGCGCGCTACCTGCCGAGCGCCGCGACGCAGCGCGCGCGGCAGGGGCGGTTGCCTACGCGCGCACAGCTCGCGCAGTCGCTGGAGCATGCGCTGTCCGACAGTCCGTTCCGCACCGACGCCTTCGCCGATTTCGCCGTCGACGTGGAGCGCGCGCGCAGTGCCACGCCACTCGCGCCGCGCGATCTTGCTGGAACGCCGCTGCACGCGACCATGGCCGGCCTGCTGTTGGAGCGTCCGGGACACGCGACCGCGCTCGTGTCGCTGACCGGCCTCACCGATCCTGCGGCAGTGGCCACCACCGCCGCCGCGAACGGCGCGCAGCTGCTCGACCTGAAGCAGGCCTCCGAATCGCTGGTCGCCAGCTATCGCGAGCGGGTCCTGCTGGCGCTGACGGTGGCCGCGGTGCTGCTCGCGCTCACCGTCTGGATCGCGCTGCGTGCGCCGGGCCGGGTCGGTCGCGTCCTGCTGCCGATGGCGCTGACCACGCTGCTGATCCTGGCGGTGCTGCGCGGCTTCGGCGTCGAACTGAACCTGTTCCACCTGGTAGCGCTGATCCTGGCGGCGGGCCTGGGCCTGGACTACGCCTTGTTCTTCGACCATGCCGGCGAGGATTACGCCGACCAGCTGCGCACCCTGCACGCGCTGATCGTGTGCAGCCTGATGACCCTGCTGGTGTTCAGCCTGCTGGCGCTGTCCTCGATCCCGGTGCTGCGCGCGATCGGCAGCACGGTGGCGCTGGGCGTTGTGATCAACTTCGTGCTGGCGCTGCTGGTCTCGCGCCGCGCCGCGAGCGCTTACCCCGGGCGACTGACGTCAAGCCGCCGCAGCGGCCCCGGACAAGGGGCGGCCTAAGCGAAACACTGGCTCGCCGGATCGCGTGTCGCGACTCGCGTCGCACCTACAATGCGCCCATGATCGACCGCGACACGCTGCTCACGCTGATCCCGCACCAGGGCGCGATGTGCCTGTGGGATGAGGTGATCGAATGGGATGCGCAGCGCCTTCGCTTGCGGACGCACAGCCACCGCGATCCATCGCATCCGCTGCGCAGCGACGATCGCCTGCGCGCGTTGCACCTGTGCGAGTACGGCGCCCAGGCGATGGCGGTGCACGGCGGATTGCGCGCCCGGGATGGCGGCGGCAAGGCGCCGCCCGGCATGCTCGTGGCGCTGCGTGGGATCGCGCTGCATGTGGCGCGCATCGACGATCTGCCCGGCGACCTCGAAGGCGAGGCGGAGGTCCTGATCGAGGCCGAGGATAGCCAGCAGTACGCCTTCCGCATCCGGCATGCGGGCACACTGCTCGCCGAAGGCCGCGCCGTGGTGATGTTGCGCCAAGGTAGCGACGCGGCCTGAGGCCGCCTCGCTTCACGCCGCGCGCAGTGCAAGCGACAATCTCCCCATCTTCCGCTCGTGGACACTCGCATGCCCTCCAGCCCGATGCCGCGTCGCGCACTCGTCACCGGCGGCAGCGGCGATCTCGGCGGTGCGATCTGCCGGCAACTGGCAGCCGACGGCTTGCATGTGATCGTCCACGCCAATGCCAACCGCGCGCGCGCCGATGCAGTAGTCGCCGCGATCCGTGAGAACGGCGGCAGCGCCGAGCCGGTGGCGTTCGACGTCGCCGATGCTGCAGCCGCGCACGGCGCGATCGAAGCGTTGCTCGCCGATGGGCCCGTGCAGGTCGTGGTCAACAACGCCGGCATCCACGACGACGCACCGATGGCCGGCATGTCCGACAGCCAGTGGCGGCGCGTGATCGACGTGTCCCTGCACGGCTTCTTTCACGTGACCCAGCCATTGCTGCTGCCGATGGCGCGTACCCGATGGGGACGGATCGTCAGCATCTCGAGCGTGGCGGCGGTGCTCGGCAACCGCGGCCAGAGCAACTACGCCGCGGCCAAGGCCGCGTTGCACGGCGCATCGAAGTCGCTGGCGCGGGAGATGGCCAGCCGCGGCATCACCGTCAACGTGATCGCTCCGGGGGTGATCGCCGGCAGCATGGCCGAGGCGAGCTTCTCGCCTGAACAAGTCAGCCAGATGGTGCCCGCCGGGCGCGCTGGCACCCCCAAGGAGGTCGCTGCGCTGGTCGGCTTCCTGTGCTCGGACGCCGCCGGCTACATCAACGGCCAGGTGATTGGCGTCAACGGCGGCATGGGTTAACTCCCATTCGGGTTTTCCTGCCGCGGATCACGCCGTCTACGCGATCATTGCGGATGATCGAACCACTCATCGATTCCTGGAGAACCGTCATGGCCGGTTTGTTGCGCTGTCTGGCCCTGTCTGGCCTGTTGCTGCTGGGCGCCTGCGCGAGTTCCCACATGCTCACCGGAACGCCGCGTCCGCCGATCTCGCCCGAGCAGGTGCGCATCTACTACGCGCCGCCGCCAGGCGCCTACGAGGAAATCGCGCTGCTCGACGTGAGCAGCGGCGCGTTCACCTACGGCGAGCAGAACAAGAACAATGCGGTGATCAAGCGGCTGAAGAAGGAAGCGGCGAAGCTGGGTGCGAACGGCGTGGTGTTCGGCGGCACCGCACGCGGCTACGGAGGCGGCGGAGTGAACGTCGGCGCCGGCGGGGGCCGCATCGGTCGCCACAGCTATGGCGGCGTCGGAGTCGGCGTGGACATCAGCCCGGAGCAGAAGTACGGCCACGGCACTGCGATCTACGTGCCCAACCCGCCGCCTGAGCAACCATGACCCTGGAACATTCGCGGCGTCGCTGGTGCGCTGCACGGAGTTGAGTCGAAAGCGAAGACTGCATCGGTCGACGCCGCAGCGTACGGCAATTTGGCGATAATCGCCTGGCGCGGCTTCTTGCCGCGTTCGATCCACCATGCGCCCACGTGGCGCGTTCATCCCAGGGGGAAATCATGAACCGAGTGTATGTGGCCGCGGTGCTGACGCTGTGTTTGTCCACGGCCTGTATCGGCGCAGCTCGGGCGCAGGCGCTGCAGCTGCAGCGGCCGGTGCCTTACGCAGAAGACAACGACATTTCCGACAACATCAAGACCGAGTGCAAGATCAACGAGCAGCTGGCCGACTTCGTCAAGCAGTACGCGGGCGAAGACGTCGAGTTCAGCGACGGCCCGGTCGATACCGCCAAAGGTCGCGCGCTGCAGCTGGAGATCCTGGATGCGGTGAGCATGGGCAACGCCTGGATGGGCCACCAGAAGTACGCCAAGGTCAAGGGGACGCTCTACGAAGACGGCAAGAAGGTCGCGAGCTTCAAGGGCCGCCGCAACTCGATGGGCGGCGCATTCGCCGGTTACAAGGGCTCGTGCTCGGTGCTGGGGCGCACGGTCGAGGCGCTGGGCGAGGACATCGGCGCCTGGCTCAAAGCGCCGCAGGATGGCGCCAACCTGGGCGACTGACGAGGAATGATCCCGCAAGCGCCCCTGGCGGGCGCTTCTTATGCCGCTTCGCCGTACCACTGGCGCGATCGCGACGGCTTCGACAAGGCGCGTCCGGCGAGCAGCACATCCGGCCCATGGTCGCCGATCTGCGGAGGGATCCCGCGCGCAGCGGGGTCCCGTTCGCCAGGCCCGTCGGTGCGCGCAATGTTGACGGCTCGGGCGGGGGCGGAACCGCGCACGTGATCAACGACGCGGAGCGCCTACGCGTTCGCGAAGACTGTGCCCCGACCATCGGTCGCAGAGCGTCAGCAACGGCCCCGTGGCGACGGTGGTCAGGATCGCCATCACGAACAGCATGGTGAACAGCTCCGGCCCGATCAGGCCCGCATCCAGGCCGACCTTGAGCACGATCAGTTCCATCAGGCCGCGTGCATTCATCAGCGCGCCCGTCGCCAGGCTGTCGCGCCAGCCCATCCCGGCCATTCGCGCACCCAACCCACCACCGCCGATCTTGCCGATCACGGCAACCGCCAGGATCAGGGCGAGCGCGCCGATCCCCGCGGCACTGAACGCGTCGGGCGTGGTGTTGAGTCCGGCAATCGCGAACAGCACGGGCATCAGCGCGACGACCGCCAGGTATTCCATTCGTTCGATCAAGGCCGCCAGAAGCCGGTCGTCGCGCGGCAGGCAGGCACCGAACAGGAACGCGCCGAACACCGCGTGCAGGTGCAGCCATTCGGTGATCGCGGCGCAGGCGAACATGCCGATCAGCAACGTGGCCATGACCGCCAGCGACGGGACGCCGTCGGGGGCATGGCGGCGCAGCAATCCGGCATAGAGCGGCTTCAGTACACCGAAGACCAGCGCGCAGAACAGCAGCATTCCGGCTGCGGTCTTCAGGAAACTGGCGAGTCCATCGCCGGTCGCCGCGATCGCCACGATCATGGCGAGCAGGATCCACGCGAGCACGTCCGAAATCGCCGCTGCGCCGAGCGTGAGCCGTCCCACGGGCGTGCGGCTCATTCCGCGGTCCTTGAGGATCCGCGCCAACACCGGGAACGCGGTGATCGACAGCGCGGACGCCATGAACAGCGCGAACGGCCAGTAGCCCACGCCTTCGGGTGCGAGCGTGGGATACAGCCATGGCGAGATCGCAAGGCCCAGCAGCATCGGCAGCAGCGCACCGAGCACGGCCACCAGGCCGGCCGCTTTGACCTGTGCGCGCGCACCTTCCGGTGCGCGCAATTCGGCGCCGACCACGAACATGAAGAGCGTGACGCCCAACGTGGACAGCGCCGAAAGCGCGACCAGCGACGTCTCGGGGAACAGCGCGGCATGCAGTCGTGGGGCCGCGGCCCCCAGCGCGATCGGACCGAGCAGAAGTCCGGCCGCCATTTCTCCGATCACCGCCGGTTGTCCCAGGCGACGGAGCAACAGCCCGCACACGCGGGCCGCGGCCAGGATCGTCGCGCATTGCAGCAGGAACAGCAGGCTTGGACTCACGCAGGGACCGGATTGCTGCTAGAGCGCCGCGATTGCGGCGGGTTGCGCAGCCGCTTGGGCAGTGGCGCACCAGGGTGCCGGCAGCATGTCCGGGGCGCCCCTGCATCCTTGCAGCAGGGCCGAAAGCACGTGCGCATCCAATTCCGGGCGCGCCGCGCGTGCGCGCGCCAGGATTTCGACTGCGAGCGACTCCATGCGCTCGACGTTGGCTTGCAGCCGCGCCACGAACGCATCGTCGTCGAGCTGTTCGGTGAGCGCGCCATTCATGTCGCGGCACCAGGCAAGGGCGTACTGATCCAGCAGCAGGCCCTCGGGAATCGCGGGCCATCGCTCCGGATCGCGATCGCCCCAGTCCCGCAGCAGTCTCTGCATGGCCAGATTGAGCTCGCGCCCGCGGTTGAACGCCGGCTTCAGCCGCGCCAGCAGGGCCAGATCTCCTTGTCGCTTGCCGAAAAACAGCGGCGCCAGCAGGGCCCAGTAATAGGCGTAATCCCAGATCACCTTGATCGGCATGACTTCCGGATCGCCGAAGATCGGGTACTGATCCTGGTAGAGGCTCAACGTGTTCTCGTAGAACGAGAAATACAGTTGCTGATAGATGCCGGCGCGCATCTCGATCGATTCGCCCGCCCGATCGCGCTCGATCAGATCGCAGATGTAGGTGTTGCTGATCGCGATGAAGTCGCTGCCGGGCGAATAGAACGGATCCAGGAACAGGCCAGCCTCGCCAGTCAGCGCCCAGCGATCGCCGGAGTACACCTGCTTGCAGCCATGCGAGAAATGGCGCAGGAACAGGAAGTCCTGCAGCGCATGACCGGACTGTTCCAGGTACTCGGCGACGCGTGGCTGGTGCTGGTGCAACCAGGCCATTGCCTTGTCGAAGGTGTTCATCGTCTCCAGCGGATGCATCTTGGCGTCGCAGACGATGCCCAGCGAGTGCGATCCCGACGACAGCGGAATCAGCCAGAACCAGTAGCCCGGCCCGCACATGTGGTTGGTCGAACGCCAGCGGTCCGGCGGCCAGAACCGCTGCAGCCATTCCGGGTCGTCGGAGAACGCGTTCGGGTCGAGCCTGCCATCGACCCGCCACCACACCGCATTGGCGTCGTGCGCGTTGGGCTGCGCCAAGCCGAGCTTGCGCTTGATCAGCCCGGCCCGACCCGAGGCGTCGACGACCCAGGGTGCGGAGACTTCAAACGTCGCGCCATCCCGTTCGTAAGCGATCCGGTGCGCCTGGCCGTCTACGCCGAGATCGATGGCGCGCACCACCGCGCCGTCTTCGAAGCGGATGCCTAGGGCGCGCGCCTGTTCGCCGAGGAAGTTCTCGAAGCGGCCACGATCGATCTGCCAGGATGGCGTCGGCAACAGCCGGCTGACCCCGAGCTCCACGCACTGGTCGATGTCGCGGCTGGCCTCGGTAAAGAAATAACGCAGTCCGTACTTGCGCACCTGTTCGTTCTCCAGGTGCTCGCGGAAGCCCAGGACGTCGGCGAAATAATGCGCGCCGATCTCCACGGTCGACTCGCCGACCTTGAACGCGGCTTCGCGCACTGGGTGCGCGCGGCGCTCGATCACCGTCACGCCGATCTCCGGGTTGCGCTGGCGCAGCTGGATCGCCAGGGTCAGCCCCGCGAGTCCGCCACCGAGTATCGCCACATCCGTCTGCATCATGTTCATCCGTTGGTTTGCGGGGCCGTTGCTGTGAAGTTGGTGCCGAATTCGCCGTTGGCATCGTCGATCACCGGCGGGTGGGCATGCGAGCGCCGGCAGTAGGCGAGGGTGTTGCCGTAACGCAGGCCCTGCGCGACCACGTGCGAGGTGATCTTGTACAGGTCGCGGAACACGCGGAAATGGCTCTTGCGGAACTGGTCGCCAGAATGCACGGTCTTGTATCGCGATTCGATCGGCACCGACACCACCCGCATGCCCAGTTCGCGTGCTGCAGACAGCAGCAGTTGCGCTTCGTAAACGAAATCCTCGCCTGGGATATCGCCCAGCGAGCATAGCGCGGCCGGGTACAGACGCTGGCCGCACTGGGTGTCGCGGATCTGGAAGCCGCACACCAGGCTGATGCCCCAGTCGCCGAAATCGTTGCCGATCCGCCGGTACAACGGCTGCTGCGAGCGCTTGCGCAGGCGCGCGCCGTTGATCAGGCAGTGCGGGTGGCGGTTGGCCGCTGCGATCAGGCGCGGCACGTCCGCGCCCAGGTGCTGACCGTCGCCGTCCATGGTCACCACTGCGCGCATGCCGCGGCGCATCGCTTCGGCGAATCCGTCGCGCAGGCTCGCGCCCTTGCCCATGCGGTGCGGATGGCGCAGCAGCACGATCGGCAGGTCGGCGATCGCCTCGGATGTGCCGTCATCGGAACCGTCGTCCACCACGATCACATGCGGACAGTACGCCAGCGCGTCCTGGACCACCTCGCGGATCCGCAGGACTTCATTGAGCGCCGGAATCAGCACCGCGACGTTGTCGCGATGCAAGCCGTTGGGTTCAGTCATGCTGCAACTCTACCCGCAACACGCGGCCAGGCCCTGCATGCAGTATCGCGCCCGGGGCGTGAGCGGCCAGTGCATCGAACAGCGGCAGCATCGGCGCCATGGCATTGCCAGCGCCATGCGCGGCGAGCGGACCGGTAGCGGTGGACACCCTGCCTTCGCCCAGGGTCGCGGTCAGGCGCGGACCGGCGCCGGTGCGAGCCAGGACCAGCGCTCCGCCGAGCAGCCCGGCGCTGGCCCAGAGCGTGGCCGCCGGGCCGACCGCGGTGGTGTCGTAGGCGGCCAGCAGCACCGCCTCCTCACCCGCGGCCAGCTGCGAGAGCGCCTCGAGCAGGCCCTGGGCGAAGCTGGCATCGAACGCGCTGATCGCGGTGGTGGCCGCGGTGCAGCCGTTGCCGATCGTCCAGTAGCCGGCGGCGGCGTTGTGCACGGAGTTGTGGAAGCGGGTGGGCGAGAGCGCCGCTGGATCGGTAGCCAGCGTGGCGCACATGTAATCGGTGATCGCCAGGTCGCCATGGGTGGACGCGAATACGCTGGGCAGCGTCGCCGGATCCAGTTCTGCGTCCGTGCAGGCAGCCAGCGCGACCTCCAGCGCGACGGCCACCGATTCGGGCGCGCGACGGCGTTCGTTGGGCGCGAGCAGCTGCGGCTGGGGTTTCGCCGGCGGCTCGGAAGGCAGCGCTCGGTTGGCGACGAAGTCGCGCGCGGCCTGCCAGGACGGCAGCCCGTTGCACCAGAAGCCGATGCCGGCGATGCGGGCGTTGAGTGCGGTCATGAGCGGCCTGCCCATGATCCCGTATGTAGGAGCGGCGTAAGCCGCGCGCCTTTCGCCGAGCCTGCGTGGAAGATCAAGAGCTCGCGGCTTACGCCGCTCCTACGGGGCGATGGTCTCGGCATCGTCATGCCCGTCCGAATACCAGCGAGCAGTTGTTGCCGCCGAAGCCGAACGAATTGTTCATGGCGTAGCGGATTTCGGCATGCGCATTGTCGAAGCGGATCTGCGGACCGTTGCCGGGGTCGGGAGCATCACCGCCGAGGATGCCGGGCAGCAGTCCGTGTTCCAGCGCCAGCAGGCTGAAGACCGATTCGACGATTCCGGCCGCACCGAGCGTGTGCCCGGTCCAGCCCTTGGTCGAACTCGCATGTAGCGTGTCCGGGAACAACGCCGCCACCGCGCGCGCCTCCACCGCATCGTTCGCCGGCGTGGCGGTGCCGTGCAGATTCAGGTAACCGACATCGCCGGCGTCGATGCCGGCACGCGCCAGCGCATCGCGCATCGAGATGCGCGCGCCCAGGCCTTCGGGGTGCGGTGCCGACATGTGGTGCGCATCGCTGGACTCGCCGTAGCCGCGCAGCTGCAGCCCGCCTTCGGCGTCCGCCTTCTCCAGGATCGCGAAGCCGCCGGCTTCGCCCAGGGACAGGCCGTCGCGGTGCGCGTCGAACGGGCGGCAGGGCGCTTCCGACACCAGTCCGAGCGAATTGAACCCGTACAGCACGCTGCCGCACAGGGTGTCCACGCCGCCGACCAGGGCGGCGTCGGCCTGGCCCGCCGCGATCAGGCGTGCCGCCTGGGCGAAGACCTTGGCGCTGGAGGAGCAGGCCGTGGCCACGGTCACGCACGGCCCACGCAGGCCGGTTGCGGCCTGCACGAAGCGGCCAGGCGAATGCGGGGTGTGCACGATCGGCCGCAACAGGTCCGCGGGAAGACAGGGATTGCCCTGTTCGTCGCGTTCGAGCCGGGCATAGCCTTCCTCGGTGGCGCCGATGCTCGAGGTCGAGGTGCCGATCACCACCGCCACCCGCTCCGCGCCGTGGCGTTCGCCCAGGGCGATCGCGTCGGCGAGCATCGCGTCCTGCTGCAGGGCAAGCCAGGCGAGGCGGTTGTTGCGGCACTCCCATGCGGCCAGGTCGTCGGGTAGCGCTGCCAGCTCCAGTCCATTCACGCGCCCGATCCACGTCGGCAGCAGGCTGCCATCGCTGCGCGCGGGGCCGAAGTCGTTGCGGCGCAGCCCGCTGCGCCGTTCGCGCAGCCCCGCCAGCTGGGCGGCGCGGCCGGGGCCGAGCGCGGTGGTGGCGGTGAAGTTCCTGATCCGGAGTGGGCGGATCGCCAGCGGCGGCATTGCAGTTGGCGGGGACAACGGACGCTCTCGCGCGAAAGGGCGGCGAGTATACCCAGCGCCCTGGGAGCGCCCGCTGACCGGACTGGCTTGCGGCCGGTCGGCGCAGTTCGGTCCACGCCGCAGGCTGAACAGGTTCACAGACGAGCTCGGATTCCTGCGCGCGCGTGCTCAGCGCGCGCCTTGGGCCAGTCTCAGCGCGCGCCTGCCTTGTGCGCTGGAATGAACTGCGTGCGTACCGCCTCGGCGAGCAGCTTCGGCGGCAGCCGGCCCTGGTCGAGCAGGAAATTGTTGAAGGCGAGCCGGTCGAAGCGCTCGCCAAGGGCGAGTTCGGTTTCCATACGCAGTTCCATGATCCGGCTGTAGCCATAGAAATAGCTGCCGGCCTGGCCGGGGGAGCGGAACTGATAGCGGTCCAGTTCCTGGGTGGCCATGGCCTTGGACAGCACCACGTCCTCCATCAGTACCTTCTCCGCGCGCGGGCGGTCGATCAGGCCCAGGTTGAGCATCGGGTCGAGCATCGCCCGCGCGGCGCGCATCAGGCGGAACTGCAGCGCGATCAGCTGTCCGTCGAGCGGCTCGTACGGCACCATCTCGGCCTCGGCATACAGCGCCCAGCCTTCGGAATTGACCGAGTTCCCGGCGAACAGCGCGCGCGCCAGCGACACGCCGCGCTCGATCATGCTGGCCGACTGCAGCTCGTGGCCCGGGCGGCCCTCGTGTGCGCTCAGGGTCCACGCCGCGGAGGGATAGTTGAAGTCGTCGTACATCGCCTCCTTGCCCGCGGCCGGGTTGCCCAGCGGCAGCACGAACTGGCCCTGCTCGCCGGTGTTGCCGATCAGCTGCGCGCCGCGGAAATGCGGCGCCGGCTGGGCCGCGCTTTCGGCCGGCGTGCCCAGGCGCATGATCATCGGCCGCGTCGGCACGTCGACGATCTTCTCGCGGCGGATGATCGGATCGATGGCATCGATCACCTTGCGGTATTCGGCTTCGAGCTGGTCATTGGGAATGGTGTCGCGCTTCAGCGCGCGGATCACCTCGCGGTAATCGCGGGCGTCAAGGTTCTTCTCCTTCGCCACCAACGGCGCCAGTTGCTGCATCGCCGCGCGCGTTTCCATGAAGGCGGCCTGCGCGCGCTGGATCAGCAGCTCCGGCGCGATGTCGATGCCCACCTGGCGCAGGTTGTAGGCATACAGCTCCGGCGGCAGCTTCGGATCGGTGCGCGAGACCGGCAGCACCTGCGCGCGCAGCCATTCGGCATAGGCCGTGGCCTGCTGTTCGAATGCGGCGAGCGCGGCATCCGAATCCGGCTGCGGATATTTCTGGTACAGCTTGCGCACGCCGTCGACATAAGTCGCAGCATTGGCGATGGCTTGCTCCACTTCCAGCCGCGTGGGTTCGAGCTTGCCGGCACCCTTGCTGTCCTCATAGCGGGCGCGGGCCTGGTCGAAGATCGATGTGCTCTGCGGCCACAGACCGACGTAGCGCTGCAGCCGTTCGAGCGCCTTGGGCCGGCGCGCGGCCGCGATCTGTTCCTGCAGCAGCGCCTGCTCGCCGTCGAACACGCGCAGCGCGGCGTCGGTCCAGTTGCGCTCGTATTTCTGCGACAGGTCGATGCCTTCGATCCGGCGGTCCACCGCCTCGATCATGATCTGCAGGTCCTGGCGCACGTTGGGATCGCGTTCGCGCGCAAGCCCGGCCTGCAGGTCCGCCTTGGCCTTGACCAGCGCCGCGCGCCGGCGCTGGTCGACGTCGGGACCCAGGTCCGTGGCCAGTCCGTCGAACTGCGTTAGCCCCCTTTCCGATACGCTTTCTGGATTGAACTGCGCTTCGGTTTCCAGCAGCGCGTTGGCGTAGCCATTGCTCGTGGCGACCCAGGCGGGGGTAGCGCGTTCGACGGTGGCGGTCGGCGCGGCCTCCTGCGCCCACAGCGGAGCGGGCAGCGCGAGCGCCAGGGCGATGGCGAGGGACAGGATTTTCATGGCGGGCTCGGGGTCGGGAAGCTGCCGACCCTAATCCGGGTGGCGGAGCGGCGCAATCTGCAACGCGCCACCCATGCGCGCGGAGCCCGGGACCACTATCGCCCTATCGCGACGCGCCCCTGACCAAGGTCATGCGCCCCGAGCAGGGGTCGCACCTACAATGCCGCGGCAAACAACGATCGGGGAGTCCGGATGACAGGCAGGGCGAGTTGGCAGGGATTGGCGCTGTTGCTGCTCGCGCCGATGGCATGGGCGCAAACGCCGCAGCTGACGCCAGCAGACTACGCGCGTGCCGAGTCGCGACTCGCGCACAAGGCCACGCCGCTGGTCGACAACGCGCTGTCGGGCATCACCTGGCTCGAGGACGGCAGTGTCTGGTTCAAGCGGCATGATGCGTCGGGCGACCATTTCGAGCGCTTCCAACCGCCTGCCGGCAAGACCGAGCCGCTGTTCGACCACGCCCTGCTCGCCGCTGCGCTGTCGAAAGCCGGTGGCAAGGCCGTCACTGCGGACAAGCTGCCCATTACCGAATATTCGGCCCGGGCCGATGGCGGTTTCACGATCAAGGCCGGCGACAAGCGGTATGCGTGCTCCATCGCGGAGAAGGCCGGTCGTTGCACCGAAGTAAAAGGCCCCGGGTCCGAGCCGGGCGTGCTTTCGCCGGACGGCAAGCGCGAGGCCTTCATCCGCAACTGGAACCTGTGGCTGCGAGATGCCGAAGGCGGCAACGAACGACAGCTCACCACCGACGGCGTCGTCGACTACGGCTATGCCACCGACAACGCCGGTTGGGTGCACAGCGACCGCCCGATCCTGGTGTGGTCGCCCGACTCGCGCAAGATCGCCACGTTCCAGCAGGACCAGCGCAGGACCAGCACCATGACCCTGGTCGCCACCAACGTGGGCGCGCCCAGGGTCGAGCAGTGGAAGTATCCGTTCGTCGGCGACAAGGACATCACGATGATCGAACGCGTGATCATCGACCTGACCGCCGAGGCGCCGAAGACGATCCGCCTGCAGATGCCGCCGGACCAGCACCGTTCCACGTTCTGCGACGACGTGAGCTGCAACGGCGGCTGGGAAGACGTGCAGTGGGCGAAGGACGGCAACACCCTGGCGTTCGTCAGTACCGACCGCGGCCACAAGTCGGCGCAGCTGCGCATCGCCGATGCCGCAACCGGCAAGGTCCGCGACGTCTACAAGGAAACCGTCAGGACCCATTACGAAAGCGGGCAGGGCGAGGCCAACTGGCGCTATCTGCCGGACAGCAACGAGTTCATCTGGTTCAGCGAGAAGTCCGACTGGGGGCATCTGTATCTGCACGACCTCGCCACCGGCAGGCGCAAGCGCCAGATCACCCAGGGCGAGTGGAACGTCACCCAGATCGCGCACGTCGATGAAGCTTCGCGCACCGTCTGGTTCCGCGGCGTGGGCCGCGAGCCCGGACGCGATCCGTACTACGTGCACTACTACAAGGCGAGCCTGGACGGCGGCGGGGTGCAGCTGCTCACGCCCGAGGACGCGAACCACGCGATCACAGTGTCGAAGGACGGCCGGCACTTCGTCGACGTGCATTCGACCATCGGCACCGCGCCGGTCGCGCTGGTGCGCGACGCCGATGGCGCGCAACTCGCCGAGCTGGCGCGTGCCGACTTCACCCGGTTGAGGGCCAGCGGCTGGGTGCCGCCCGAGTCATTCACCGTGAAGGCGCGCGACGGCCGGACCACGCTGTACGGGCAGATGTTCAAGCCATCGGGCTTCGATCCGTCGAAGAAGTACCCGGTCATCACCTACATCTACCCAGGCCCGCAGGTCGGCTCGATCCGCTCGCGCAGCTTCCTGCCCGCGCACCTGGACCACCAGGCGCTCGCGGAACTGGGCTTCATCGTGATCGCAGTCGACGGCATGGGTACGCCGCTGCGCAGCAAGTCGTTCCACGACACGTGGTACGGCGACATGATCGACAACACCCTGCCCGATCAGGTCGCCGCGCTGAAGCAACTGGCTGCGCGGCATGCATGGATCGACGCGAGCCGAGCCGGCATCTGGGGCCATTCGGGGGGCGGCAACGCGACCGCGACGGCGATGTTCAAATACCCGGACGTGTACAAGGTCGGGATCGCCGAATCCGGCAACCACGACAACCTCAGCTATGAGGACGACTGGGGCGAGCGCTACCAGGGCCTGCTGGTGAAACGCAGGGACGGGAAGAACAACTACACCGGCCAGGACAACGCCACCTACGCGAAGCAGCTGAAGGGCAGGCTGTTCCTGATCCACGGCATGATGGACGACAACGTGCCGCCGCAGATGACCCTGCTGGTGGTCGATGCGCTGATCAAGGCCAACAAGGACTTCGACCTGCTGCTGCTGCCGCATGCGCGCCACGGCTACGGCAACGATGGGTATTACGTCATGCGCCGGCGCTGGGATTACTTCGTGCGGCACCTGCTGGGTGCCGAGCCGCCGGCCCAGTACGAACTCAAGCCGCCGGCGCCGTAGAGCCTGCCCCGGACCTGATCCGGGGTCGGGGCGATGCTCCGACGTGCGCGACGCCAGCCTTTCCGTGTGGGAGCGGCTTCAGCCGCGAATGCTGTTTAGCGGATTAAGCATTCGCGACCAAGGTCGCTCCCACAGGGCGAGATGGGCCTTGCATCGGCTGCGATGGGACCGTCCTAGCGCGCCCCCTGCCCGAACAGCAGTTTCCTTTCCTGGTCGCCCATCGGCTTGCCCGCGTCAGGATTGACCTGCTTGGCCAGGGCATACGCGCGCTGCGTCGCCGGGCGCTGCCGGATCGCCGCATGCCAGCGCCGCACATTGGCGAACGGCGTCAGGTCCAGCGGCGCCTTGTCGTAGGGATTGATCCACGGATAGCTGGCCATGTCGGCGATGCTGTACTCGTCGCCGGCGATGAAGGCGCGTCCAGCCAGGCGCTTGTCGAGCACGCCGAGCAGACGTTCGGCTTCGTTGCGGTAGCGGTCGCGTGCATACCCGATCGGCTCGGGGGCGTACACGTGGAAATGGCCGTACTGCCCGGTCATCGGCCCGAGCCCGCCCATCTGCCAGAACAGCCATTCGTTCACGATGATGCGTGCGCGCAGCGCATCGCCGGCGTCGGCGCCCGGGGCGATGCCGAGGAACTGCCCAGTCTTGTTGGCCAGGTAGAGCAGGATCGCGCCCGATTCGAACACGCTGATCGGGGCGCCGCCGTCGACCGGGGCGTGGTCCACGATCGCGGGCATCTTGTTGTTCGGCGAGATCTTCAGGTAATCCGGCTCGAACTGCGCGCCCTTGCCGATGTCGACCGGCTTGATCGTGTAGGCCAGCCCCTGTCCCAGTTCGGCAAGCTCTTCCAGGAACAAGGTGATCTTGTGGCCGTTGGGAGTGGGCCAGTAATGCAGGTCGATCATGACGGCGTCCGCAAGCGAGTGGGGTGGAAGAGTCTAGGCGCCGGGCCCGCATGCAGGTGGCGGGTGGATAAAACACTCAGTCCCGGCAATGTCGCCTCCGGTACCACGTTCCGGTTCGCACGCCGGAACGGCGCTTGGCAGTTGCGCGCGGGCTCGTTACCCTGCGCGCAGTTTTGCGCCCGCCGAGCACATGTCGAACCAACGCCCCGAACGCCTCAATCCGCTGCCCGCGCTGATCTTCTCCTCGCGCTGGCTGCAGCTGCCGCTGTACCTGGGCCTGATCGTGGCCCAGGGCGTGTACGTGATCCTGTTCCTGAAGGAGCTTTGGCACCTCGTCCACGGCGCCACCACGCTCACCGAGCAGGACATCATGCTGCTGGTGCTGGGCCTGATCGACGTGGTGATGATCAGCAACCTGCTGATGATGGTGATCGTGGGCGGTTACGAGACCTTCGTCTCGCGCATGCGCCTGGAGCGTCATCCGGACCAGCCCGAATGGCTGAGCCACGTCAACGCCAGCGTGCTCAAGGTGAAGCTGGCGATGGCGATCATCGGCATCTCCTCGATCCACCTGCTCAAGACCTTCATCGAAGCCGGCACCCTGGGCGCGCTGCCGGTGTGCGGCACTGCACAGGCCTTCGCCGGAGCGCAGGCGGCGGACCTGGTGGACTATCTGGGCAAGACCTGCACCACGGTGTCTCCAACCGGGGTGATGTGGCAGTCGATCATCCACGGCCTATTTATCCTGTCGGCCATCGGCATCGCCTATACCGACAAGGTGATGACTGGCAGCGCCAGCAAGCGCGAGCAGCTCGCACACTGAGCCGGATCGAAGCGCGTGATCAGCGCGCGCGCATGATCGTCGTGCGCAGGCGCGCAGCGGCATCACCCTGGCTGAAGCGCAGCGTTGTCCCATTTCCGGACAGCCCAAGCGCGCGGTAGGCGGCGGCGAGATCGGGAAACGCAGTTGCGGCCGCGTACTTGCGGTACAGGCGAACGAACATCCCATGCCCGTCGATGCGGTCCAGCGCCTGGGCGAAGCCCAGTGGCGTGGACTCGCTGCGATCCGACAGACAGCAGCGCGCGTAGGCCGAGAGCACCGTGTCCAGCGACGAGCCGCGCTCGCGCAATGCAAGATCCGCGTGCAGCCAGTACGCGGCTCCGGCCCAGTAGATACGCATGGTCGCGCCGCGTCCCTTTGCCGAGGACAGCGGCCTACCGGCCGGGGCACCCCGGCCGCGCCCGAAACCCGCATCGAGCCGGCGCCAGGCCTCATCCGGTGACATCAGGCCGGCGCGCGCGCGCAGCACGTTCTGGTAATAGCTGGCCAGGCCTTCGGCCATCCAACGCCCTTCGCGGCCCAGATACGGATGCATGAGGTGCGAGAACTCGTGCACTGCGGTCCAGTCGTCGCGCAGCTGCTCGAGCGTGGCATCGGGCCGCACGTAGAGCAGCACCGCAACGCCGTCCCTGCGCAGGGTCTGGCCCCAGGGCACCGGGCTGGGGTCGCGGCTGTCGGTCTCGCGCACCACTGCGCGAACGCGCGGGAGCGGGAAGCGGTCGGAAGCCGTCAACAGGGTCTTGGCAGCCTCTTCGGCCCATTGCTGCAGCATCGCCTCGCGCGCGGGATCGTCGATGCCGTTCACCACGATCTCCAGCCGCCCGCTGCCCGCATGCAGGATGCGCTCGCCCGCGAACGCCTGCGTCATCGATGTGAACGCGAACAGGCAGCCGAATGCCACCAGCGGGGAAGCAGGCCGCTGCCGGCGCGATGAAACCGGTTGGGACGCGCGCATGACGCGTAAAATACGGCAATGGATGTTTCGTACCTGCTCGACGACCTCAATTCCGCCCAGCGCGAGGCCGTCACCGCAGAATCCGGCCACTACCTGGTCCTGGCCGGCGCCGGATCCGGCAAGACCCGCGTGCTGACCCACCGCATCGCCTGGCTCAACCAGGTGCACGGCGTGCCGGTGCATGGGATCTTCGCCGTGACCTTCACCAACAAGGCCGCGGGCGAAATGCGCCACCGCGCCGACGCGCTGCTTCGGCACGGTTCGCGCGGCCTGTGGATCGGCACCTTCCACGGCCTGGCACACCGCCTGCTGCGCCTGCACTGGCAGGATGCGAAGCTGCCCGAAGGCTTCCAGGTGCTCGACAGCGACGACCAGCTGCGCCTGGTCAAGCGCGTGGTCCAGGCGCTGGAGATCGACGAGGCGCGGTTCCCGCCGCGCCAGATCGCGTGGTGGATCAATGCGCAGAAGGACGAAGGCCGGCGCCCGCAGCACATCCAGTCCGATCGCGACGAATGGTCCGACGTAATGCTGCGCAGTTACGCGATGTACCAGGAACGCTGCGACCGCGCGGGCCTGGTCGACTTCGCCGAGCTGCTGCTGCGCGCGCATGAAGTGCTGCGCGATACCCCGGCGCTGCTGGCCCACTATCGCCATCGTTTCGGCGAGCTGCTGATCGACGAGTTCCAGGACACCAACGCCATCCAGTACGGATTCGTGCGGTTGCTCGCCGGCGACACCGGCCGGGTGTTCGTGGTCGGCGACGACGACCAGGCCATCTACGGCTGGCGCGGGGCCAAGGTCGAGAACGTGCAGACCTTCCTGCGTGATTTCCCGGGCGCCAAGACCATCCGCCTGGAGCAGAACTACCGCTCCAGCGCCAACATCCTCAGCGCGGCCAATGCGGTCATCGCCCACAATCCCGATCGCCTGGGCAAGCAGCTGTGGACCGACAGCGGCGAGGGCGAGCCGATCGACCTGTACGCGTCCTACAACGAGATCGACGAGGCGCGCTTCGTGATCGAACGCATCCGGCTGTGGGTGCGCGATGGCGGCGGATACGGCGAGACCGCGATCCTGTATCGCAGCAATGCGCAGTCGCGCGCGTTCGAGGAAGCGCTGCTGGCCGAGCAGATCCCGTACCGCGTGTACGGCGGCATGCGCTTCTTCGAACGCGCCGAGATCAAGGACACCCTGGCCTACCTGCGCCTGGTCGCCTCGCGCGCCGACGATGCGGCGTTCGAACGCGCGGTCAACACGCCCACCCGCGGCATCGGCGAGCGCACCCTGGACGAGGTGCGCAAGCGCGCGCGGCTCGATGGCGTGCCGCTGTGGGAAGCGGCGATCCGCATCGCCCGCGAAAGCATGCTCGCCGCGCGCGCGCGCAACGCCCTGGCCGGATTCCTGGCGCTGGTCGACGGCATCGCCGCGGAAACCGACGACCTGCCGCTCAAGGACAAGATCGACCACGTGCTGTTGCGCTCCGGGCTGCGCGAACACTACGCCAACGAGTCGAAGGGATCGATCGATTCGCGCGTGGACAATCTCGACGAGCTGGTTTCGGTCGCCTCGCGCTTCGTGCGCGGCGACGACGAGGAAGCTGCGGCGCTGACCGAACTGGTGGCTTTCCTCTCCTACGCGGCGCTGGAAGCGGGCGAAGGCCAGGCCCAGGCCGGCGAGGACGGTGTCCAGCTGATGACCCTGCACAGCGCCAAGGGCCTGGAGTTTCCGCTGGTGTTCCTGGCCGGGCTGGAGGAAGGGCTGTTTCCGAACGCGCGCTCGATCGAGGAGCAGGGCCGGCTGGAGGAAGAGCGCCGCCTGGCCTATGTCGGCATCACCCGCGCGCGCCAGAAGCTGGTGCTCAGCTACGCCGAGGCGCGGCGCCTGCACGGCCAGGACATGTACGGCATCCCGTCACGGTTCCTGCGCGAGATTCCGAAAGAGTTGCTGCACGAGGTGCGTCCACGCATCCAGGTTTCGCGGCCTGGCTTCAAGGGACCGTTCATGCCCGGTTCGCGCCGCGACGCGGCGTTCAACCGCGGCCACGCCGCCATCGAAACGCCGCAGATCGCGCTCGGCGCCAGCGTGCGCCATCCCAGCTTCGGCACCGGCACGGTGACCGACTACGAGGGCAGCGGTTCGCACGCGCGGGTGCAGGTGAATTTCGACGATGCGGGGAGCAAGTGGCTGGTGCTTGCCTACGCGAACCTGTCGCCGGCGTGACCGCGCGCTGAAGCGCAAGGATCAGCGCCCGCTGCGCCAAGGTGGATCGGACGGCGCTTGATCGCTCGCGGCGCGGTACGCGTGACAACGCATACGCAACGCCAGCACGACGGGGCTTTGACTTGCCTGCAGGTACGGTCACAGGTCCGTGTCCCACCAGGAGCCAGACCATGGCCTCGCGCAAGCCCGCCAAAGCGTCCGCGACCGCCAGCCGCCAGCGCAGGATCCAGCAAGGCATCGACGCCAGGCCCGCGGCGAAGAAGAAGACAGCGAAGAAGAAGGCGGTGCAGGCCGGTGTACGCCGGCAGCCGGAAAACCCGATGCCCGCGCAGCACCTGAAAAAGCCGGGCCGGGAAGCCGACCTGGACCTGCAGCCGCGCTACCTGGCGCCCGCCTATGTGGGTAGCGGCAAGCTCGAAGGGATGGCGGCGATCATCACCGGCGGCGACTCGGGCATCGGTCGCGCGGTGGCCGTGCTGTTCGCGCGCGAAGGCGCGGACGTGGCCATCCTGTACCTGGACGAGCACGAGGACGCCAGGCAGACCAAGCGCGCGGTGGAGGAGGAAGGTCGCCGTTGCCTCGCGATCTCCGGCGACGTGCGCGACCCGGCCTTCTGCAAACAGGCGGTCGACCGGGTGAAGAAGGCGTTCGGCCGGATCGACGTGCTGGTCAACAATGCCGCCTTCCAGCTGCATGCGCAGCGGATCGAGGACATCAGCGACGCGCATCTGCAGGAAACGCTGCAGACCAACATCGCCGGCTACTTCCACATGGCGCGCGCCGTGCTGCCGCACATGCAGCGCGGTGCCAGCATCGTCAACAACGGGTCGGAAACCGGCCTGTTCGGCAGCAAGCACCTGCTCGACTACTCGGCGACCAAGGGCGCGATCCACGCCTTCACCAAGTCGCTGGCCAGCAACCTGCTGGAGCGCGGGATCCGGGTCAACTGCGTGGCGCCGGGCCCGGTGTGGACCCCGCTCAACCCTGCCGACAAACCTGCGCAGGAAGTCGCGAAGTTCGGGCAGGATAGCGACATGGGGCGCCCGGCGCAGCCGGAGGAGATCTCGCCGGCGTTCGTGTTCCTGGCCTCGCCGGTCACCGCCTCGTACATCAATGGCGTGATCCTGCCGGTGATGGGCGGGCCGCGCGGCTAGTCACCCGGCGTTGCGGATGGCGAAAGGACAGGGTCGCAGAGGATCGGATACCCGGATGATCGCGCTGAATCTGCTCACCGCCAACATCCACATGGGTTTCAGCTTCTCGCGCCGGCGCTTCGTGCTGCCGGAGCTGCGCGAGGCCATCCGCGAAGTCTCCGCCGACGTGGTGTTCCTGCAGGAAGTGCAGGGCGCCCACAGCGGCCACGCGCGCCGCCACGCACGGTGGCCGGATGTTCCGCACTACGAGTTCCTCGCCGACAGCCTGTGGCCGCAGTTCGCCTACGGCCAGAACGCGGCTTACCCGCACGGCCATCATGGCAATGCGCTGCTGTCGAAGTTTCCGATCGTGCAGCAACGCAACCTGGATGTATCCGTGGACGGCCACGAGGGTCGCGGCCTGCTGCACTGCGTGCTGGAGATCCCTGGCAGCGCGGTGCGGTTGCATACGCTGTGCGTGCACCTGGGCCTGCGCGAGGCGCACCGCGGCCGGCAGCTGGACCTGCTGTGCCGGACCGTTGCCGAGCAGATTCCCGCCGATGCGCCGCTCGCGGTCGCCGGCGACTTCAACGACTGGCGCGGGCGCGGCCACGCGGCGCTGGCCCGCTGCGGATTGCGCGAGGCGTTCCTCGACGCACATGGGCGGCTGGCGCGCACCTTTCCCGCGCGCTGGCCGCTGCTGCCGCTGGACCGCATGTACCTGCGCAACGTGCAGGTGCATGAGGTGGCAGTACTGTCGTCGCGGCCGTGGTCGCACCTGTCCGACCACGCCACGCTGTTCGCGCGCGTGGGCATCGACGCGACGTCGATCGTTGCAGAAGGTCATGGGCGGCAACGATCCCTGGCGTGAAGGCAACCGCGTCGCGCTGCTCGAGAACGGCGAGGCGTTCTTTGCCTGCGCGTTCGCGGCGATCGCGCAGGCGCGCGAAGAAGTCCTGCTGGAGACGTTCATCCTGTTCGAGGACAAGGTCGGATGGGAACTGCACCGGCAGCTGACCGCGGCGGCGCGGCGCGGCGTGCGGGTCGAGGTCATGGTCGACGGGTACGGCTCGCCGCGATTTTCGCCATCGTTCCTGGATGGGCTGGCCGAAACCGGCGTGATCCTGCGCGTCTTCGATCCCCATCGGACCCTGCTCGGCCTGCGCCTGCACATCTTCCGCCGCCTGCACCGCAAGCTGCTGGTGGTGGATGGCACGCGTGCGTTCGTCGGCGGCATCAACTACTCCGCCGACCATCTCGAGGATTTCGGACCGACTTCGAAACAGGACTACGCGGTCGAGCTGCAGGGTCCGGTGGTCGACGACATCCGCACGTTCGCGGCCGCGGCCATGCGCGGCAACGCGGAGTCGTGGCGACACCCACCGTCCGCCGCGACCGCACATGCCGGCAACGGCAGGGTGCTGTTCGCGCTGCGCGACAACGCCGCACGGTCGACCGAGATCGAGCGGCAGTACCGCATCGCCATCCGCGCAGCGCGCGACGAGATCGTGATCGCCAATGCCTACTTCTTTCCTGGCTACGGATTGCTGCGCGATCTGCGCCACGCGGCGCGCCGCGGCGTGCGGGTGTCGCTGATCGTCCAGGGCGAGCCCGACACGCCGCTGGCCCTGCTGGCGGCCAGGACCCTGTATCGGCACCTGATCGCCGCTGGCGTGTGCATCCACGAGTACTGCAGGCGTCCGTTCCACGGCAAGGTGGCACTCGTCGACGACACATGGGCGACCGTCGGCTCCAGCAATCTCGATCCGCTCAGCCTGTCGCTGAACCTGGAGGCCAACATCTTCGTTCGCGACCGCGGTTTCAATCGTGATCTGCACGCCCGGCTGGCGAGGTTGCGGGAGCGCGACTGCCGGCCGGTCGATACGGCCGGGCTGCCGGAGCGCCGGCTGTGGCCGCTGCCCTCGTCGCTGCTGTTCCACGTGCTGCGTCGCTTCCCCGCATGGGCTGGATTGCTGCCCGCGCATACGCCCAGCGTCGTTGAGCTGGCCCCGCGCGACGGCCCCCGGATGGAAAGCCGATGACCGGGCGCCGGAGGCGTCGCGATCGCGCGATCCAGATCGTCACCCTGGCGATCACCGCGATCGCGCTGGTGCTGCTGATCCGCCATGCGCGTTCGGTGGACTGGCCTCAGGTGTGGCAGGCGCTGGCAGGATACCGCCTGCATGAGGTGACGACCGCCGCGGCGCTGGCGGCACTGAGCTACCTGTTGTATTGCAGCTACGAACTCGGGGCGCGGCACTACGCGGGCCATGGCCTGTCGACGCGGCGGACCATGCTGATCGGCTTCACCTGCTACGCGTTCAGTCTCAACATCGGCGCGCTGATCGGCGGCGGTGGCTTCCGCCTGCGCCTGTACTCGCATTCGGGATTGCGCGCCGGGGCCATCGGCCGCATCGTCGCGTTCGCCGTGAGCACCAATTGGTCCGGCTATCTCGTGCTGGCCGGCGGCGTGCTGATCGCGCAACCGATCGTCTTGCCCCAAGGCGCTGCCAGCATCGCCGGGCGCGTGCTCGGTCTCGCGATGCTGGTGGTGGCGGCTGCCTATCTGTTCGCGTGCGCCCGCTGGCACGACCGCGCCTGGCATCTGCGCGGTCATGCGTTCAAGCTGCCGTCCCTGCGCATGGCATTGCTGCAGCTGGGTCTGTCCAGCGCAAACTGGCTGACGATGGCCGCGTTGCTGTTCGTGCTGCTGCAGCAGCGGATCGATTACCCCACGGTGCTCGGCGTGCTCCTGCTCGCGGCCGTTGCGGCGGCGGTCACCCACATCCCGGCCGGCCTGGGCGCGTTGGAAGCGATCTTCCTGGCGATGCTCGGCGAGCGGGTCGCGCAGCCGGAACTGCTCGCCGCGCTGCTGGCCTATCGTGCGATTTACTACCTCGCGCCGTTGCTGCTGGCCGCGATCGCATACCTCGCGTTCGAATCCGGAGCCGTGCGCAGACGCGGCCCACATCCGGATGATGCCGGCTGAGCGGGGCGCGTGCGCAGGATCGGGCGCCTTTTTCCCAAGCGTCTGTGCGGTTCATCCCACGCGGGTGACCGGCAGCCCCGTCATCATGGCTTTGTATAGGTGATCTCCAGCCGGTAGCTGCCTGCGGCATAGCCGCGCACCATGACGTGAATCTTGCTGCGGTTGCCCGGCACCTCGAGCTCGCAGGTTTCGTTGGCGTGGCTGAGGTAGGGGCGGCAGTTCCAGCGGCTCGTGTCGGGCGGGCCGAGATAGCGCACGTACAGATCAGGATCGCCTGCATTTGCGCCGACGGCGGTCATGCGCACGGTCGCGATCGATCCGGGTTTCACGTCGAAGGCGCCGTACTGCTTCTTCTCGCCCTTGGCGACGGCCTGGTTCTCGAAGACCTTGGTTTCCACGGTGCCGGTGGTCGGTGCGTCGGGGGCCTGGTAGACGCATTGCGCCAGATCCTCGGTATTGGCCGTGCCCTTGCCGTAGAGGCAGGCCGAACCGGCCTTGTCCAGCGCCGTCAGCTGCAGCGACCAGTCGCCGCCGCCGTTGCACTGCGGGTAGTGCATGACCGAGAAGCGGTCGTACTCGGTGATCGGAGTGAAATTGCTGTCCTCGAAGCAGGTGCCGGCTTCGGGCCGGGTATGTTCGTGGCGCAGCCCGAGCGCATGGCCCAGTTCGTGGCGCAGGATGCCGACCAGCGTCAGCGTGTCGTCCGGATCCATCTCGAACGATGAATTGTCGATCAGCACATTGCGGTCGGTGCGCGTGTCCGCGGGGAAGAAGGCGCGCGCCAGGTATTCGCCGTCCACGTCCACCGGGCGCACGTCGAACTCGACCTGGGGATTGCTGGCCGTGCAGCTGGCATCCTGAGCGGCGACATGCACGAAGTCGACATCGGCCGCCTGTTCCCAGGCGTTGGTTGCCGCCACCATGTCGGCCACGACAGCGGCCTTGCGCGGGCCGAACTGATCGCTGACGCAATAGTTCAGGCGCTTCCTGCGTGCGCTGGTCCAGATGTCGACGCCGCCGTCCACGCCCTGGGCCGCCGCGAGCGCGCGGACGGTGAGCTTGCCATGTGCGGTTTCGTCGTCCTCGCGCTGCAGGCTTTCGAAGAACTCCTGCAGGTGCTTGCGGTCGGCAATGGCCAGATCGCCGCTGACGATGTACTTGCCGTGTTCGCCCGGTTCCTTGAACACCGATGCCTCGAACTCCTCGAAGGTCTTGCCGCGCCACTTCTCGCGCGCGGCCTTGGCCGCGTCGGCGAGTTGTTGCTGCGCGGCTTCGATGGTCTGCTCGTTGGCTTCGACCGCACCGGTTGCGGGCCTGATGTCGTGGCTCGGCGGTCCTACCGGCTCCGCGGGAGGTGGGGTGGTGGTGGCCGACGGTGGCGTGGCGGGCGCGACAGGCTCGTCGCGCTTGCAGCCCGCAAGCGCGAAGGCGACGGCGACTACCAGCGCGAACGCCGGCATGGAGGAATTTGACCGTAATGAGGGCAGGTTCATGGCTTGCTTTCCTTGGGGGACGGGCATGGCGCGTCGGAGACGTCGAGCAGCTCGACGCCCGCGGCGCGCTGGCGGATTTCGGACAGGGCGGCCTGCGCGTCCTTCGCGCTGCGGAATTCGGCGCACAGACGGGTTTCGCCTTCCAGGCCGATGCGCTGGGCGCGCAGATCGGTGATGGCGTACGCGGAGCGCTGCTTGTCGAGCAGCGCGCGGATGTCGTTGTAGGCCGCGCGCGTGGCCTCGGGTACGCCCTTGCCGCGCGAGAGCATGGTGACGGTAACCGTCGTCGGCGCCGTGTCGCCGGTTTGCGCAGCCGGGGGCGTCGGTTCCGGGGTGGTGGCCGGAGAGGGTGGCGGCGGCGGAGCGGGCGTCTGTGCCGGCGCTTCCGAAGAAGGCGTGGGCGATTCCGGCGGTGGTTTGGTTGCAGAAGGCGACGCAGACGTCGGCAATTCGCTTGTGGAAGGGGATGGCGGCTGTGGCGGCGAAGGCGCTGCCGCAGACGCATCCGCGGCGTCCTGCGCAGGCGCTTCGTCCGGGGGCGGCGGTGCCGGTGCGCTGCACGCCGCACCGATGCAGGCCGCGCCGAACACGGCCAGCGACAGGCTCGTCGGCTGGCGCGCTGCGTTCACGGCGTGGCCTGCAGCTTCGCGGCGAGCGCGCGCGAGGCCTTCGGCCGCAGGGTCGCAGCCGGCGCACGCAGCGCATCTGCACTGGGCGCATCGAGCGCCTGCCGGAAGGCATCCGGGTCGCGCATGGCCAGGTCGAGCAGTTCCGGCCCGAAGCGCCGTAGCGTCGCATCGAGCGTCCCCGGTTCCGCGGACAGCATGCGCTGCAGGCCCGATCGGACTTCAGCCGGATCGCGGTCGAGCGTACGCGAGAGCAGGTTCACCGTGTCGTCCTGCGGCGGCGCGCGCAGCTGGGTGCGCGGCGCGCCGAGCGGCTGCCGCAGCAGCGCGTCCAGGTCGAGGATGCCCGCGCCGAAGCGCGAGGTGTCGAAGCCGGCCGGCTTGCGCGCGCTGGCCTGCATCGCCTGGACGAACAGGTCGCGCCGGGTCAGGCTGCCCCGCGCCGCGTCGATGCGCGCGCGTCCGTGGAAGGCGAGCCAGTCCGCGGCTGCACCGGCGACCGCTGCGGTGGCGAATGAAGTGCCGTTGCCCGGGCTTGCGCGCGTGCCGGTCGTCCCCGCGACCGCATCGGCGACATACACGTCCTCTCCGGGAGCGGCGATGTCGACCGCGCGGCCCTTCGACGAGCCCTTCCATGGCTTGTCCTGCGCATTGGTCGCCGCCACCGCGATCGCGTTGTCGTAGGACGCCGGCGCCACCACCATGCCGATGCAGTTGCCGGCAGCGTTGACCACGATCGTGCCGCGACGCACCGCGTCGTTGATCGCGCGCTCGAGGCCGAAGAACGCGCGCCCGCCCAGGCTCATCGAGATCACGTCGCACTGCGCGGTGGTCGCGTGCCGCACAGCGCGCGCGGTATTGCTGTCGAGCACCCGCACCACGCTGTTGAAGGTGCGGATCGGCACCAGCGTCGCCTTCGGCGCCAGGCCGACCACGGTGCCGGGCGCCGTGGTGCCGCTGGAGGCGCCGAAGCCGCCGTCGCTGACGATCACACTGCCGGTCTTGGTGCCGTGGCCGGGATTGCCCTGATAGCCGAGCGGATCGCGCGCGTCGCTGCCGCCCTCCATCAGGTTCAGCGACTGGCTGCGGTCGATGCGCGCGCCGTCGAGATCCACGTGGTCGGTCCATCCGCTGTCGGGATGGCATACGCGCACGCCCTCGCCGAGCGTCTTGCCGCCAGCGGGCGGCGTCAGTCGGCGCGCCTGCGGCACGCGCATCGCAGCCAGCGACCAGGCCGGATCGGCAGGCGCCGGCACGCCGTCGTCGCCGAAGCACGCGGTCACCGCACTGCGCTTCTGCGCCTCGACCAGGGTGTCCTCGGTATCGGGTTCGACGCGGACGAAGCTGCCGCGCTCCTGCAGCGCGTAGGCCTGGTCCCAGGCGCTGGCGCCGCTGGTCACCGGATCGGCGACGCGCACGCGCCAGATGCGTGACAGGCCTTCGGGATCGTCGCCAGCATCGACGTCGGGAAACAGGCGCTCGATCGAAACCACGTCGGCGAAGATGTCTTCGGCGGCGCTGCGCAGGTCGGCTTCGGTCTGCTGCGGTGCCAGTTCGACCGCATAGCCCTGGGTGTAGGCCGCGGGCGTCGCCGGCTCCGGCACGGGCGTGGAAGGTGGTGTCGGGGTCTGCGCGGGCGTCGGCTCTGCGGGCGGTGCGGCGCGGTTGCATGCGGTGGTCGACACGAGAAACAGGAGGCAGACGGCGAACACAGCGCGCATGTGGATGACCCCGGACTGGCTTTGAAGGGAAGGGCGGATGAACGATCGGACGTGCGGGGGTTCCATCACGTCCCCGGCTGCACGCATACGCGCGGATCGCTGCGCCATTCCGGGGCGGCGGCGTCCAGGCGTTCGATGACCTTGGCGATCGGCAGGACCGCCTCGTGCGAGCGCCAGCCCGGTGCCCAAGGCTGCGACAGGTCTTCCTGCCCGTCGAACAGCAGCCCCACGACCGCATGACTGCGGCGGTGGTAGACCGGCGAGCCGGAATTGCCGCGATAGGTATCGCTGTCCACGCCGATCGTGGGCTGCTGACCGAAGCGCACGCTGATGTACTCGTAGTACGGCGCGTCGCCGTCCTCGCGGCGCTGGTAGCTGTCGACGAATTCCTTGAGCTTGCCCTCGCGATAGGACTGTTCCTCGGCCGCGATCGAATCGAACTCCGCGCTGACCAGCAGCTTGAGTTCGATGTACTCGTCCTCGCTCAGCCGGAACGGGAAGTACACGAAGGTGTTGTCGTGCACGGTGCGTGGTTCGCCCAGCGGATAGCCGACCACGTACAGCGGCTCGTCGCGCAACACGCGTGCGGTCGACAGGCACTGCACCGGATACAGCGCGCCGGGCAGGGCGCCGGTTTCGTTCGCGCCCAGTTCGAGCAGGACGAAGTCGAGCTTGCCGCGCTCGTCCTCGTCGGTCAGGCGGATCGCATTCACGGGAAAGGTCTTGCGCGGCAGCTGGTTGCCGGCCAGGTCATCCTCGTAGTCGAACATCGCCTCGAATTCGTCCGGCGCCTCTTCGAAGATGCAATGGTTGTTGGTCAGGGCCAACCGCTCTCCGATCAGCACCGCGCTGCAGCGCGGCTTGTCCTCATTGCGCGAACGCAGGGCGAAGGCGCCGCGCGAGTTGGCGTAGATGCGCTCGTAGGTCTGCGGGGGATAGCGGTCGTCGCGGCCGTACAGCGATTTCTCCAGGCGGCGCAACTCTGCGTGCTGCTCGACAAGGGCGCGCTGTTCGCTGCGGTCGCCTTCCGGCAGCGTCTTGTAGGCCGCGACCACCTGTTGCTGCGCGACATCGGTCGCCTGCTTGAGCTGTCGCAGGTCGGCCTCGCTTGCGTCGGGCGCGAGCGCGCGTTCGGCGACCGCGTCCAGCCGCTGCTGCGCGACATCGACGTTGCGGTACTTCGCGCGCCAGGCCGGCGAGCGGTCGTTCCAGTTCTTGCTCGCCTGCAGCTGCACGTCCTGCACCTGCACCGCTTCGCCCGGCGCGTCGCTGATCACGGCCTGCACCGGCATCTGCCGTACCTGCTGGGAGATGACATCGGGGTTGGCCACCGGCACCGCGCCGTCCGCGGTCTGCAGTACGGCGCGATCGCCCTGCTTGGTGATCTCCACCGGCACTGCCACGCCTTGCGGTCGGGACAGGACCCGTTCGCGCAGGGCATCGCTGCTGATGCGCTGCTTGGCGGGAGCATCCTGTGCGGAGGCCGCCGCCGCTGACAACGAAGCTGCGATCGCGCCGAGCACCAGCGCGTGGCGGACGTACCGAAATCGGGAACCCATGACTCCAACCTCCGGGGGAAGGTGTGTCGCACTGCGCATTGGCGCAGCTGATGGGGACAACGCCGTTTGTCGCGGGTGTGGGCCAACATTGCGGCCTTCACGCGTGCGCTCACACTTTTGCCGGGCAGCCGACACATTTCGGCTGCGGCTGTCCGCTGTGGGCGAAGGCCTGCGTTGTCGCCATGAAACGGCACCAGGCCGCGTCCGCCATGCGACGCAGCCCTCGCGATGCTTCCCCACGCCCGCGCCCCCGCGCGAGGAGGTTTCATGCACATCCGTCGTACGCGGCTCGCCATCGCCTTGCTGGCACCGCTCGCCCTGGCGACCTGCGCACGCGAGGACGTGCGCGACGCGGCGCCCGCCGCTGCAACCGGGACATCGGCGACCGCAGTCGCCAGGGAAGAAGCTGGCGATGCCGTCGATGCGCGCACCGCGCTGCTACCCGCCGCCAGTGGCTGCGCGCCCGGCGCGCGCTGCCTGTCGGTCACCGGCACCGGGCGCCCACAGGCGAGCGGCAGCTTCGTCGCGCAGTGCCGCGGCAGGTTCGCCGACTTCATCGTGCCGAAGGCGACGTTGCCCAATGGCTACGACGGCCCATGGTTCCAGCCCAACCTGCTCGAGCAGGCGTCGACCGGCGTTCCGAGCGGCTCGCGACCATGGCGCGCATTCGATCCGCGCGATCCGGACGAACGCCTGGCCTACGCACTGGCGCTGCGCAATTACGCCTTCAGCAGCGCCGCCGCGCGCGCGCTGACGCCTAACCTCAGCGCCGATTCGCACTACTTCGACCCTGGTGGCGGCAGCGTGCCCGCGTCCCAGCGCAACCAGAAGTGGTATCCGGCGCCACGAATGTTCTACGGCCCGACCAACGCGCCGGGCACGCGCGAAGCCGCGCACGGCATGACCCTGGAGCGCACCGTGCGCGTCGGCGAACTCGGCGACAACACGATCGCCTTCCAGAACTATGCGGTGGCCTACTACGATGCCCGCGGTGGGCGCATCTTCCAGCGCCTGTGGAACACGTCCGAGGACGGCGTCGACACGCCGCGCCTGAACCGCATGCGCTTTGCCGAGCACAGCTTCGTGTTCAAACTGCTGTTCAGCGCCGCACCGGCGAATGCGTTCCCGCAGGACCTGCTCACCGGTGCGCTGCAGGTCGATATCCTGCCGAACCCCGATGCCGATCCGGTGCGGGTGCGGCTGATGCAGATCGACATCGCGGTGAAAGACAAGCGCGCCGGTGCCACCGGCTGGTACTTCGCCACCTACGCCTACGACCGCAGCCTGCCCGGCACCTCGCCGTGGAAGAAGATGGCGCCGGTCGGACTGATGTGGGGCAACGATCCGGGCGGTCCGCCGATCGAACAGTCATGGATCAATCCCGACGCGCCGGCATACGCGCGTGCGCATCTGGGCGTCGACGACCGCCTCAACGGCCCGGTCGACAACCCGGCCTCTGCATGCATGAGCTGCCACAGCACCGCGCAGGCACCGGTGGTTGCGAGCATGCTGCCGAGCGGCGCGTGCGCGCAGACCCATCGCGACGACTGGTTCCGCAACCTGTCAGGCACGACCGCGTTCGGTCGCCGCCAGAACAGCGGCGGCAGTTGCCAGACGTCCGCCTCCGGCCTCGACCTCGCCGCCGCCGATTACTCGCTGCAGATGGCCGCGACCGTGGATCGCGCGCTCGACGGCGATACGTTCAACCCCTGCACGTGGGACGAGGACAACCCGCCCACCGCGCTGGTCGCGGCACCGGTGGATGCGCTCAGACGCGAGGACGTCGAACGGTTCGAGGTGACCCGCGATCCGCCGGAGTAGGTCGGGCCTACGCGCCCGACGCGTGCGCCGGCCGTGATTCGTCGGGGACCTAGCTCCGACCTAAGCGCATGAGGGAAGCCCCTGGCCGGCGGAAGCCGGTCACCACTTGAACAGTTCGTAGTAGGTCATCGGCGGATTGTCGCCGGCCTTGTCGACGAGGCCGTCGCCGTCGCGGTCGTACAGGTAATAGGTCGGGCCGCGCGCGGGCACGACTTTGACCACCCGCAGCTGGGTGCCGACGCGGTACTCAGTGATCACATCGCCGTTGGCCTCGGTCCGCGTGTTCTCGACCGCGTTCTCCGGGATCTCCGGTCCCATGCCGCCGCTGGCGCAACCGGCCAGCGCGATCGCAAGCAGGGCAGTGGCAAGTTCGGTCTTCATCGCGAGCTCCTCTTCACGCACTGCGCGGGCGCCGCGATTATGACGGGCGAGCGCGTTGGGCGGGTGTGAGCGCGACCGCGGCCTGCGTAGAATCGCGGGATGAAGCGATTGGTCCTGATCGACGGCTCCAGTTATCTGTACCGGGCCTTCCACGCGCTGCCGCCGCTGAGCAACGCTGCCGGCGAGCCGACCGGCGCGCTGTTCGGCGTGGTCAACATGCTGCGCGCGCATCTGAAGGAACAGCCCGATTTCGCCGCCTTCGTGGTGGACGCGCCGGGCAAGACCTTCCGCGACGACCTGTATCCGCAGTACAAGGCCAACCGCCCGCCGATGCCGGACGACCTGCGGGCACAGGTGCAGCCGATGTGCGACATCGTGGCCGGGCTGGGAATGCCGATCCTGCGCATCGACGGAGTGGAAGCCGACGACGTGATCGGGACCCTGGCCCTGCAGGCCGCGGGGGAGGGCATCGACGTCACCATCTCCACCGGCGACAAGGACTTCGCCCAGCTGGTGCGCCCGGCCGAAGCCGGGCAGGGAGCGGTCGCCCTGGTCAACACGATGAGCGGCAGCCGGCTCGACAGCATCGAGCGCGTGATCGAGAAGTTCGGCGTACGGCCCGACCAGATCGTCGACATGCTCGCACTGATGGGCGACGCGATCGACAACGTGCCCGGCGTGGACAAGTGCGGGCCCAAGACCGCCGCCAAGTGGCTGGGTGAATTCGACACTCTCGACGGCGTCATCGCCAACGCCGGTGCGATCAAGGGCAAGATCGGCGACAACCTGCGCGCTGCGCTCGATCGCCTGCCGCTCAACCGCACCCTGGTGACGATCAAGACCGATGTCGCGCTCGATCAGACGCCGCAGACGCTGGTGCTGCGCGAACGCGATGCCGAAACGCTGCGCGGCCTGTATTCGCGCTACGGTTTCAACCAGGCGCTGAAGGAGCTCGACGGCGGTGCGGCGCCCGCATCAATTGCCGAGAAGGAGCCCGGCCGCGCGCGCGGGACCGGCTTCGTCGCGCCTTCAGCGCCGGTGGAGGCGGCGATCGATCCGGCGCTGTCGGCCAAGGGGGATTACGAATGCGTACTCACCCAGGCGCAGCTGGACACATGGATCGCGGCGCTGCAGACGGCCGATGCGTTCGCGTTCGACACCGAGACCGACAGCCTGGATCCGATGCGCGCGAATCTGGTCGGCATCAGCCTGGCGGTGGAACCGGGCAGCGCTGCCTACATTCCGCTGGCGCATGACTATCCGGGCGCGCCGGTGCAGCTCGATCGTAGCGCCGCGTTGCGCATGCTCGCGCCGCTGTTCGCCGACCCGCTCAAGCGCAAGATCGGCCAGCACGGCAAGTACGACCTGCACGTATTGCGCAGGCACGGCATCGACGTAGCCGGCTATGCCGAGGACACGATGCTGGAAAGCTTCGTGCTGAACTCAGGCAACAGCCGGCACGACATGGATTCGCTGGCGCAGCGTTTCCTGGGCTACGAGACGATCCGCTACGAGCAGGTCGCCGGCAAGGGCGCGAAGGCGATTCCGTTTTCGCATGTCGCGCTGGACGATGCCACCTGCTACGCCGCCGAAGATGCCGATATCACGCTGCGCCTGCATCGGGTGCTGTCGGAGAAGCTCGCCGCGGTGCCGAGCCTGCAGCGCGTCTATCGCGAGATTGAAATGCCACTGGTGCCGGTGCTCGAACGCATCGAGGCCAATGGCGTGCTGATCGACGGCGAAGAACTGCGCCGGCAGTCGGCCGACCTGTCGCGGCGCATGCTCTCGCTGCAGCAGCAGGCGACCGAGCTGGCCGGGCGCACGTTCAGCATGGACTCGCCCAAGCAGCTGGGCGCGCTGTTGTTCGACGAGCTCAAGCTGCCGGCGATGGTGAAGACGCCCAGCGGCCAGCCCTCCACCAACGAGGAAGCGCTGGAAGCCATTGCCGATCAGCACCCGCTGCCGCGGGTGATCCTGGAATACCGCGGTCTGGCCAAGCTGCGCAGCACCTACACCGACAAGCTCTCGGAAATCGCAAATCCGGACACCGGGCGCGTGCACACCAGCTATCACCAGGCGGGCGCGGCCACCGGGCGGCTGGCGTCGAGCGATCCCAATCTGCAGAACATTCCGATCCGGACCGAGGACGGGCGCCGCATCCGCCGTGCGTTCATCGCTCCGCCCGGGCGCAGGCTGGTGGCCTGCGACTACTCGCAGATCGAGCTGCGGATCATGGCCCATCTGTCGGAGGACCCGGCGCTGCTGCGCGCGTTCGAATCCGGCGACGACGTGCACCGCGCCACCGCGGCGGAAGTCTTCGGCAAGGCCTCGCTCGATGAGGTCAGCGCCAACGAGCGCCGCGCCGCCAAGGCGATCAACTTCGGGCTGATGTACGGCATGAGCGCGTTCGGGCTGGCGCGCCAGCTCGGCATTGCCCGTGGTGAGGCCCAGGATTACATCGCGCTGTACTTCAGCCGCTATCCGGGCGTGCGCGATTACATGGAGCGCACCCGGCAACAGGCGCGCGAACAGGGTTATGTCGAAACCGTGTTCGGCCGCCGGCTGTACCTGGACTACATCCACAAGGGCAACCAGGCCCAACGCGCGGGGGCCGAACGCGCGGCGATCAACGCGCCGATGCAGGGCACCGCTGCGGACATCATCAAGCGGGCAATGGTGTCGGTGGACGGCTGGTTGGCGGACCATCGCCACGACGCCGGAAAAAGCCCTGCGCTGATGATCCTGCAGGTGCACGACGAGCTGGTATTCGAATGCGACGAGGCCTTCGTCGGTACCCTGGTGGGCGAGGTCGGGCGGCGCATGGCCGCGGCCGCCGAGCTGCGCGTACCGTTGGTGGTGGACAGCGGCACCGGGCTCAACTGGGACGAGGCCCACTAGGCGTATTCAGTGGCCGGACGTGACCCGGATTTCAGGTAAACCCCGGCTGAACCCAACAAATTCTTAACCTACGCCTTCACGAACTATCAATCCGCGGGGTGGTCAGATATGCCGCGACGGATGCAACGTTCGTCGCTGATCTCTCCCTCCCCTGGAGTGATCCCGGAACGGCAAGCCCCTCCCCAGGCCCCGTTCCCCGAGCCCCGCCGGCCCCCCCTGCCAGCGGGGCTTTTTATTGGGCTACGCCCAATAAAAACCCAAGGTTTGCGTTGCAAACCTTGGGCCCCGCTATGTGCTTCCAATCCCCGCGCCTTCGGCGCGCCCCCTTACTAAGGGGGCTCTTCTCCTTGATGCGCAGGGAGAACACGGTAGCTGCGCTCACCTCGTGTCCCGCATCGCTTCCAATTCCTCGACGCTGTCGCCGTGCCCTTGCTAAGAGGGCTCTCAACAATGCCGTCATCCCCGCGCAAGCGGGGATCCAGGGACGCTAGCCCTTCAAAAATCGGATGCCCTTGGGGTTACCGTTGGCGCAATCCCCGCCGAGGATGGGCCATGTCCGATCTGTTCCAGCTTTCCGCGCCGTGGTGGCACTTCGTGCTGCGCGCAGTGGCGGTGTATCTGATGGTGATGGTGCTGATGCGGGTGTCGGGCAAGCGCGCGGTGGGGCAGTTCACGCCGTTCGATCTGGTGCTGCTGATCCTGATCGGGAACGCGGTGCAGAACGGAATCAATGGCGGCGACAATTCGCTGACCGGCGCGTTTGTGATGGCTGGCACGCTGATCGCGCTGAACTACGCGGTGGCGTTCGCCACATCGCGCAGCCGGCGCGCGGAACAGATCATCGAGGGCGTGCCGGTGGTGGTGGCGCGCGACGGCAAACTGTTCGAACAGGTGCTGCGGCGCGAGCTGGTCAGCCGCGACGACTTCGACGAGGCCTTGCGCACCAGCGGCGTGCGCCATCTGCACCAGGTCGGGATCGCGCTGCTCGAGACCAACGGCCGGATCAGCGTGGTGCAGAAGGAAGCGAGCGCCGGCGACGCGCAACCGGCCCGCTAGAATGGCGTGCTAACGACCCACGCCGTGTGGCGTGATCCATCCCATCCAGATCGACAGGACCACCATCAGGATCAGGGCCACCGACAGGCCGATGCGGCGGGTGAGCGCGTTGACCGTGCGTTTGGTCTGGCCCTTGTCGACCAGCATGTAATACAGGCCGGCGCCCAGGTTCCACAGGATCAGCAACAGGAACGCGATGATCAGCAGCGTCTTCAGCGAGTCGCTCATGTCTGGCTCCGGCGAGCGTGTCGAATGACGCCATTATCCGCGCAATCTGGCCCATCCTGCCGTGCGGTGGCCGGGGACCGGGCGTGAACCGCCGCCGCACCCTGGCGGCCGGATGGTCGCTCGCCGTGCTGGCGATCGCGGCGTTCGCCTCTCTGGGACGCTGGCAGCTGGCGCGCATGCACGAGAAGCAGGCGATGCTGGACGCTGTGCAGCACGTGCTCGATGCGCGCCGCGCGCAGCCGCTCGCGAGCGCGGGCGACACGCAGCGTGCGCGCGACTACGATTGGGCAGAAGGCGAGGGCACCTTTGCGGCCGCGCCGCCGGTGCTGCTCGACAACCAGTCGCGCGACCAGCGCCCCGGCGTGCGCGCCTATCGCCTGTTCCTCGCCCGGGATGGGTCGCGCCTGCTGGTGGAGCTGGGCTGGCTGCCGCTCGCCGGCGACCGGCGCATGCCGGCGGTGGCAGCGGTACCCGGCCAGAGGCGCATCCGCGGCCTGCTGATGCCGCCCCCGTCGCCCGGGCTGGCGGCTGCGGTCGCGGCTCGCCAGGCCGATGGCACAATAGTCACCACCGCCGTGGACGCGGACGACGTTGCGGCCCTGCTCGGGACGCCCGCGTTGCCACCGCGGGTACTGCGGCTGGATCCCGCGCTCCCGCTTGGTTACGCCCGCGACCTCGACATCCTTCCCAACACCCTGCCGCCGCAGCGGCACCTCGGTTATGCGGTGCAGTGGTTTGCGCTGGCCGCTGCGGTGCTCGCCACCGCGCTGCTGCTGACCTTCCGCAAGCCACGCCCAACCCGATGACCCAGCCCGTTCCGGAACTTCGCCGTCGCAACCGCAGGATGCTGCTGGCGCTCGCCCTGCTGTTCTTCGGCAGCTTCCTCGTCGCCGGCGCGCTGCGCTTTTCCGGCTGGCGCCCGGCTCAGCTCAAGAACCGGGGCGAACTGCTGCAGCCTTATGGCGACCTGCGCAACGTCGTGCCACGGCTCGAGCAGGGCGGCGACTACGCCTGGGATCCGAAGGCGCGGCTGTGGCGCATTGCCGTGGCACCGCCGGAGCGCTGCGGCGCGCCCTGCGTGGAACTGGCGGGGCAGCTGGAGACGGTATGGCAGCTGTTTGGCCGCGATGCCGACCGGGTGCATCTGCTGTGGATCGGCGCGGCGCCGGACAGCGCCCGCAACCATCCCGCCGCCCGACTGCTGCAGGACGACCCAGCCCTGCGCGCGCAGCTGCCGCGCCTGCGCGATCCGGCCGGCGTGCCGGTGTACGTGATCGATCCCAATGGCTTCGTCATCCTGCGTTACGCGCCCGGCTTCGATCCGGCCGACCTGCGCACCGACGTGGCGCGGCTGCTCAAGCTGAGATGACATGGCGCGCATGATCCGATCCGCCCCGCAGCGGGTTCGCCCTTATCGCCACTTCCACCGCATCGCCTGGCTTGCGGTCGCGCTGGCCCTGGGGGTGATCGTGTTCGGCGCCTTCGTGCGCCTGTCCAACGCCGGCCTGAGCTGCCCCGACTGGCCGACCTGCTACGGGCGTGCCGCCTGGCCAACGGCCGCGGCGCAGGCCGCCGACCATGCGGCGACCGCGATCCGCCCGGTGGAACCGCACAAGGCCTGGCGCGAACAGGTGCACCGGCACCTGGCTGCTACTTTGGGCCTGCTGGTCCTGGTGCTGGCCCTGCTGGCTGCGCGCCGGCAGCGCTTCGGCGTCGCCTGGATTCTCGGCGCGACGCTGCCGATCGCGCTCGGTATTCCGCTGTACATGCACGGACAACACGTGTTGGCCTTCGCACTGGCGGCCTTGGGCGAAAGCCTGCTGCTGGCGGCCGCGCTGCGCTGGTCGATCCCCGCGCCGGATGCGGCACAGGCCCCGTTGCCCGCCCCGAACACGGGCGAGGGCCTGGCGCCGGTGGCCGCACTGACCCTGATGGTGATCGTGTTCCAGGCCCTGCTCGGTATGTGGACGGTGACCTGGCTGCTCAAACCGGTGGTGGTTATGGGCCACCTGCTAGGCGGGCTGCTCACGTTCGCCCTGCTCACCTGGATGGCGTGGCGCGCGACCGACGCGCCGATCCGCCTGGCCGAGGCGGTCGCACTGCGGCGCTGGGCGCTGGTGGTGCTGGCGCTGCTCGGGCTGCAGATCGCGCTGGGCGGCTGGACCAGCGCCAACTACGCCGCGCTGGCCTGCGGCAACGACTTCCCGCGCTGCGTGGGCCAGTGGTGGCCGCGCCACGATTTCCGCGAGGCTTTCGTGCTGTGGCGGGGCATCGGCGTGGACTACGAAGGTGGCGTGCTGGACGGCGAATCGCGCATCGCGATCCAGCTTGCGCACCGGATGATGGCGGTGGTCGCGTTCGCTGCGCTGCTGGCCTTCGCCGTGCGGCTGTGGCGCAGCGCGGGCATGCGCGGCTGGGCGGCATTGCTGGCGCTGCTGGCCTGCGCGCAGGTCGCGCTGGGCATCGCCAACGTCAAGTTGCAGCTGCCGCTGACGGTCGCGGTGCTGCACAACGCCGGCGCAGCGGCGTTGCTGTTCGTGCTGGTCACGCTGCTGGCGCGCCTGCGCAGGCCGGCATGAGCACGTTTCGCACCCCATGTGGGCCATGCGCCGGGATACGCCGATGACCAGCGCCGCGCGCACCAAGGCCACGCCGCTGCGCAGCTACTGGGCGCTGACCAAGCCGCGCGTCGTCGCGCTGATCGTGTTCACCGCGCTGGTGGGCATGTTCCTGGCGGTGCCGGGGTTGCCGCCATTGCGGCAGACGCTGTTCGGCCTGCTCGGCATCTGGCTGGCGGCCGCGTCGGCCGCGGCGATCAACCATTTGATCGACCAGCGCATCGACAAGGTCATGGTGCGCACCGCCGACCGGCCGCTGGCGACCGGCTCGCTGCGGCCAGCGCAGGTGCTGGCATTCGCGGTGCTGCTGGGTGCGGCGTCGATGACGGTGCTGATCGCGCTGGTGAATCCGCTCACCGCCGCGCTCACCTTCGCATCGCTGATCGGTTACGCGATCGTCTATACCGCCTGGCTCAAGCGCGCCACGCCGCAGAACATCGTGATCGGCGGCATCGCCGGCGCCGCGCCGCCGCTGCTGGGCTGGGCGGCGGTGACCGGCATGCACGGCGAATGGGATTGGGCGCATGCATTGCTGCTGGTGTTGATCGTGTTCGTGTGGACACCGCCGCACTTCTGGGCGCTGGCGATCTTCCGCCGCGAGGACTACGCGCGCGCGCTGGTGCCGATGCTGCCGGTCACCCACGGCGTGGAGTACACGCGCTGGCAGATCCTGCTGTACACCGTGCTGCTGGTGGCGGCGACCGTGCTGCCATGGGCCACCGGCATGAGCGGCCTGTTCTATCTCGGCGGCGCATTGGTGCTCGGCGCGGTGTTCGTCTGGTACGCATGGAAACTGCTCGACCCGCCGGACGAACTGTTCGCGATGAAGGTCTTCAACTATTCCATTGTCTACCTGATGGCGCTGTTCGCCTTCCTGCTGCTCGACCATTGGCTGCTGCCGTGGCTGCAGCCGGCGCCGGCGTTCGAGCTGCGGCCGGCTGGCTAGCCACGTAGCGGCACTGGTCTTCAAACGAGAACGTTTTGCATTTGAGAATGGTTCGCAATAAGATGCGCGCTCCGCGCCGGCGCTGAGCCGCGGCGCGGGTCTCGCCCCCTGTTCGGACCCTTCATGAAACACCCGCTCAACACCACGCCACTGGCGTGGGCGATCCTGCTGTCCATCGGCCTGCCGGCCGCGGCTTTGGCCGACGAAGCCGCCGCACCTGCAACCGACCTCGACCGCATCGTGGTCAGCGAAACCCGACCTGCGGGATACGCACCGCCGCCCAGCTCCACCAGCACCGGCCTGACGCTGAGCCTGCGCCAGACCCCGCAGTCGGTCAGCGTGCTGACCCGCGAGCAGCTCGACGACTTCGGCCTGGACGACCTCAACGACGCGCTGGAGTCCACCACCGGCATCGGCGTGGAGCGGGTCGAGACCAGCCGCACCTACTACACCGCGCGCGGCTTCGACATCACCAATTTCCAGTTCGATGGCATCGGCGTGCCGCTGCCCTATGGCATCCAGAATGGCGACATCGACACCACAGCCTTCGAGCGCATCGAGGTGCTGCGCGGTGCCAATGGGCTGATGTCGGGCACCGGCAATCCTTCGGCCACGATCAATTTCGTGCGCAAGCGACCCGGCGATGATCTCGCCGGCTCGGTCATGGCGACGTTCGGCAGCTGGGACCGCAAGCGTATCGAAGCGGATGTGTCATCGCCCCTCGGTAGCGGCGACGTGCGCGCACGCGCGGTGGCGGCATACGACGACAGCGACAGCTATCTCGATCGCTACGCGCTGGAAAAGTCCGTCGCCTACGGCGTGGTCGAGGCAGACCTGGGCGAACGCACGCTGCTGACGGTGGGCGTCTCGCACCAGGACAACAACGCCGACAGCCCGCTGTGGGGCGCGCTGCCGCTGTACTACACCGATGGCACGCCGACCGACTACGACCGCAGCACCAGCACCGCGAGCGACTGGTCGTATTGGGACACGCGCGAGACGCGCGCCTTCGCCGAGCTGGCTCACGATTTTGATAACGGCTGGACCCTTGAGGGCACGCTGACCCACCAAGACAAACGCGAGGACGCGGAAATCTTCTACGTCTATGGCACGCCGGATCGCGCGACCGGGCTGGGCCTGTTCTCGTATCCGTCGTCCTACGACAACAACGTGCGCTTCCTGTATGGCGATGTGCGCGCCAGCGGGATGTTCGCGATCGGCGGGCGGCGGCACGAGCTGGTATTCGGAGCGAGTTCCGCCGACGGCAACGTCCGCGAACTGTCTGGCTACGGCACCGACATCGGCACGCCGCTGCCGCCGCTGGAGCAATTCGACGGAGGTTATCCGAAGCCGTCGTTCGATGCGTTCTCCGATGGATCGGACTTCGACTTCCGCCGCGAGACGCTCTACGCCACCGCGCGCTGGAACCTGGCGGACGCGTTCAAGCTGATCACCGGCGCGAACCATGCCCGCGTGCGCATGGACGGCAGCGGCTACGGCACGCCCAAGGCCACCGAAACCTCGCGCACCACGCCGTTCGTGGGCGCGGTGTGGGACTTCGCACAGAGCTACTCGCTGTATGCGAGCCATGGCGGGATCTTCGCCCAGCAGACCGAGCTGGACGCGAACGGTGCGCCGCTGGATCCGATCGAAGGCACCAACACCGAGGCCGGCATCAAGGGCGAGTGGTTCGGCGGGCGCCTCAACGCGTCCGCATCGGCATTCCGCGTCGAGCAGGACCACCTGGCGCTGTACGCGGGCTTCGATCCGGAAACCGGGCGCTCGATCTACGAAGGGCAGGATGCGCGATCGAGCGGGTTCGAGCTGGACGTGGCCGGCCAACTCGGCAGTATCTGGTCGCTGGCCGCCGGCTGGACCCGGCTCGACATCGAGGATGGCGACGGCAACGCGTCGCGCACCTATGTGCCGCGTTCGATGCTGCGTGCCTCGGCGGTGGCCCAGGTCGCGGCGGTGCCGGGCCTGCGCGTCGGCGGTTCGTTGCGCTGGCAGGACGGCATTCACCGCGAAGCCTTCCTGGCGGACGGTGCGGCGACCACGATACGCCAGGACAGCTATGCGATCGTCGGGCTGATGGCCGGCTATCGCGCGTCGAACGGCTGGGAAACCACGCTCAACCTCGACAATGTCACCGATGAGAAATACCTGCCGAGCCTGTACTGGGAGCAGGGCTATTACGCGGCACCACGCAACGTCTCACTGACGGTGGGCTATCGGTTCTGATGCGATTTCTCGCCCGCGTCGCAAGCGTATGTCCCGGCCTCGCGACGCGCAGCGTAGCTGAGGACAACGTGCAAGCGGCGAGCGTCGCGTTGCAACTGAAACGAGGTGGCTCACTCCGTCCTTGACGGCCGGGCACGCTCGGCCACCTCGTTCAGCGTGTCGGACGCGATATCCCAGCGCTCGGGCCTGTCGTACTCGAATTCGGCATGCAGCTTGCGGGTGTCGCGGCGGATGCGGAATACGCAGGCATCCCACGGCGCCTTGTCCGCGATACGTGTTGCCTCGCGCAGTGCGTCGAGTGCCGGCCCCAGTGCTTCGGTTCGCGGAGTGGCGGCTTCAAAGCCGCCATCGTCGAGGTAGCGGAAGCCGCTGATCCGCCGGGCCAGGCCCGGCTCGCCATAGCGCACGATCAGCGCGTAGCCGTCCCAGCGAGCTTGGTCGACGGCGGGGTCGGTCATCAGCAGCTTCCCGATACGGTCGATCAGCGCGTTCTTGTCCAATGCCGCTTCCCTGGTCGTGCCGGCCCGCAGTGCGTTGACCGCGAGTGTGCCGTCAGGCATTGGCGGTGTCGATCATCTCGTCCATCCGCGATTCGGCGATCGCGTCGAACGCCTGTCCGCCGCGGTTCTCGAACACGATCAGCGACGGGTCGTAGACCACGTTGCCGGTGGCCGGATCGATCACCTCGTAGTCGACCTGCACCTCGTCGGGGCGCCGCACGTTGTCGGGCGTCAGGTCGACGTCGATCCGCACTTCCATGCCGTTGGCCAGCCAGTCGCTCCACTCCTGTTCCATCCGGGCGTAGACGCGCTGGTTGAGGCTGCTTTCCTGCGGGAACATGTTGACCGCGCCGTGGCCGTTGACGAAGCGGTAGGCGATGATGTGGCCGACGTCGTCGCCGCTGCCCTTCATGTCGTTGTCGCTGCGGAACCGGCTTTGCGCGTTGGCCTCGATGCGGTCGGAATCGCGGCCGCCGCTGCCCGGTTCCCAGGTCAGCGTGGCTTCGGCCTCGGTCGGCCGGCCTTCGCCATCCAGCGTCCAGATCACGTCGTTTACTTCGCCCGAAACGGATTCGGTCACGGTGCCGCGGATGGTGTCGCCTTCGACATCCTCAACCGTGCCCACGGTATCGTCGGGAAAGGTCCCGTGCAGCAGCATCGCGCTGTAGCCGGCCCGGTCGGCCCCGGCGGGGTCGGCCAGCATCGCAGTGTGGCGGCTGAAATCCTCGCGATCGCCCGGCAGCGAGGACGGCCCGTGCTCGCGTGGCGCGTCGAACAGCTCGTTCGAACCGGTCATCACCCGTAGTTCGCCGTCCTCGGTCATTTCCAGCGACAGGCGCAACTCGTCGATCGAGGCTAGATCGTTGGCGTCGGCGAGCGCGCGGAAGCTTTCCTCCAGCGGCGTGCCGGCGTAGTCGCGGCCATAGACCTCTATCCGCGTGCGCTCGGGAATGGTGGCAGGATCGAACGGGTTCACCGCGCGCATCTGCGCCGGCGTGGCGTTCTCGTTGCGCAGGGTCACATCAAACCTGACCGGTACGGTGGTGGTGCCCGTGCCGGGCGCGGAAAGTTGCATCTCACCGCTGGCGGTGTAGCTGGTGTTCCACTGGTCTTCATGCTCGCCGGTGATGCGGACCGACTGCGGATCCAGATCGAAATCCACTTCACCGGGATCCGCCTGCAGCAGGCCAGGCGACATACCCTCGCTGGCGGGCTGCGCGAACAGATCGCGGAGCGGTGACGGCAACTCGGTGAAGGGCGTAATCGGCGGCGGAAGGGTGTGGAACGCTTCGAAAGTCATCGCGGCACGTCGTAGGCGGTGTCTGAAGCCGTGCGCACCAAACTACAGGGCCGGGAGCGCTGGCGACATCTAGGACCAACCCGAGGTCCAGAATAGGTTTCGATGACGGAGCGCGACGATTGCCGTCACAACGCGCTGGCGGAGCAGAGCGGGTTGTTGCGGGGTTTTTACTCGAAGCCGGGCGCTTCGCCGAGGACATCACCGTGCCGTACAACCTTCACTCAATGTGCTCCACCCGGCGGGCAGTGCCGTGCTTCACCACGGATCGTGGCCGCAGCGACCGGCCTTCACCTCAGTTCGCTTCGTAGCGCAGATGCAGACGCACGCTGGTGAGCGGATCGTTCTCCGTGGAGCGGTCGGGGTCGCGCTGTACCTGCAACGGCACGTAGAGCACTTCCGCGCCCCAGCGCCAGCGCCTGCCGAAACCGCGTGTCGTGCCGAACGCAATGGCGGGCAGCACGTCCTTGGCGGTCAGGCGGGAGAGGTCATGCACGCCGTAGGTCAGAGCATCCACCTGCACCTCGGTTTCGACCCGCACGGCGGCCAGGCTGGCGTGCCATTGCCAGGCGCCGTGGCGCAGGGCCGGGGTCAGCTCGAGGCCGTAATAGTTGAGCCGAAGCCGGTCGTCCGACGGCGCCCGGCAGCCGTAGGGGTTGATGGTGCCGTCTTCGACGCCCGCCAGTTCGGCGGGGCAGGTGATGTCGCCGCTCACCGACCCGTGCTGGCCGAACAATCGGGCCGACAGCGAGAAATCGCCGCGCTCAAGCAGGAGCCGACCGATCGCCGCCGCGACCAGGGCGCGTGGGCGCGCGCCGTCGATTTCCACCGGCGGCGTATAGCCCAGTTCGGCGACCCAGCCGCCAGGCAACCCCAGCAGCCCGCGCAGGCGACCGATCACCGGCGACTTGTTGAGATCCTCGGACTTGGAGCCGCTGAACCCGACCCGCTGCTGCTGGTCGCTGAGGCTCGGGACATGTCCCAGTTCGACCGCAGCCGCCCATTGCCCGGGACGCAGCGTTGGGGTCTGTCCGAATCCCGTCATGAAACTGGTGGCGGTAAAGTAGTGCATCGCCCATGCCTCCGGGCGATCGGGATCCAGCTGTTCATTGCCGCGATGGACCGTCTGGGCACTCGCGATCGTGCTCACGCCAGACAGCAGTAGGGCCGACAGCAGGAAGGATCGTCCGCGCATTCCAGTTCCTTCTCCGTGGGCCGTGGCGATGATGCTACGGTCCGGCCCCTCCGTGCGCAGGTGCCACGGGCACTGGTCCCCCGCGCATAGGACCGTCGGTCAGATGAATGGCATGGCGGGCTGGCGGTGATATCCGGCGCGCGGCGACCGGCGTAAAGTCGGCAAATGGTGTCGACAATCGTGGCACCCAGCTGTGGCAGACGCGGTTCCAAACCCAATAACCGCTCCGAGGTGTGCCATGCGAACGACTGAGACGGTTTGCCCTCGTCTTCCTGCTGGCGATCGAGCGAAGCCAATGGCGACTGCCCTATCGCCGTCCGGTGCTGATAGCGATCATCGAGCTGACGAAAACGATCGCATCATTTGCCGTCGAGCCGGCCGTCGCCGCATAGGTGTCAGATTGTCGATCGCGGTCCTCGGGCTGTTGTTCCAGGCGGCGGCGTTCGCCGCGAATCACACCGTGACCGCGCGTTCCGACCTGACCTTTTCGCCGAGCAGCCTGACCATCACGGCGGGCGATACGGTCACTTTCCGGAATGGCGGCGGATTCCATAACGTGGTTTCCGATCCCGGATCGGTGACTTCATTTCGTTGTGCCAACGGCTGCGATGGTGCCGGTGGAAACGGGAATCTGAGCAGCCAGTCATGGTCGGCAACCGTGGCCTTCCCAACGGCAGGAGCCGTCGGTTATTTCTGTGAGGCGCATGGGTCGGCCGGTGGCGTGGGCATGTCTGGCAGGATCACCATCCAAGCCGCGCCAGTTACCACGCATTGGAGCGACTTCAACGGTGATTTCGATGCCGATGGTCGCTCGGACATCCTGTGGCGCAATGGCAGCACCGGGGCGAACGCGATCTGGCGCTCGGCCAACTCGACGACGCAGCAAGCGGTGCCCGTCGTGTCGACGAGCTGGCGGGCGGTGGGTTCGGGCGACTACAACGGCGACGGCCGTGCGGACATCCTGTGGCGCAATTTCAGCACCGGCGCCAACGTAATCTGGCGTTCGGCCAACCAGGCCACGCCCCAGGCGGTAACGGCGGTGGCCAACCAGGCGTGGGCCGTCGTCGCTTCGGGCGACTACAACGGCGACGGCCGCTCGGACATCCTGTGGCGCAATGGCAGCACCGGTGCAAACACGATCTGGCGCTCCGCCAATTCGGCGACACCACAGACGGTGCCTACCGTGTCAACGAACTGGCATGTGGTCGGTTCTGGCGACTACAACGGTGACGGTCGCTCGGACATCCTCTGGCGCAATTTCAGCACTGGGGTCAACGCGATCTGGCGTTCGGCCAACCAGACCACGCCGCAGGCGATAACGGCGGTGACCAGTCAGGCGTGGGCCGTCGTCGGCTCTGGCGACTACAACGGTGACGGTCGCTCGGACATCCTGTGGCGCAATGGCAGCACCGGCGCGAACACGATCTGGCGCTCGGCCAATTCGGCGACGCAGCAGACGGTGCCCGTCGTGTCGACGAACTGGCGGGTGGTCGGTTCGGGCGACTACAACGGTGACGGCCGCTCGGACATCCTTTGGCGTAGTTTCAGCACTGGCGCTAACGCGATCTGGCGTTCGGCCAATCAGGCAACGCCGCAGGCGGTGACGGCGGTGACCAACCAGGCGTGGGCGGTCATGGGCGCCGCGAACTAGCGTCCTCACGAACCGGACGCCATGATCCGGCGGGCGCTGCCCGCCGGATTGCGTGCCGTTCGCCGCTACGGCGCGAGCAGATGCCGCTACCAGAACAGGATGCTCGCCGCGTCGAACAGCTCGGCATTGCTCTTCTTGCGGAAGCCGTGGGTTTGGTCGTCGAACATCAGGAAACACAGGCTCACCGGGACCGCGCACGGCCTGCACGATCTGTTCGCCTTGGGTGTAAGACACGCGGGGAGCGACGTTCTGTAGCCGCGAAATGCGGTCGAACACCGCCTTAACTTCTAGGCACGCTCGTCGTCGTAAAGGACACGGTGCAGATTCCGGCGATAGTGCCCGCTTGGTCAGAAAGGGGGTGAAGTCGGAGATGCCGACCGCGTCGACGCCAGCGTTGATCCGCCGACCCCCGGCGACGGAATGGCGGCTAGCGCGGCCTCCCGCATGCGTTGCCGGGACGGCATGCGCTAGAGTCCGCCGTCGGGCGAGACCGGATCGGGGAAGCGCATGACGAGTCGACGTGCATTCGTGCAGGGAACAGGATGGGCCGCGCTGGCCGCGTTCACCGGCGTGCCGAGGATGGCCGCCGCCGCGCCGCGCTGGGCGCCGTATCGCGACACGATCTCGATCGACGCGCTGTCCGGCTCCGAGCTGTTCTATCTGCCCGAGGGCGACCCGGGCGTGCCCGCGGCGCTGCAGGCGCTGCGCGACAGCGGCATGACCGCGCTGATGGTCGCGCCCGCGCCGCAGGGCCAGTTCTGGTACACCGACGCCGCGTTCGAGAAGACCAAGCGCGAGATGGAAGCCTGGAAGGCGGTCGTCGCCCGACACCCGGACGTGCTGACGCTGATCGAAGACCATGCCGACCTGGAGCGCGCGCGCCGCGAGCGCAAGGTCGGCGTGATCTTCACCTTCCAGGGCACCGAGCCGCTGGGCGAGGACCCCGACCGCATCCCGATGTTCCGCGCCATGGGCCTGCGCGTGCTGCAGCTGACCCACAACCGCCGCAACCTGATCGGCGATGGCTGCATGGAGCCGGGCAACGCCGGGCTGAGCAACCTGGGGCACCAGGTAGTGGAACGGTTGAACGCGGAGAAGGTCGTGATCGACCTGGCGCACGGTTCGCAGCGCACCATCCGCGAGGCGATCCTGGCCTCGAAGGCGCCGGTGCTGATCGGGCACACCGGCTGCCGCGCGCTGGTGGACGTGCCGCGCCTGGTCCACGACGATGAACTGAGACTGATGGCCGACCGTGGCGGCGTGGCCGGCATCATCTTCTGGCCCTATATCCGCGAGCAGGGACAGCAGACCTCCGCCGACGTGATCCGGCACATCGAGCACGCGCTCAAGGTCTGCGGCGAGGACCACGTGGGCATCGGCACCGACATCAACCTGACCCCGGTCGATGTCACCCCGGACTACGTGCGCGAGAACACCGAGATGCTTAAGGGCATGATCGCCGACGGCATCTTCGAGCAGGGGCGCGATCCGAACCTGCTGCTGTTCGTGCCCGACCTCAATATGGCCAACCGCTTCGAGGTGCTCGCCGGCCTGCTCTCGGCGCGCGGGCATAGCGATGCGCGCATCGCCAAGATCCTGGGCGGCAACTTCGCACGGGTGATGGGCGAGGTCTGGGGCGACTAGAGGCGGATCGGGCGTTCCGGACGCCCCCGTCGAGGTTCGGAGCGGCTCCGCCGATGTTCCGGACGCCCCGGCCGATGTTCCGGATATCCCGCCCGACGTTCCGAAGGGCCCCGTCGACGTTCTGAACGACCCCGCCGGCGTTCCGAACGGCCTCGTCGATGTTCCGAACGCCCCACCCGACGTTCCGAACGCCCCGGCCGACGTTTCGAATATCCCACCCGACGTTCCGAACGCCCCCGGCGACGTTCCGAACCACCCCGCTGGCGTTCCGAACGGCCTCGTCGATGTTCCGGACACCCCTATCGAGGTTCCGAAAGGCCCCGCCGACGCTCCGGTGCGTTGGGTGCGGGCTACAGGCTGCGGGCGCTCAGCAGGGCGCGCAGTTCCTGCTTTTCGGTTTCGGTCAGCTGCGAAAGCCGTGACTGCAGTTCCTCGCGTCGCTGCTGCAGGGTCTGTGCATCGAGCTGCTCGATCGCGCCGAGCAGATCGGCGCGCCAACCCGCTTCGTCGCCCGGGATCGCCTGGCTCGCCAGCTTCTGCAGCGCGGCGCTTTCCTCGCGTTCGGCGAAATGCTCGAGCAGCGCGCCGGTAGCGATGTCGGGGCGTGCATGGATGGTGTCTAGCATCTCCACCAGCAGTTCGACGCCTGGCTGACGCAGCTGCGCGAACGCGAACGGCGGGGTCACGGCCAGGCCGATCGCCGGACGCTGCAACAGCAGCGCGATCGCGCTGCGCACCAGGCTGCGGCGCGGGGTACCCGAGGCCGCCTGCGACGGCCGCTGCACCGGCACATGGGTCTGCGGCGCCGCATTGCGTGCGCCCACGCCGGTCAGCTCCGTCAGGCGCTGCTGCATCAGGTCGCCGAAGGCGCCGTCGGGAATCTGTGCCAGCAGCGGCTTGGCCCGCTCGGCCAGGCGCGCCTTGCCGTCGAGGGTGGCCAGGTTGACTTCGTTGGAGAGTTCGTCGAAGAAGAACTGCGACAGCGGCGTGGCCTGCTGCAGGCGCGCGTCGAAACCGGCGGCGCCTTCGTGGCGGACGATGGTGTCGGGGTCCTCGCCTTCGGGCAGGAACAGGAAGAACGCCTGGCGGCCGTCGCGCATGCGCGGCAGCACCGATTCCATCGCCTTGCTCGCGGCGCGGCGGCCGGCATTGTCGCCGTCGAAGCAGAAGTACACGTCCGGGGCGTTGCGGAACAGCAGTTCGGCATGGTCGGGCGTGGTGGCAGTGCCGAGAGTGGCCACCGCTTCCAGGATGCCGTGCTGGGCCAGCGCGACCACGTCCATATAGCCCTCGACCACGATCAGCCGCGGGATCCGGGTGTGCGTCTGCCGCACCTGCCACAGGCCGTAGAGTTCGCGGCCCTTGTGGAACAGTTCGGTTTCGGGCGAGTTGAGGTACTTGGGCGAATCTTCCGCATCCAGCACCCGCCCGCCGAAGGCGATCACCCGCCCGCGCCGGTCGTGGATCGGGAACATCACCCGATCGCGGAACTTGTCGTAGATATTGCCCTTGTCGTTCTTCGAGAACAGGCCGGCGCGTTCGAGCAGCGACACCCGGCGCGCATCGGTGCCCAGCGCATCGCGCAGCGCCGAGAAGCTGTCGGGCGCGTAGCCGATCGCGAAGCGCTCGCGCGTGGCCGCGTCCACTTCGCGCCGGTCCAGGTAGGCGCGCGCCTTGTCGCTGGCGGTGAGCTGCTTGACGAAGAAGCGCGCGGCGGCTTCGAGCGCGGCGTAGAGGTCGCGGCTGTCGTTGTTCTCGTTGTGCTGGCGCGTATCGCGCGGCACTTCCAGGCCGGCACGCTTGGCCAGCTCCTCCACCGCATCGAGGAATTCCATGCGGTCGTAATTCATCAGGAAGCTGATCGCGGTGCCGTGCGCCCCGCAGCCGAAGCAGTGGTAGAACTGCTTAGTCGGCGAGACCGTGAACGAAGGCGATCGCTCGTCGTGGAACGGGCAGCGCGCCGAATATTCGCGGCCCTGTTTTTTCAGCGGGACGCGCGCGCCCACCACCTCGACGATGTCGCTGCGTGCGAGCAGTTCGTCGATGAAAGCGTCGGGAATGCGGGCCATGCCGACATGATCGCATCCGCTGCGTATTCATGCGGGTTGCCGCACGGGCCGACCTAGGGTCCTCCCGGATACAGCGGCGCGGAACCCGGCGCTAGCATCCGGCCATCCTCGCGTACCGGGAGTCGCTATGTCCGTCGCCCTCGATCCGGTCGGCTCCACCACCCCGGCCGCGCCCGCCGTCGACGACCTGTCGGCGCCGTACTGCCTGGGCCCGGCCCAGCAGCAGGCACTGGCCGAACGCTACGCCCCGGTCCTGTACTTCCATCCGGACGAAGGCAATTTCCTGCAGGACCCCAATACCTTCCTCGAGCAGTCGACCCTGCGCCAGGAGCGCGATTTCTGGGGCGACAAGGAGCTGCACGGGCTGGGCGATATTCCCGCCGACGAACTGCCGGAGATCGGCCCGGACAACGCCGATGCCGACGGCCAGATCTTCCTCGACCACCGCGAGGAGGATCTGGGCGATGGCGTGCGCGATGGCGACCTGGCCAACAGCCGCAACCTGTTCCTGTACGACTCCGGCACCAACACACTCACCTACTACTTCTTCTACGCCTACAACGACGGTCCGCCGGGCCTGGGCGATGTGCAGAACCACGAGGGCGATTGGGAGCGGATCACGATCCAGCTGGATTCGGATTTCCAGCCGGTCGAAGTGCGCTACGGCGCGCACAACGGGCTGAACATCTCGCGCAGCTGGGCCGATGCGCCGCAGGAAGACGGGCGTCCGGTGGTCTATGTGGGCCAGGGCTCGCATGCCAGCTACCCCGAGCCCGGCGAATGGACCACCAACTTCCCGGGCGTGAACGACCAGGCCTCAAGCGATGGCATCCGCTTCGATCTCGCCGACCGGCCCACGGTGAACGTGACCAGCGAACCCTACTTCGGCAGCCACGTGCTCTGGGGCGAGCGCGGCAGCGCGCAGGAATTCGGGATCGGCGACACCAGCGGACCGACCGGCCCGTCGTGGGAGAAGGGCCCGATCACCGAGGCGGACCCGCGCGAACCCGAATGAGGTTCAGCCCTGCGACGCGGCCGGAGGCGCCGCATTGGCCTGCGCGATCCGCCGTGCCCGCGCGCGTTCGTCGATCACCGCGGTGATCAGCGCGCCGCCGAAGAACACGACGGCGGCGTAATACATCCACACCAGCAGCAGCACCATCGCGCCCATCGAGCCGTAGGCGCTGCCGGGCGCGGCGCTGGCCAGGTAGATTCCGATCGCCCAGCGTCCCAGCACGAACAGGCCGGCGGTGATCAGTCCGCCGAACAGCGCCTGGCGCCAGCGCACGCGGCGATCCGGCAGGAAGTGGTAGAGCAGGGCGAAGGACAGCGCGTACAGGGCCAGCGACGCGAGCGAGCCGAACACCGGCAGCAGTGAGGGCATGCCCGCCAGGATCAGCTGCAGCAGGGTGCTGACCGCGGTCGCGACCAGCAGCAGGAAGCCCAGCGCCAGCACAACGCCGAAGGACAGTACGCGCTTGCGGATCCAGGCGCGGAGCCCCGGCAGGCGCGCCGCATCGGTGCGGAAGATCAGGTTGAGCGCGTCCTGCAGCCGGGCGAATACGGCGGTGGCGCCGACGAACAGCAGCAGGGTGCTCCACAGGCCGGCTATCGAACCGATCCCCGGCCGCTGGTCGGCATTGGCGATCACGGTGTCGGCCACCGACGCCGCCTCACGCCCGGCGAGCTCGCCCACCTGGTCCACGATCGCCTCCTGCGCCGAGCCGTAGAGCGAGGCGGTCAACCACAGCAGCAGCACCAGCAGCGGCGCCAGCGAGAGCAGCGCGTAGAACGCGAGCGAGGCGGCGTGGGTCAGGATGTCGAGTTCGATGAAGCGCCTGGCCAAGGCCACCGGCAGCGAGCCCTTGAGCCGGGCCAGGCGTCGTTCGCGACGCTGCGCGCGTTGGCGTTCCCGGGTCGGGGGCGGGACACCGGACAAGCAGCGCTCAGCCCGAGAGCTTCTGCTTGACCAGGGCCGAGACCTGGCCCATGTCGGCCTGGCCGGCGAGCTTCGGCTTGAGCGCTGCCATCAGCTTGCCCATGTCAGCCGGGCCGCTCGCACCGGTCTCGCCGATGGCCGCGTCGATGGCGGCCAGGATTTCGGCTTCGCCCAGCTTGGCCGGCAGGTAGCGCTGGATCACGCTGATCTCGGCGCGCTCGATCGCGGCCAGGTCCTCGCGATTGGCCTTCTCGTACTGGTCCACCGAGTCCTTGCGCTGCTTGACCATCTTGTCCAGCACCGCGATCACCTGGGTGTCGTCCAGCTGGATGCGTTCGTCGACTTCCTTCTGCTTGATCGCGGCGTTGACCAGGCGGATCACACCCAGCGAGTGCTTGTCGCCGGACTTCATCGCGGCCTTCATGTCGTCGGTGAGGCGTTGCTTGAGGCTCATGGGATCTCCGTCGCGTGGAAGGGATTCGTCCAACCCTCGTGGCCACGGGCGCGGCGGGACCGCGCGAAGGTCGGGAGGGCAATCTGGGACCCGCAGGTTGCGCAGCAAACCACAGGCCTGTCATGCGCAGCATGAAAAAAGCCGGCAACGCTCGCGCGTGCCGGCTTTTTTCTGGATCGTCAGGACGGGCGTGGGCCCGCCGCGATCAGTACAGGCGCTGGCGCTTGGTGACGTCGCGCGAGCTGCGGCGCGCCTGGCGCTTCACCGCGGCCGCTGCCTTGCGCTTGCGTTCCTGGGTCGGCTTCTCGTAGAACTCGCGCTTGCGGGTTTCGGCCAGCACGCCGGCCTTCTCGCAGGTGCGCTTGAAGCGGCGCAGGGCAAACTCGAAGGGCTCGTTTTCGCGGACTTTGACGCTGGGCATAGGAATCTCGGGTGGGTCGGAACAACCGGGCCTGGCCCGGCGAGCCGCGTATGATAACGGGGCGTCCTGTACAGGCGCAACCTGGCGGGCCGTCGCCTGCGGGCCCGGCTCTTTTCCCAGCCCCTAGCCTCCCGTATTGCGGTCATGAAAGTCCTCGGCATCGAAACCAGCTGCGACGAAACCGGCGTGGCCGTCTACGACACGTCCCGCAAGGGAGCCGACGGGCTGCTGGCGCATGCCGTCTACAGCCAGATCGCCCTGCACGCCGAGTACGGCGGGGTGGTGCCGGAGCTGGCCAGCCGCGACCACGTGCGCAAGCTGCTGCCCCTGATCCGCCAGACCCTGGGCGAGGCCGGCCTGGGCGTGGCGGACCTCGACGGCGTGGCCTATACCGCCGGGCCGGGCCTGGTCGGGGCGCTGCTGGTGGGGGCCGGGGTGGCCCGTTCCCTGGCCTGGGCGCTGGATATCCCCGCGATCGGGGTGCACCACATGGAGGGGCATCTGCTGGCGCCGCTGATGGAGGACGATCCGCTGCGCGGGCCGCCCGAACCGCCGTTCGTGGCCCTGCTGGTCTCCGGCGGGCATACCCAGCTGGTCGCGGTGGAGGCCATCGGCCGTTACCGCCTGCTGGGCGAGACTCTGGACGACGCGGCCGGCGAGGCCTTCGACAAGACCGCCAAGCTGATGGGCCTGCCCTATCCGGGCGGTCCGCAGCTGGCCGCACTGGCGGAGCAGTCCGACAAGGCGCCGGGACAGCCCGGCGCGTTCAGGTTCTCGCGGCCGATGACCGATCGGCCCGGCCTGGACTTCAGCTTCAGCGGGCTCAAGACCCAGGTGCTGCTGGCCTGGCGCGACAGCGACCAGAGCGAGACGACCAAGGCCGACATCGCGCGCGGTTTCGAGGACGCGGTGATCGACACCCTGGCGATCAAATGCGAGCGCGCGCTCGACGCCGCGGCTTGCGACGTGCTGGTGGTGGCCGGCGGCGTTGGCGCCAACCGGCGTCTGCGCGCAAAGCTCCAGCTCATGGCCGAACGCCGTGGCGGGCGCGTGTGCTTCCCGCGCCCGGCGCTGTGCACCGACAACGGTGCGATGATCGCCTTCGCCGGTGCGCTGCGCCTGCAGGCTGGGCAGCACGACGATGCCGCGGTGCACGTGACCCCGCGTTGGGACATGGCGAGCCTGCCGGCGGTCGCGGCCTAGATGGATCGGGTCTTGATCGAAGGCCTGCAGGTCGAGGCGCTGGTCGGCGTCTATGCGCACGAGCGCGATGCCGTGCAGCCGCTGCTGCTGGATATCGAACTGGGCTACGACAACCGCAAGCCGGCGGCCAGCGACGACGTCGCCGATACGCTCGACTATGCCGCGGTGTGCGCGCGCGTGCGCCAGCTGGTCGCGGAGCGCGAGCCGCAGTTGCTTGAAACCCTGGCCGAGGCGCTGGCCGCGGATCTGTTGCGCTCGTTCAACGCGATCACGGCGAAGGTGCGCATTCGCAAGCCGCTCGCGGCGGCGGCCCTGGGCGCGGCGTCGGTCGGAGTGGAGATCGTGCGTGACGCCGGCGACTAGCGGCGCGGAAGACACCGGCGCTGCAGAGCATGCGCTGGTGATCGGGTCCAATCGGCGCCGGGCCGCCAATATGCGCCATGCCCGGCGGCGGCTGCAGGAGCATTTCGAAGTCCTGGACTGCGCCCGGGCGCGGCGCACGCGCGATGGCGACGGGGCGCGTTACCTCAATGCCGCGGTGCGCGTCCGTTCGACCCTGCCGCCATCGGCGTTGCGAACGATCCTGCATGCGATCGAGGATGAAACCGGCCGCACGCGCGGCGATGCCGCAGTGACCTTGGATATCGACCTGGTCGCCAGTCGCGATGCGCAGGGTCGGGTGCAGACGCACAAGCCGGACGACCTGCAGCGCGACTACGTGCGGGAACTGCTGGCGCAGATCGGTTTCGACCCAATGTAGGTCGGGGCTACCGGCTCGACGCGCATGCATCGGTGCGAGCGGACGTCGGGCGCGTAGGCCCGACCTACGGTGTTGCGCTTCTTCAATAGCAGGTACCAGGACGTCGGTCGGGGCTACGTCCCCGACCCGCATGCATCGGTGCGAACGGAAGTCGGACGCAGAGGCCCGGTCTACGGCGTTGCCCGGTTCGCGTAGAGCGGGAAGGTCGCCGGGTCAGATCGACAGGTTGCGGCCGCCATCCACGGCCAGCACCTGACCGGTCACGTAGGGGGCGGCGGTCAGCAGCCAGAGCACGGTGCCAGCGATATCGTCGGGCTCGCCTTGGCGCGCGAGCGCGGTGCGTTTTTGCACCGTGTCCAGTGTTTCCGCCTTCACCGGATTGTCCGACCACAGGATGTTGCCGGGCGCCACCGCGTTGACACGCACGTCCGGGCCCAGCTCCACGGCCAGCGCCTTGGTGGCCATCACCAGCGCGGCCTTGGCCATGCAGTAGACGCTGTGGCCGCGCAGCGGGCGGTCGGCATAGATGTCGGCGATGTTGACGATCGCGCCGCGCGCGGCCTGCAGGTGCGGCGCCGCCGCCTGGGCCAGGAAATAGGGCGCACGCGCGTTACTCGCGAACAGCGCGTCCCATTGCTGTGGCGTCGCGCTGCCAAACGGCGTGGAAAAGTAGGTCGAAGCATTGTTCACCAGCGCATCCAGCCGGCCGAAGCGACCGACCGTCCGGGCCACCAGTTCCGGCAGGCGATCGAATTCGGCGAGCTCGGCCTGCAGCGCGATGACGCTGTCCGCGCGCGCCGATTCCAGTTCGCGCACCAGCGCGTCCATCTCGGTCTGCGAACTGCGGTAGTGCAGCGCCAGGTCGTACCCATGCGCGTGCAGGCGCCTGGCGATCTGCGCACCGATGCGCTTGGCGGCGCCGGTGACCAGGGCGACGGGGCGGGCGGAATCCATGGCCCATGTTCGCATGCCCCGCCATCGCCGTAGGAGCGATGTGAGTCGCGAGCTTTTTGCTTCTGTACGATCGGGGCAAGCGCTTCGCGACTCACGTCGCTCCTACAATGGGTGCCTGTGCCGCGTGCTTGCCGGAGCTTCGCCTGAGTACATTGCCGCCCCCCGATGCCGACGCGCTGGCGCATAGCGAGCGCCTGGGTGCGCTGATCCGGCACGAGATCGTCGCGGGCGGCGGGGCGATCCCGTTCCATCGCTTCATGGAGCTGTGCCTGTACTCGCCCGGACTGGGCTACTACAGCGCCGGCGCGGCCAAGTTCGGCGAGGCCGGCGATTTCGTCACCGCGCCGGAACTGGGGCCGCTGTTCGCCGCCTGCGTGGCCGATGCGGTGGCGCCGGTGCTGCAGCAGCTCGGCCCGCAGGCGCAGGTTCTGGAGCTGGGCGGCGGCAGCGGCGCCTTTGCCGAAACCGCGCTCAAGCGGCTGCTGGCGCTGGATGCCGTGCCCGATCGTTACGCGATCCTGGAACCGAGCGCCGACCTGCGCGCACGCCAGCAGCAGCGGCTGCGCGAGCGCCTCAACCCGCTGCTGTTCGATCTGGTGGAATGGTTGGACGCGCCGCCACCGCAGCGCTGGAACGGGGTGCTGTTCGCGAACGAGGTGATCGATGCGCTGCCCACGCCGCGCTTCACCCTGCGCGAGGGGGAAGTGTTCGAGGAACACGTCGTGCTGGCGCCGGATGGCGGCTTCGTTCGCGAGGACCGCCCGGCCGATCCGCTGCTGGCCGCGGCGGTGCGCCACGTCGAACGTTCGCTGGACGAGCGCTTCGCCGACGGCTACCGGTCCGAGCTGCTGCCGCAGCTGCCTTACTGGGTGCAGGCAGTGGCCGGCGGCCTGGACGCGGGCGCGATGCTGTTCGTGGATTACGGCTATCCGCGTCGCGAGTACTATCAGCCCCAGCGCAGCGAAGGCACCCTGCGCGCATTTCGGCGCCACCACGTGGTCGCCGACGTATTCGCCGCACCGGGGCTGCAGGACATCACCGCCTCGGTGGACTTCACCGCCTTGGCCGAGGCTGGCACCCAGGCCGGCTTCGACCTGGCCGGTTACTGCACGCAGGCGAGTTTTCTCATCGGCAATGGTCTGGAACAGCGCCTGCAGGAAGCCGAATCCCGCGCCCGCGGCGAGGCCGCGCTGCAGCGGCTGCGCCAGCAGGCCCGGACGCTGACCATGCCCGATCAGATGGGCGAGCGCTTCCAGGCGATGGGGTTTGCGCGCGACGTGGAATTCGGCGCTGCGTTCCTGGCCGGCGACCTGAGCTGGCGGCTGTGAATCGCGCCGCCCCGCGCCTTGCAGGCCGTTCGCTCAAGCCGTTCCGGCGTCCCTGGCTGTGGGCGGGTCTGTGGACCACGGCGGTGGCGGCGGTGTGCGTGGCTTCGCTGGTGCCGCCATCCAGCCTGCCCTCGGTGCCGGCGGGCACCGACAAGCTCGAACACCTCGTCGGCTACGCGTTGCTGGCGGCCGGCGCGGTGCAGCTGTTCGGACGCCGGCTCTCGCTGCTCTCGGCCTGCGTGGCGCTGGCGCTGATGGGCATCGGCCTGGAATATCTGCAGGGCCAGATGGGCCTGGGCCGCGCGATGGACACGCGCGATGCGCTGGCCAATACGCTCGGCGTGCTGGCCGGACTGGCGACCCAGTTCACGCGCTGGCGCGATGCGCTGCTGCGTTTCGACAACAGGCGACCGTAGCTCGGGGCTACCGCCCCGACGCGCATCTTCCAGCGCAAGCAGGGGCAGGCGCGTAGCCCGACCTGTACGAATGCATGAGACGCGAGAGGTGTCTGGGAAACGAGTCCTTTCGCGTCTATCGGAAAACGCAAGGGCCCGGCCGAAGCCAGGCCCTTGCATGATGGCTGCGCTCAGAACTTGAAACGCAGACTCAGGTAGTACTGGCGCCCGTTCTCGTAAAACGCGTACGGCAGCTTGCGACCCTCGCCGTTGACCTGGCTGTAGTACTCCAGCTTCGGATCGTTGAGGTTGAGCGCATCGAGCGAGATGCTCATCCAGTCGGTCGCCTTGTATCCCAGCGATGCCGACAGGTTGCCGACGCCGGCCTGGAAGAAGTCGTCGGTGCGGGCCACGCCGGCATAGAAATCGGAACGGTAGGTGTAGCTCAGGCGCGCATTGAACAGATCGTTCTCGAAGTAGCCCGACAGGTTGTAGGTATTCTTCGACGTGCCATACACCGGCTTGGCCCCGTCCGAATCGCTGTCGGCATAGGTGTAGTTGGCGGCGATGCCGAAGTGCTCGCCGATCGGCTGCTCGTAGGTCACCTCGACGCCGCGCACCTGCGCATCGGTATTGGTCGGGCTCGATACGGCGTAGTCCGACACCACCAGCTGACCGGTCGCGGCGCTGGCTGCCTGGTCGATGAACTGCTGGGTGGTGGTGCCGAAGGTCACGTAGTCCTTCATATCCATCGAGTACAGACTCACCGCCAGCAGCGCGCGCGGGGCGAAATACCATTCCAGCGAGGCGTCGAAGTTGGTCGACACGATCGGGTCGAGGTTCGGGTTGCCGCCGCTGCCGGTATGGGTCAGGTCATCCAGCGACACCGATCCGGCCAGGGCCGAAAAGTCCGGCCGGGTCAGGGTCTTCGATGCGGCCAGGCGTCCGACCAGGGTGTCGCTGAAGTCGTACTTGAAGTTCGCGCTTGGCAGCAATTCCGAATAGGTCTTGCGCACCGGCGTGGGCAGGTAGGGTCCGAATGCCGAGCCGTTGATCGTGCCTTCCGGCTGCTGGTCGAGCGGCAGGGTCGGGTTGACCGCCACGTTGCTCACGGTGAGCTGGTTGGTGCGCACGTAGCGCAAGCCCAGGTTGCCGCTCCAGCGTTCGCCCTGGAAGTTGGCCTGCACATAGCCCGCGCCGCTCTTTTCGTTCACCCGGTACAGGTCCGGCCAGTAGAAGCGCTCGACCGGGTTGCGGTTGGCGAATCGCTCGTTGAGCTCGGCCAGCTGTTCCGGCGTCCAGTACCAGATGCCGCCTGGTGCGTTGCCGCCAATGCCGCTGCCGTGGTCGCCCGGATAGTTCTGGAAATCACCCAGCGGATAGTTGGCCGAGTTGGTCCAGTCGGTGGCCCAGTTCGGTCCCTGCGCCACTTCAAACAGGTTCTCGCGGGTGTGGTCGGAATAACGCACGCCGAAGTCGAGCGAGGCGAGCGCGCCTTCGACGAAGGTGAACTCGCCGTCGGCCTGCGCCCACTCCTCTTCGTCGAGCGCGTCGATGCCCTGGCCGCCGAAAATCCACCCGGACCCAAGCAGCACTCCCGCGGGCGAAGTGTTGTCGCCGCCGAGGGTCCAGTCCGCGGGCGAATGCGCGCCGTGCATGGTCCAGCTGGCGCCGGCGTTGCCGGCGGTGCCGGTCTCGATCACGTCCTGGGTCGGACTGCGACCATGGCCTTCGGTGTCGCCACCCTTGAACTTGAGATTGAAGTTGTCGGTCACACGCCAGTCGGCGCTGAAGGTGATGTATTTGGATTCGGAGCTGGCGTTCGGCCGCGAGATCATGTCGTACACGCCGTACGGGCGCACCGTGGTCGACGTTTCCGGGCCGTACTCGGCGTGGGTCAGCACGCCATCTTCGATGGTGTAGCCGGGCAACGGGGCCACGTTCGGCACGAACTGGCTTGCCCACATCATGTAGTTGCGGTTGTAGTTGTCCGCTTCCAGCCTCGAATAGAACGCGTTGACGCCAAAGGTGACGTTTTCGCTGGGCTTGACCTGCATGTCCAGCACGCCGCCCTTGCGAGTGCGCTCCTGCTCGAACAGAACGGCACCCATCAGGTTGGGGAACAGCACACCCGCCAGGTCGGGATTGGTCGCGACTACGGGCGCGTCGTCGGCGATCGTCTGGAACCCGCCCACGATCTCCTGGCCGTCGCGGCGCAGGCTGCGCTTTTCGTAGAACGCCTGCACCATCACGCCCAGGGTGCTGTCGGCGTTGCGCCAGTTGAACAGGCCGTTGAACTGCGGATCGGTCTCGCCCGGCAGGTCCGCGTACACGCCGCCGATCATCGCCTCGGCGGTGATCTCATCGGCGAACTGCAGCGGCCGCCGGGTGATGATGTCGACCGAACCGGCGCTGCCGCCTTCGGTGAGTTTGGCCTGGGACGACTTGTGCACCACCACCTGGCTGACGATCTCCGAAGGCAACAGCGAATAGCTGACGCTGCGGCCAACCGTCTGCACCTGGCTGAGCACGAACCAGTCGCCGGTGCCGACGGTATGTCCGTTGACCAGGGTCTGGGTCAGGCTGGGGCTGGTGCCGCGCAGGCTGATCCGGTCGCTCTCATCGAACCCACCTTCGGTCGCGCTCGATGAGCTGATGTTCACGCCCGGCAGGCGTTGCAGGGTGTCGGCGACGTTCTTGGCCGGCAGCTTGCCGATGTCCTCGGCGGTCACCACTTCCACGTGCGAATCGGCATTGCGCTTGCTGTCGAGCGATTTCTCCACGCTGCCGCGGATGCCCACCACGGTGATCGCGTCGAGTTCCTCGACATCTTGCTCGTCTGTGGTTTGCGCGTCGCTGGCGACGGGCTGCGCTGCGCTCTCCTGCGCCCGCACCGGTGTGGACAGGCCCAGGCAGGCGACGATCGCTGCGGACAGGACGGAAGTGCGGTACGTCATGGCGGGTTCTCCTCGTGGATGGGGTGCGATCCGTCGCTTGGTTGTCGTGGTCATCGCATCCGTCGCGGCGCGGCGGATGCGAGTGGAATCAGGAGGGGCCGGACTGGCCCAGGTACCAGCTGGCGGCGCCGAGCACCCCGAGGCGGCCGTGCTCGACCAGCTTCACCGGGATGCGTTCGAGCGCCTCGCGCATCAGGCCCTTGTCCAGGAACCGCTCGATGAACCGGCTGCGCACCAGGAATTCGCGGATGCCCGGCAGGATCCCGCCGGCCAGGTACACGCCGCCCTGCGCCCCGTAGGTCAGCGCCAGATCCCCGGCGGTGCTGCCGAGCAGGCCGCAGAACACGGACAGGCTTTCGACCGCACGCGCTTCGCGTCCGGTGATGCCGGCGTCGCTCACCTCGCGCGGCGTGGTGCAAACCGGCGCCTCGCCGTGCAGCGCGCATAGCGCCACATACAGGTTCAGCAGGCCCGGTCCTGACAGCAGGTGCTCGACCGGCAGGTGCGAGCGCGTGCGCAGCAGTTCCTGCAGCAGGGCGATCTCGAGATCGGTGCCCACCGCCAATGCGGCCTGGCCCGCCTCGGTTGCCAGCACCGCCGGGCCCGCGGCGGAGGGGATCCACAGGGCTGAGCCGAAGCCGGTGCCCGGGCCCAGTACCAAAACCGGGCCGGAGACCGCATGGGCCGGACCTGCCAGATGCAGGACTTCACTGGTGTCGAAATAGGGCGCGGCGTGCGCGACGGCCTCGAAATCGTTCACCAGCCGCAGATCGCCCAGGCCCGGCATCGCGCGCAGCTGCGCGAGCTGGACGGCCCAGGGCAGGTTGGCCGAAATCAGGCGTCCGTCTTCCAGCTGGTACCCGGCACTGGCGATGACGCCGCCGCTGACTGCGGTCTCGCCGCCTGCTCCAAGAAAATCCGCGATGACCGGTTCCAGTCCGTCGTAGTCCGCGCAGACGTAGGTGCGGTAGTCGAGGACGGTGATCGGCTGCGCTGGGTCGCCGCTTGCGCACACCCGCCCGAGCCGCACATGGGTTCCCCCGACATCGGCTGCCAGGAACGGCTGGCGGCGGGTCCGATCCGCTGGCGGGGCATGCGCAAGGCTCACGGGGTTCCTCGATCGGACGGTCGAGCGGAGTCTCGGCAGGTAAAGACAACGTTGTCAAGACCTGGTCACGAAGCATGGCCCGGCGCATGGCATCCCTTGGCGCCGGAGGGCGGCTGGACCCGGAAGCTCTGCGTCAGTTGTCTGAATAAGTCTTTGAATCTTATGGAATTTCAGCTATTGCGTGGACCAACCCAGCTCGAAAATGGCGCGACTTGGAGGGTCGTCGAAAAATGCTGCAGTGCACCGTGAGTCTGCGCGGAAATCGTTGACCATTCCTTGGATGATGTGACAACGTTGACAGCACCTGTTCCGCAGAGGCGCCCTTGGCGAACCCAACGTGGCTCACCACCGCAGCCGATACCGCCGCCCGTGCAGCCGCGTCGCCGAACGCGACGTGCAGGAGGTCCCGATGAGCCAACGCCGGGTTTGTACGAAATGAGCGGATCCGAAACCAGCTCGCGGGCACCGCGTCGGGCGACCATCAAGGACGTCGCCGAGCGCGCGAAGGTGTCGCTCAAGACCGTTTCGCGGGTGATCAACAACGAGCCGTCGGTGATGCAGGCCACGCGCACCCGTGTCCTGCATGCGATCGACGAACTCGACTACGAACCCGATTCGTCCGCGCGCAACCTGCGCAGCGCGACCTCGTTCGTGATCGGGCTGGTGTACGACAACCCCAACGCGTACCACATCATCGGCATCCAGAACGGCGTGCTCTCGGCGTGCCGGGAAACGGGCTACGACCTGCAGATCCATCCCTGCGATGCGAGCTCGCCGCTGCTCGCCGACGAGTTGACCGAATGGGCCAGACGGTCGCGGCTGGCCGGCCTGGTACTGACCGCACCGATGGCCGAATCGCTCGAACTGGTGAAGACCCTGGCCGCGCGTGGATTGCGGCTGGTCCGGATCATGGCCGCCACTGAGGATCCTGGCGACGGGTTTCCCTGCGTGTATGTGGACGACCGCGATGCGGCCTACGAAATCACCGAGCACCTGATCCAGCTGGGCCACGAACGGATCGGCTTCCTGTGGGGCGGGTCCGCGCACCGTTCGAGTTCCGAGCGTTACCTGGGCTACGAGCAGGCGTTGAAGGATTACGGCATCACCCTGGACAAGCATCTGGTGGTGCCGGGCGACTACACCTTCGATGATGGCTTCCGCGGTGCCCGCCGGCTGCTGGCCCTGCGCGATCCGCCGACTGCGATCTTCGGCTGCAACGACGAGATCGCTGCCGGCGTGCTCGCGGCCGCGCGCTCGGCCGGCATGAACGTGCCCTACGATCTGTCGATCGCCGGCTTCGAGGACAGTCCGTTCTCGCGCCAGTCCTGGCCGGCCCTGACCACGGCTAAGCAGGCGACCGAGGACATCGCGCGGCATGCCGCGCGGCTGCTGATCAGCGGGCTGCGCGAGGACGCCTACGACGACCATCCGATGCCCGTGCTCAACCAGGGCTTCGTTCCGCAGCTGGTCGTGCGCGGTTCGACGGCGCCGATGCGCCCGCGCAGCCTCCCGCACGGGGATGGTTGAGCCGGGCGATCGGCCGCGCCGATTCGCATCGGTCGACGCGCTGCGTGGCATCACCGTCGCGGCGATGCTGCTGGTCAACAATCCCGGCGACTGGGCGCATGTCTACCCATGGCTGCGGCATGCCCCGTGGCATGGATTCACACCGACCGATCTGGTGTTCCCGCTCTTCCTGTTCGTGGTCGGCGCGTCGATCTCCCTGGGCCTGGCGCCGCGGGCCGATGCGGGCATGCAGACGGCGGAGTTACGCCGGGCTGTGCTGCTGCGGGCGGTCCGGATCGTCGCGCTGGGTCTGGTGCTGCACGCGCTGGCGTATTGGCTGCTGCAGCGCGGTGACTTCCGCCCGTGGGGCGTGCTGCAGCGCATCGGCATCTGTTATGGCGTGGCGGGCCTGCTGGCCCTGCATGCCACGGCGCGCACGCAGTGGGCGGCGATCGCGGCACTGCTGCTGGGTTACTGGGCCTTGCTGGCCAGTTACGGCGGATTCGAACCCGAGGTCAACCTCGCCAGCCGGGTGGACACGGCCCTGCTCGGGTCGATGGTCTACCAGTTCGATCCCGCCAGCGGCCGCGGGCACGAGCCCGAAGGCCTGCTCAGCACGTTTCCGGCCATCGCCACCACGCTCCTGGGCGTGCGTGCGGGCGAATGGCTGCGGCATGCGCGCGCGTTGCGCCTCTGGGCCATGGGCGCCGCGTTGTTGTTGCTGGGCGGGTTGTGGAGTCTTCTGCTTCCGCTCAACAAAAACCTGTGGACGCCCTCTTATGTGCTGTGGAGCGGCGGCTGGGCCGCACTGGCCTTGGCGACGTGCCATGCGCTGATCGACCGCCGGCACTGGCCCGCGCTCGGGCGCCGCTTCGGGGCCAATGCGATCACCGCCTACGCCGGCTCGGCGGCGATGGTCTACGCCCTGTCGGCAGCCGGATGTTGGGAACCGCTCTATCGCGTCGGATTCGCGCAATGGATGACGCCATGTTGGGGGTCGCACCTGCCGTCGTTGGCCTTCGCCATGACGTTCGTGCTGACGTGGTGGGTCATCGTGTACGCCATGGATCGACGCGGGCTCCGTCTGCGCATCTGATGTCAGCCAGGGGCGCCCCGCACCGATGAGTTCGGCGCTCGGAGCGGCGTGACCGTTGCCGCGGTGGTGTCGCGTTGGGCCTGGTGCGGGATCGTCCGCGCGCGGAGCATGCCCATGCCCAGATTCATCATCGAACGCGAGATTCCCGGCGCCGGGGCGCTGCCGCCGGAGGAACTGCGCGGCATCTCGCAGAAGTCCTGCGACGTGCTGCGGGAGATGGGACCGCAGGTGCAATGGGTGCGCAGCCACGTCACCGCAAACAAGGTCTATTGCGAATACATCGCCCCCAGCGAAGCCGAGATCTTCGAACACGCGCAGCGCGGCGGCTTCCCGGCCAACGCCGTAAACCGGGTCACCGCCACCATCGACCCGACCAGCGCGGAATAACGTCGGGCTTCACGCGCGCGCGGCGCGAATGGCGGCGATGCGCGCCTTGCGCAGGGCCGCGCCGAAGGCCGGGCCCTGCAGGCCTTCGGCGCCGATGTCATCGCTGCGCACCGCCTGGGCAGCGGCATGCAGACGTACCAGTTCGGCCGCCTGCGGATATGCCTGGTCCTGCAGTCCGGCACGTCCGCGCTTGTCGGCTTCGCAGGCGACGGCCAGCTGGGCGATCCGCGCAGGCTTGCGGAATGCATCGCAGCGCACCAGCAGGTCATGTACGGTGCTGTCCTTGAGCTCGAGCAGGCGGTGCACATTGAGGTGTTCGCGGCAGGCCATTTCGGCCAGCTGGCGGTGTTCGGTCGGCACCCGCAGCCGGTCGCACAGCGCGCGCAGCGGCGCCAGGCCGCGGTGTTCGTGCATCAGGTGCCTGGGCAGTTCCTGCGCGGGCGTGAGCGCCTTGCCCAGGTCGTGGGTCAGCGCGGCGAAGCCGATCACGGCATCGCCCGGCGCCAGCGTCGCGGCCATGTCGCAGACCAGCTCGACGTGCACGCCGGTATCGACTTCCGGATGGTATTCGGCCCGTTGCGGCACGCCGTAGAGCGCATCCGCCTCCGGCAGGACCACCGCCAGCGCACCGGCATCACGCAGCGTGCGCAGAAATGCAGATGGCTGCCGGGCTGCGAGGCCGCGCACGAGTTCCTGCCAGATGCGCTCGGGGGTGAGTGCATCGAGTTCGCCGCCTTCGACCATGCTGCGCATCAGTGCCATCGTTTCGTCGGCGATGCGGAAGCCCAGCGGCGCCAGCCGGGCCATGAACCGCGCCGCGCGCAGCACCCGCAGGGGATCCTCGACGAATGCCGGGCCGACATGGCGCAGCACCCGCGCATCGATGTCGCGCACGCCGCCGAACGGATCGATCAGGTCGCCTTCCTCGCTCTGGGCGATCGCATTGATGGTGAAATCGCGCCGCGCCAGATCCTCCTCGAGCGTCACCGAGGGATCGGCGTGCACCACGAAGCCGGTGTGGCCGCGCGCGGACTTGCGCTCGGTGCGCGCGAGCGCGTATTCCTCAGCGGTTTGCGGATGCAGGAACACCGGGAAGTCGCGCCCGACCTGTTTGAATCCGGCCGCCAGCATCGACTCGACGCTTTCGCCCACCACCACGTGATCGCGGTCGCCGCCTTCGATGCCGAGCAGGCGATCGCGGACCGCGCCGCCGACGAGATAGCTCTGCATGCGGACAGCCTTGCCGGAGCCGCTATTTCGACGTGTTCTGCGCCAGCACCGCCATGATCTGCGCGGCACCGCCGCCGCGTTCCAGATGCAGGTCCAGCGGCGCGGCCTGGCCGTTGATCCAGATCCGCAGGTCGGTCTCCAGTTCGAAGTGGCCCGCGGTTTCGAGCGCGAACATGTTGATGGCGCGGTAGGGAATGCTGCGGTATTCCACCTTCTTCGCGGTCACGCCCTGCTTGTTGACCAGGATCATGCGCCGGTCGGTGAACACAACCAGATCGCGGACCATGGCGAAGGCGCGCTGCAGGGTTTCGCCCGGCGCCAGCAGCGGCGCGAATTCCTCCGCGATGGCGTCGATCGGGGTCTCGCCAGCGTGGCCGAGGAGGGTGTCGATCAGGCCCATATGTGTGACTCCTGGTGGAGGACGGGCATTGTAGGAGCACGCTGTGGGAAAGCGGCTGGAGACAGCGGTTTCGTGGGAGCGGCCTTGGCCGCGAATGCTCTTGTTCTATTGTCCGGAGCAAAGGCATTCGCGGCCAAGGCCGCTCCCACAAAGGCGCCCGACCTACCTCGCCAGCGGGCAGCTGAACTTCTTGCGCGGGCCGCTGCGCCCATGCATGCGGTCGGTCAGGCGCAGGGCATCGCCCTCGCGCTTGTCCGAAGCGCTCATGCGCCAGTCGTACACGGTGGAGAAGGACAGCACCCGCGCCACGTAGTCGCGGGTTTCCTTGTAGCTGATGGTCTCGATCCAGATGTCCGGATCCATGCCGGGGCGTTGGGTCTTCCAGCGGGCGAGCGGCGCCGGCCCGGCGTTGTATGCGGCGATCACCTCATAGGGCTTGCCTTCGTATTTGTCGAGCAGCTGGCGCAGATACGTGGTGCCCAGGACGATATTGGTGTCCGCGTCGTACAGGCTCTGCGCGCCGCCCCAGGGCAGGCCGGCCTTGCGCGCGACTTCGGCGCCGGTGCCGGGCAGCACCTGCATCAGGCCCATCGCATTGGCGGGCGAGCGCGCCCGGGGATCGAACACGCTTTCGGCGCGGATCTCGGCCGCCACCCAGGCCGGATCCAGCCGATGCTTCGCGGCTTCGCGCCGGATCGTATCGGCGTGGTGGATCGGGAAGCGCAGCTGGTACAGCCGTGTTTCCTCGGGATAATTCTTCCCGCCGACGTTGACCAGGCCGAACACGCCGCGGTCGAACCAGCCGCCTTCCTGGGCCACGGCGACGGCCAGCCGGCGCTGGGCCTGGTCGAAGCGCGACAGCGCGTCCTCCCACTCCTTTTGCGCCCAGGCCTTGCGCTCGGCGCGGAACAGGGAAATCGCGCGGACCAGGGCAGGATCGCGCGCGACGGCGGCTTTCGCTGCCGCGCTGTCGTCCGGTAGCCACGGGCACAGCGCATAGGGCTGGTCGAGCCGGTCGGCGGCGAGGAAGCCGTGGAAATCGGATTTCTGCGCCGCCTTGCGATACAGCGCCTGCGCGCCGGCCTTGTCGCCGGTGAGTTCCGCGGTGCGGGCCTCGAACCAGGTCCAGCGCGAATCGCTGCGCTGCTTGTCGCTCATCCGCCGGATGGCATCCAGCGCTGCGCGCCAGTCGCTGCGCGCCAGGGCTTCGCGCACCCGCCATTCGTGCAGGCGCTCGTCGTAGGCGGAAGCAGGCACCGCGGCCAGGCGACGCGCCGATTCGGGTTCGTACGAGGCCACCGTCCACAGCGCGATCTGGTAGAGGACGCGAGCGCGGTCTTCTTCGGTGAAGCCCAGCGCCTGCGCGTACTTCGGCAGTTGCGCTTCGGCGGTGCCCGGCACCGACTTGCCTAGGCGGGCCAACCCATACGAGGCGATCAGCCGGCTGCGTGCGGTCTTGGGCCAGTTCAGTGCGCGCGGGTGGATGGCCTGGACGAAGGCGGCGTAGTCGTTGGCGAGCGCGGCTTCGTCGGCGGGCAAGCCGGCGGCGGCGCTGCGCATCACTTCCGGGTCCCATTCGGCTGCGGCTTTCTCCAGGCGTTCCCAGCGCAGCGCCGGGGTCAGGCCGCCGCGCATAGCCAGCGCCGCGAATGGCTCGTCGCATTCGCTGGGGAAAGCCTTGGCGCTGCTGCGCCACAGCGCCTGGGCATCGCTCACCCACTGCGCGTCCGCCGCACCGGCGGCCAGGCGTGCGTTGAGCTCCGCGCAGCGCAGCGACGTGCTCCGCACCTGGGGCGACCAGGCTGCGCGGAAGCCCGCCCAGTCCTTCACCCGAGAACGCGAGGCCAGCCAATCGGCCCGGAAGGCCTCGGCCAGCGGCTGGCCGCGATAACGGCCCAGGAATGCCTGGGCCTGCACGGGCAGCATCAGGTCCATGTTCCGCCGCAGCGCGGCGTATTCCACCCAGCCGTAAGCAGGATGCGTGGCGATGCCGGGATGCTGCGCGGCATCGAAGCGGCCTGCTTCCGCCGCGGCGATCGCGGTGCCGAGGACGGTGTCGTCGGGCGGGCGTTGCCCGAACACGGGCGAAGCGATGCCGCACAGCAACAGGGTCAGTGTCGGCAAACGTCGGGCAATCAAGGATTTAGCGGGGGATCGGGCAGGCATCGGGCGACTATAGCCGAGCGATGTGCAGGCGATGCCGACGCTGCGTTGGCTGCCGCCGTAACGGGACGTGGTCGGTTCAGCAAATGGATGCGCTCCGCCCGCGCGCCTGCAACGTACGCGGCGGAGGTCGGCGCTGCAATGACACACTGCACGGCATCCGTCCTGGGTTGCCAACGCATGGAATACGTCGCCTACCTCGTCCTCGGCGCGATCGCCGGCACGCTCGCAGGCCTGCTCGGGATCGGCGGCGGTCTGGTGCTGGTGGCGGCGCTGGCCTGGATCCTGCCGCTGCTGGGCGTGCCCGCCGAGGCTGCCATGCACGCCGCGCTGGCGACTTCGATGGCCAGCATCGTCCTGACGGCCGCGTCCTCGGCGCGTGCCCACCACCTTCGCGGCAGCGTGTTATGGCCCACTGCCGCCTGGATGGTGCCCGGCGTGCTGGTGGGTGGCTGGTTGGGCAGCCGCTTCGCGATCGGTCTGGATGGCGACGTGTTGCGCTGGTGCGTGGCGGGGTATTGCTTCGTCGCCGCCGCCCAGCTGCTGTTCGGACGCGATCGGGTGCGTGCCGACGGTGCGCCCGCACCGCGCGGGCCCGGCTACACCGCGGCGGGCGTGGGCATCGGCGCGGTCTCGGCGGTGGTCGGCATTGGCGGCGGCAGCATGACCGTGCCGCTGCTGGTCTGGCGCGGGGTGGCTCCGGTGCGCGCGGTGGGGACGTCGTCCGCCTGCGGCATCTTCATCGGCATCGGCAGTGCACTAGGCTATGCGCTGCAGGCGCCCACCGGCGCCCTGTCGCTGCCTGGCGCGGTCGGCTATGTCTACCTGCCGGCCGCCGCCGGCGTGGCCGTGGCCTCGGTACTGGCGGCGCCTTACGGCACCCGGCTGGCCCATCGTCTGTCTGGACGGGCGCTCAAACGGGTATTTGCGGTGTTCCTGATCGCGGTGGGTTGCAGTTTCTTCTTCCAGTAAGCGGTTACATCCGAAAGGGACTTGCCGAGCCTTTACGAAACGTTTACAAACCTGGTCAGGCCGCGTGACAGGGGACGCGGACGCATGTTCATCCACAGGTCCGGGAGAGAACCCATGTCCACCCCACGCCGCCATCGGCTGGCCACCGCTGTCCAGATTTCGCTGCTCCTGACCCTGCCGGCGCTGGCCGCCGCGCAGGAACCAACGCCTGCTCCGGCTGCGCCCGAGACTGCCGAGGAGGCCCGCACCCTCGACACGGTGGTAGTCACCGGCACCCGCATCCGCAGGGCCGAGGTCGAGGGCCAGGTACCGGTGCAGGTGCTGACCCGCGAGGACATCGACCGCTCGGGCCAGACCTCGATCGGCGACATCGTCCAGGAACTCACCGGTTCGGGCTCTGCGCTCAATACCAGGTTCAACTCGTCCGGCAACTTCGGCTTTTCGCCCAACGGCGACGGCGTGGGCGCGGGTTCGGCCCAGGTCGACCTGCGTCACCTGGGTCCCAAGCGTGTGCTGGTGCTGGTCGACGGTGTGCGCTGGGTCAACGAGTCCTCCGCCTCCGGCGTGGGCGCGGCGACCGACCTCAACACCATTCCGCTGGCGATCGTGGAGCGGATCGAGGTGCTCGAGGACGGCGCCTCGTCGCTGTACGGATCCGATGCGATCGCCGGTGTGGTCAACATCATCACCCGCCGCAATTTCGAGGGTGGCCAGGTCACGCTCAACTACGGCCAGTACGGCGAAGGCGATGGCGCCACCAGCGGGGTCGATTTCGCCTGGGGCCACACCACCGACCGCAGCAGCCTGTTCGTGGGCGTGAGCTACGTCGACCAGGACGTGGTGTATTCCAAGGATCGCGAGCAGTCCAGCTTCCCGATTCCCGGCACCGGCCTGACCTTCGCCAGCTCCGGCACGCCGAACGGCCGTTTCATCTTTTTCCCGGGCACGCCCAGCAGCGCATGCCCGCTGACCGATCTGGACGACGATCCGGCCACGGCTCCGGTCGCGTTCTGCAACATCACCACGCCCAACGGCAGCAGCTTCAGCCCGATCCCGGTCTATCCGGACGATTTCATCGGTTTCGGCACCGCCAACCGCTTCAACTTCGCCCAGTACAACCTGCTGGTGACGCCCTCCAAGCGCACCGGTGTGTTCGGCCAGTTCCGTTTCGACATCAACGACGGGCTGCAGTGGTACGTGAAGGCGTTGGCCAACCGGCGCGAATCGGTCAACCAGGCCGCGCCCGAACCGATCTTCCTCGGTCCCGACGCCGGCACCGGCAATCCGCTGGCCGACAACATCAACATTCCCGCGAGCCATCCGTTCAATCCGTTCGGCATCGACCTGAACTCGCGCGGCCCCGACGCCAACCTGGTGCTGATCGGGCGCCGGCCGGTCGAAGGCGGACCGCGCATTTTCGAGCAGGAAGTCAACACCCAGTACCTGTCGACCGGACTGGTGGGCAGCTTCGACGCCGCCGACCGGCTCTGGTCGTGGGACGTGAACCTGGCCTACAGCCGCAACAAGGCCGAGCAGACCAACTATGGCAGCTACAACATCCGCAACCTCGCGCTCGGCCTGGGCGATACGCTCGCCGACGGTTCCACCTGCGCGACCACGCCCGGATGCGTGGACGTCAATATCTTCGGCGGTCCCGGCACGCTGACCCCGGCGATGCTCGCGTGGATCCAGCCGGTGGTACGCGACGAGAGCGAGCAGAAGCTCTCGCTGGTCTCGGCCAACATCTCTTCTGACCTGTTCGAGGGCTGGGCCGGTCCGATCTCGTTCGCCACCGGTTACGAGTACCGCAAGTACGAAGGCTGGTACCAGCCCGATCCGATCACCGTGGCCGGCTTCTACAACGGCGTGCCTTCGCTGCCGACCGAGGGCGAATACGACGTCAACGAGGCCTATCTCGAACTCAACATTCCGCTGCTGAGCGATTCGGCCTGGGGCAAGAGCCTCGACCTGAGCCTGGCCGGACGCTACTCGCGCTATTCCACCTTCGGCAGCGAGTTCACGCCCAAGTACGGCCTGCGCTGGCAGCTGACCGACGAGTTCCTGCTGCGCACCACGTTCGCCAAGGGCTTCCGTGCCCCGTCCATCGGCGAGCTGTTCGGCTCGGCCAGCCGCGCCGACCTGCAGATCGACGACCCCTGCCTGATCGGGCTGGATGGCTCGCCGCCCACCGGCAATGCCGCCAACTGCGCGGCGCTGGGTGTGCCGGGCGGTGCGCAACAGTCCAACGCGCAGATCTCGGTCACTACCGGCGGCAACGAGGAGCTGGATCCGGAGCGCGCCAACAGCTTCACCGCGGGCATGGTGTACAGCCCGGGCTGGGCGACCGACGCGAGCTGGTCCGAGCGCCTCGATTTCGAGGTGACCTACTACCGCCACGACATCGAAGGCGCGATCCAGGCCATCGACGCGCAGACCCAGCTCAACCTGTGCGTGGAAACCCTCGATCCGATCTACTGCGATGGCATCACCCGTTCCTCGGTGGGCAGCATCAATGGTTTCGCCAACCGGCTCACCAACCTGGGTTCGATCCGGACCAGCGGCTGGGATGCCGATCTGTTCTGGACCCTGCCCACGAGCGATCTGGGACAGTTCAAGCTGACCTGGCAGAACACCTTCGTCAGCGAGTACGAGGCCATCGGCGCGGCCGGGCAGGTGCAGCCGCGCGCACCGGGCATCGAAGTCAACGACAGCGCCATCCCGGAATGGACGTCGACCGCGACCCTGGACTGGAAGCGCGACGCCTGGAGCGGAGCGTGGACGGTGCGCCACATCTCCGACCTGACCGAGAATTGCGGCGATGCGGTGGATTTTGCGGTGTGCAGCTCACCGGACACCGGCACCAACGATCTGCCGGACACCACCTATGTCGACGTGCAGCTCGGTTACAAGTTCGACCTGCTGCAGGGGCTGCAGCTGACGGCGGGCGTCAACAACCTGTTCGACCAGGATCCGCCGATCTGCCTGTCGTGCTCGCTCAACGGCTACGACGCGTCCACGTACGACATTCCGGGCGGTCGCTTCTGGTACCTGCGCGCCGATCTGCGGTTCTGATCGACCACGGCATGGCGTGAATCCAGCGGGCGGCGATGCGAATCGCCGCCCGCTTCATTGCGACCGTCGCGGAGCGGATCCGGCTTTGTAGGAGCGACGTCGGTCACGAGCCTGCCTTCGGGCGACCGGCGTTTACCTGAAGCGCTTGGCAGCGATTGAAGTCGCGACGGTATCGATTCACGCCGAGCGAAAGCCGCGACTTCGATCGTTCCCACGGAAAAGGCGCGCGACTGACGTCGCTCCTACGGCAGGGTGGTCAGGCCTGCAGCGCCGCTTCCGGCACGTCGAGTTCGATCGACAGCGCGAGGTGATCCGACGCGGCCGCGGCCAGCGCGCGATGCCCGGTACAGCCGCCCAGGCCCGGGGTGACCAGGATGTGGTCGATGGCGCGCTGCGGACGCCAGCTGGGGAAGGTGGCCACCACGCATTCGGGCGGCTGCAGGCGCGTGCGCCTGTACAGCTGCAGCATCTCCGCCGAATCCGGCGGGCAGTTGAAGTCGCCCATGAGCACGGCGTGCTCGTGCTGGTCCAGCACGTCGGCGATGAAATCCAGCTGCGAGCGCCGCGACTGCGCGCCCAGCGACAGATGCGCCACCGCGACGACCAGTCCCGCATCGCCTTCGCCGAACTGCGCCAGCAGCAGGCCGCGCCCGGCGATCCGGCCGGGCAGGGGATGGTCGGTGACGTCCACCGGTTCGAGCTTGCTCAGCAGTCCGTTGGCGCTGGAGGCGACGCCGCCGACGCTGCGATTGGGCTGGTGGCTCCAATAGCCGAAGCCGCCACGCTCGGCCAGGTAATGGGTCTGGTTGGTGAAGCCCGAGCGCAGGCTGCCCGGGTCGCTCTCGTTGAGGCCGACGATGTCGTGTTCGGCCGCCACCTCGGCGATCGCGTCGAGCGCGCCGCGCTTGCGCCCCGCCGGCAGCGCATGCGACCAGCTGCGGGTCACGTAGTCGCTGTAGCGGCGGGTGCTTGAGCCGGCCTGGATATTGGCGCTGAGCAGCTTGAGGCGGCGCGTGCTGGGCGGCATGCGGGTGGGGCCCGGCGTGGCCTGATGCGTCAGTTCCCGCTGGCCGCCGAGCGTTCCATTGCGATCAGCTGGTTGGCGATACGGACCTGGTCGGTGCGGGTGGTGCCGCCGGTCACGCGGTATTTGCCGGCCACGATCAGCGTGGGCGTGCCCTCGACGCCGCTGCGCTGCGCAAACTGCTTGGCCTTGGCGAGCTTGCCTTCGACCGCGAAGCTGCCCATGGTCTCGGCGAACTGCGTCGGGTCGGCGCCGTAGGCCTGGTAGAACCGGCCGATGTCCTGCGGCGTGTCCTGGCCGCGCTCGCCCTTGAGGCTGCGGTCGATGTGGATCGCGCGGTACAGCGGGTCGTGGGTCTTGTCCTGCAGCCCCAACGCCTGCGCGGCGTAGAACGCGCGCGCATAGGTATCGAATGGCCCGCCGAACTGGGCCGGCACGTAGACGAAGTTCACGTCCGCCGGCAGCTTGGCTTTCCACGCGGAAATCAACGGCTGGAACCCGGCGCAGGCCGGGCAGACATGGTTGAACACCTCGACCACTTCGATCTTGCCGGCGATCGGCTCGAACGGCTGGCCGTTGGGAATCACCACGTAGTCGGTGCCTTCCACCGGCGGCGGACCGGCTTCGGACAGGAGCTGCGAAATCTCGGCGTCCGCGGCCCGGGCCTGTTCGGCATCGGCGGCGCTGGCCTGGGCCGGCGCAGCGGTCTGGTCGGCAGCGGCAGGGGCGGCGGCCGGATCGGCGGTTTCGGGCGCCTTCGGCTTGCATGCGGCCAGGCCAACGGCGAGCAGCAGGGCGAACGAAAGCATTGCGAACGATCGACGGGTCATGCGTAGTGCTCCTGCAAACGTTGCCGCTAGGTTATCAGCGGGCGGGTGTACGCAGCTGCGCGATCACCGCATCGGCATTGCGCAGCAGTTCTTCGAGCGAACGGCCCAGGATCCGGTAGCGCCCGTTGACGATGAGGGTGGGCGTGCCCTCCACGCCGCTGCGCACGGCGAACTGGTGCGCCTCGGCCAGGCGGTCGGCCAGCGCCGGGCTGGCCATGGTGGCGCGCAACTTGGCGGCATCCAGGCCGCGCTGGCCGTACCAGGCGCTGAGTTCGTCGATGCTGGGGTTGCGCGGCACCAACTGCTCGTCATGCACCGCCACGAACAGCGGCGCATGGACTTTCGCCAGGGCACCTGCAGCCTGGGTCGCGAAGAAGCCGCGCGCGAACGCGTCGTCGCGCCCGGAGGGCAGGGGCACGTAGCTCAGGCGCACGTCCTTGGGCAACTTGCGCTGCCAGGCCTCGACCATGGGCTGGAACCGGGCGCAGTGGTCGCACCAGTAGGCGAAAACCTCGGCGACCTCAATGCTGCCGGCCAGCGGCTGATATGGGGTGCCGTCCTCGATCAGGGCGTAATCGCGGCCTTCCACCGCGGGTGCCGGCCAGGCGAGGACGGGCAGCAGGGCGATCACCAGGGCGAACAGCACGGCTAGGCGTTTCATGGTCGGCGTTGCTCGAGATGTGAGACCGCGGGCAAAAGAATGCCGGCACAGCGGGCTGGCCGGCGGAAATTCTGCAAGGGAGCTGTTCGGGATGGGACCGCGCGCAGCGGCGCGAGTTCCTTCGCGGCGGAACAACTGCCCTATTGCGCGGTCTCGGGAGCCGTCGGGGCTTCGTCTTCGGCCGGTTCCGGAGTCGTCGGTGCCGCGGCCGGGGTCGGGGCAGCGGGAGCGGCAGGGGCGGGCGCCGCTGCGACAACCGTGCCTTCGGGCGCTTCATCGCTGCGCGCATGCAGGCCTTGCAGGAAGCTGCCGAGCGACTGGATTTCCTCGTCGGTGAGCGACTTGGCCACTGCGGCCATCGTGTCGAACAGGGCCGGGTCGCGTTCGTTGGTGGTGCCCGCGCGGTATTCCTCGAGCCGACGTGCGACGTACCAGGCCTGCTGGCCACCCACGTGCGGGTAGGCCGGGCCAGGATTGCCGGCACCGGCAGGGCCGTGGCAGGCCATGCAGGCGGGAATGCCGCGGGCCGCATCGCCGCTGCGATAGAGCTTCTGCCCGACTTCGTAGAACTTCATCCCGGCATAGGGCCCCTCCGCGATCGCGGTGTCGTCGGCGATGCCGGCGCCCGCCTTCTGGGTGGCGTAATGGGCACCCAGGTCGCGCATGTCCTGCGCGCTCAACGGCTGGGCGAAGGGGATCATCAGCGCCGCGCTGCCGCCAGTGCGCACGCCCCCTTTGAACAACGCTAGCTGGCGCGCGATGTAGCGCTCGCTCTGGCCGGCGATGCGGGGATACAGGTTGGGTGCGGCAGCGGAGTTGCCGTCCAGGCCGTGGCAGGCCGCGCAGGCACCGGCCAGGGCCGCGCCTTTCTTGGGATCGCCCCAGCGGGTCTTGGCCAGCTCGGCCACCGCCGATGCGTCCAGCGGCGCGGTTTCCACCGGCCCGTTGTCGGGCAAGGGGGTAACCGTGGTCTGGGCAAAGGCGACCGCGGCGACGGCGACGATGGCCAGGCCGGCGATGGCGAAAGCGCGAGCGTGGCGCATGGAGGCTCCGTGATCCCTGGGCGGCGCGCCGACGGCACGCACAACGACTGGAAATTATCGTTGGCCGCCGCAAGCGGCGTCAAACCGGAACGCGCCGGGAGGAAAAACGTACGCGGATGGGGGCGCCGGCGGCTTCCAGAGGAATTCCATCCGGCCTCCAGCCGCTGCCATGCGAAGCTAGGCCGATGAGCCAGCCCAATCCCTTCGCCCGAGCCGACTATCTGCTAGCCGCCCACAACGCCCGCCAGCTGCCGCCCGACGAGGGTCTGGAGGTGGCCTTTGCCGGCCGCTCGAACGCGGGCAAGTCCAGCGCGCTCAACGCGCTGTGCGGGCGAAACGCGCTGGCGCGGGTGTCCAAGACGCCCGGCCGCACCCAGCAGCTGGTGTACTTCAGCCTGCCGCCGCACGAGGGCCGCTACCTGGTCGACCTGCCCGGCTATGGCTACGCCAAGGTGCCGCAGGACCTGCAGGCGCATTGGCAGGCGTTCCTGGACGCCTGGTTCGGCAGCCGCATCGGGCTGCGCGGGCTGGTGGTGGTGATGGACATCCGCCACCCGCTCAAGGAATACGACCTGCAGATGCTCGGCTACGCCATGCAGCGCGGCCTGCCGGCGCACGCGCTGCTGACCAAGGCCGACAAGCTCAGCCGCGGCGCCGCTGGCAACGCAGTGCTGGCAGTGCGCAAGGAGCTGCAGGCGCGCTGGGGCGATAGCGTCGGGGTGCAGGCGTTCTCGGCCGAATCGAAGCAGGGCGTGGAAGAGGCGCGGAAAGTGGTCGCGGGCTGGCTGGAGCTTTAGCCGCCCTGCCATCCCGGAAAAGCAAGAACCCCGCACTGGGCGGGGTCCTTGCATGCGTTGCAGATGCCGGCGATCAGAACTTGTAGGTGACGCCCAGCAGCGCCGTGCGTCCGTACTCGTTGAACATCCGCGGCAAACTGACGAAGTCCGGGAAGTATTCGCGGTAGGGCTCGTTGGTCACGTTGTTGATCTGGAACAGAAGCGACAGCCCGTTGAGTGTGCTGCCCTCCGGGAAGGCATAGCCGATCTGGAAATCGACGATGTCCTCGTGGTTGATATAGCGATCCTGGCGGTCGTTGCCGAAGCCGGTGACTTCACCCAGGAACGGCGAACGATGGCGGCGGCTGACGCGGGTCGAGAAGCCGTAGCGCTCGTAGTACAGGGTGACGTTGGAGACTTCCTTCGACAGGCCGGGCAGGTCGATCGCGGGCCCTTCCGGATCCGGCTTCACGCTGCTGTGGGTGGTCGAATAGCTGGCCTGGATGCCGAAGCCCTCCAGCGGCGCCCATAGCAGGTCGAACGGCACCGATACCGCAGCCTCGAAGCCGTACAGGATGCCGCCGTTGACGTTCTCCGGCCGGGTGAACTCGCCCACCGAGGAGATCGGGCAGATCGGACGCGTGCCGCAATCAGGGTTGCCGAAATCGTAGGGCACCGTGGTTTCGCGGATCCAGGTGTGCAGATCCTTGTGGAAGCCAGCCAGCGAGAAGTAGCCGCGGCCGCCGAAGTATTTCTCGTAAGAGAGGTCGAAGGCGGTTGCGCGCCAGGGCTCGAGCTCGGGGTTGCCGCCGCTAGCGGTCCAGATTCCCCGATCGTTATTGATACTGATGTTGTTGTTGGCGCGCATCTGGTCCATGCGCGGCCGCGCCATCTGCTCGCCAAGACCCACGCGCAGGGTCTGGTCGTGCGGCAGACTGAAGGCCAGGTTCAGGCTCGGCAGGAAATCGGTGTACTTAGCCCCGCCGCTAAGCGGGATCGGGTTGTCCGCTTCGGAGAACGGCACCTGGTAGCCGCTCGAGGATTGATCCGCACGCACCATCTGGAAGCCGACATTGCCGCGCAGCGGGATCGAACCCCAGTCGGCGTTGATGTTCCACTGCACGTAGCCGGTGGTGAGTTTTTCCTCGACGGTCCAGTTCTTGTTGGTCACGTCCTGGTGGATCAGCTGGTCGACGTCGTACAGCCCCATGATCTGGTCGAGGTCGTAACCGATGCTGCCGGGGATGCCGGTGAAGCCCAGATCGGCCGGGTCGAGCAGCGCACCGGACGGGATCGCGACTTCATCGCCGTCGCGCAGGCGCAGGAAGGCTTCCAGGCCGCTCTCGCGGGTCTTCTCGCGGTCGGCGAAGTTCACGCCGAACTCGAAGCTGCTGAAGATGCCGGTTTCGAAGCTGCGCTCGGCCGACAGGCGCAGCGAGGACAGCTTGTCCTCCACTCGCGGCACCTTGAGGAAGCCGTCCTGGCCCCAGCCGCCCGGATCGGTCAGCACGATGTTGGCCGGGTCGCCGTAGTCCTCGCCATAGCTGAACTGCGGCAGGCCGCTGCCGCCGATCACGAAATCGACCGTATCGAAGGCGTCGGGGTTGCTGGCATGTCCCAGGCCGGAATACGTCTCCAGAATCGTCTCTTCGCGCTCGGCCTTGGAAAAGCTCACGTCGGCCACCGCCGACCAGTTTTCGTTGAACTCGAACTCGTTGCGCCAGCCGGCGGCGAAGATGGTGTCGTCCTGGGTGTTGCGGTCGTTGCGCAGCACGGGGCGCACGCCGGTGAAGGTGCCCGAGACCACTGCGCCGTTTTCCACCACGGCATTGCTCAGGGTGGCGCTGGACCAGGCGAGGCCAGTCTCCATGAAGCGCAGGGTCTCTTCCTTTTCAAAGGTCGAGTAATACAGGTCGAGGATGCCGTGGTAGAAGTCGTTCGGCTTGAACTCGACGGTGGCCATCAGGCCGTCGCGCACGTTGTCGACCGACGAGACCTGCGATTTGAAGCCGCCGAGGATGCGATCGCCGTCCGCGGTGGTCGGGTAGCCCCAGGATTCCCAGCGATTGGCCTGTCCGGGCGAATCCAGACGCGCATAGCCGATCGCCACGCCGAGACGGCCGTCGAGGAACTGGTCGATATATGAGCCGCTGACGCGATAGCCCGTGTCGTCGCTCTCGGGGTTGAGCTTGCCGAGCGAATTCTGCTCGCCGCGCACGTTGAACGCCATGACCCGCTCGTTGAACGACAGCGGTCGCACCGTCTGCAGGTCCACCGTGCCTGACAGCCCCTGGCCGATGAGCGACGCGTCCGGCGTCTTGTAGACGACCACCGCGCTCATCAGCTCCGATGGGTACTGATCGAATTCGACGCCGCGGTTGTAGCTCACGCTGACCTGCTCACGGCCGTTGAGCAGGGCGGTGCCGAAATTCTCCGACAGGCCGCGGATGTTGATCGTCGACGAGCGACCCGCCACGCGCTGGGCCGTGAGGCCCGGCAGGCGTGCGATCGATTCGGCGATGCTCACGTCCGGCAGCTTGCCGATGTCTTCGGCCGAGATCGCCTCGACGATCGAGTCAGACGACTGCTTGGTGTCGATCGCGTTTTCGATGCCGCGGCGAATACCGGTGACCACGACCGCGTCGAGTTCGGTGGCCTCCTGGTCGGCGGTCGTGGCAGTCGTGGCCTGGTCGGTCGACGTGTCCTGCGCCTGCGCGTTGGCGGCCAGCATCAGCGTTGCCGAGGCCAAAGCCACGGACAGCAGGTTGCGCTTGAGTTGCATCGTTGTTTCCCCTCCCAGGGCCCCTGGCACCGTGACCGCATGCGAACGCGCACGCTAGGAATTCACGGAACCGTAACGTTGTGGCCATGGTAGTCGCGGGCACCGCCGTGCACCGCTGCCTGCATACGTATTCAATGTTCAGGCCGCAGCTCGCGCAACTTGAACATGCACTGCTGCAACGCAGCAATCAGCGGGCGCGCACTCCCAGCAGGAAGATCAGCGGGATATCGACCCGCGCGCGCCACGCCCGCTCATGATGCTCGGCGCCCGGGTAGACGCGGCTGATCCAGTGGCTGCCTTCCCGATAGCCGCCTTGTCGCAACGCCGCATCCATGCGCTGCTGGTAGGGCGCGTAGTTTGCATCCAGCGTGACCGTGCCATGGTCGAAGTACAGCCGGTGGGTACGCGGGTTGGGCAGGTGCGCGCCGAACCAGTCGACCATTGCACCATCGCCCGCCAGCCAATGGGTCGAGAGGGCGCCGGCGCCGCCGAACACCTGTGGATGCTCGGCGATCGCGTAGAGCGAGATCATCCCGCCCATGCTCGAGCCCATCACGAAGGTGTCGTCGCGGCCAGGCAGGGTGCGGAAGTCGCGATCGATCGCCGGCTTCAGTTCTTCCACCAGGTAACGCAGGTAGGCGTCGCCCAGCATGTCGCGAGCAGGAACTGGCGGATACGCATCGACGCCGGTGGCGACCGATTCGCCGTTCACCGCTTTCTGCGGCATGTATTCGGCGAAGCGTTTGGGGGAGTTCCAGATGCCGACCACGATCGCCGGCCGCACTTTTCCCGCTGCGATCAGCCGGGTCATGGCCTCGTCCACGCCCCAGTCGACCCCGGCATAGGTGTGCTTCGGGTCGAACAGGTTCTGCCCGTCGTGCACGTACAGCACCGGATAACGCCGGCGGGCGTCGGAGTCGTAGCCGGGTGGCAGCCAGACGTCGACCTGGCGCGCCGCGACGTGTCGCGACGCCAGCGCCGGCAGCGTACGCAAGTCGCCGGTGACGCCTGCGGGTGGCGGCTGCGGCGATGGTGGCGGGGTGGCGGCGGCTGGGGTCGGCCCGGATGGTGCCGGAGTGCTCTGGCAGCCGCCGAGGCATGCCAGCAGCAAAGCGCAGGCAAACCGATGTGATGGTTTCATGTGTCGAGCCGGCGAGTGCAAGTGAAGAAGCCGTTGATGGTCAGCCGGCCGCGACTCGGATCGTCGTCGAGCAGGTCCGGGCGTGCGATCTCGCCGGTGTGCAGGATCGTGCCGGAGTAGAAGATCAGTCGGTTCCAGCGGGCCGGGATGCTGAGCACCTTGCGGAACCAGTCGTTGGAAGCGGTCATGTAACCGGGAGCGATGCCGTACTCGGCCGCGAATCGCACTGGCGGCAGAGTGCTGGCAGCCTGCTTCATCGCAGCGATCTCGGCCAACGGACGGCTGGGCACGTAGAACCCGGTCCCACCGAGGTCCGGTTGCCGGAACAAGTACAGCACGCTCGCCAGGATGCATTGGCCCGGCTCGAGTCGGGCGTTGTCGACGTGGCACATCCATTGCAGCGGATGCAGTTGATCTGGCTTGCGCGTGGTGAGCGACAGCCGCGCCCGGCTGTCCAGAGTGCGGCGGCCGCCCAGGGCAGTGCGCACATGCGTGTTGAAGTAGCGCGCGAACGCCTCGAGTAGCGGCTGCGGGAAGCGCAACTCCGGCCCGGGGAAGGCATTATCCGGGAAGTCCCGGAACTGGTCGCGATGCGCGACCGCGTACTCGACCCAACGTTCCGGCTCCAGCAAGGCGTCGTCAATCACGTAGCAGGCGTGCCGCGGCGTGATCGGGATGGCCTGGATTTTGGGGTTGGGCTTGAACACGTACGGTGCCTAACGCGGTGCCACGAAGCGGATCGCCTGTCCGCCGCCCGGCGCCAGGCGCAGGGTCAGCGTGTCCTTGGCGGTGACCTGGCGTGTCTCCTTTTCGAACCTGAAGCGCTTCTCGCCCTGGTAGCTGCTGTCCTTCGCATCGCGATAGATCTGCGCCTCGTAAGCCCTGCCTGGTTCCAGAAAGTCGAGCCTGACCTTGAGCGTGCGCGGGTTCTCGTCGGTCACGCTGCCCAGGTACCAGTCGGCGCTGTTGCGGTCCTTGCGCACGATGGTGGCGTAGTCGCCGACCTCGCCATTGGGCACGCGCGTGATTTCCCAGTCGGCAGGTACGTCCTTGATGAACTGGAACGCATCCATGTGCTTCTCGTAGTTTTCCGGCAGGTCGGCCGCCATCTGCACCGGGCTGTACAGCACCACGTACAGCGCCAGCTGCTTGGCGATGGTGGTCTGGATCGGCATGCCGTTCTTGCCCACCAGGCTGAGCACGCCGGGGGTGAAGTCCATCGGGCCCGACAGCATGCGGGTGAAGACCAGCATCGCCTCGTGCTCGGGTGGATTCGGCGGTTCGCCCCAGGCGTTGTACTCCATGCCGCGCGCGCCCTCGCGCGAGATCCAGTTGGGATAGGTGCGGCGCAGGCCGGTGTCCTTGATCGGCTCGTGGGCGTTGATCGCGATGTGGCGTTTGGCCGCTTCGGTGACGACACGCAGGTGGTGGTTGGAATTCCACTGGCTGTCGTGCCATTCGCGGATGACCGGGCCGTTCTTCTTCTCCTGGCGCTCGATCTGGCCGGCGTCGCAGACATAGCCGGTCTTGATCACGTCGATGCCCAGCCGCTCGTACAGGGCGAAGGCGTCCTTCATCTGCCGCTCGTAATGACTCACCGCGCAGGCGGTCTCGTGGTGGCCGATCAGGTGCACGCCCTTGGACCTGGCGTAGGCGGCGAGCTTTTCCAGGTCGAAATCGGGTGTGGGCTTGAGGAAGTCGAACACCCAGCCGTTCGCGAACCAGTCCTTGTCCCAGCCCGTGTTCCAGCCTTCCACCAGCACGCCGCGGAAGCCGTGCTCTGCGGCGAAGTCGATCATGCGCGTCGTGTATTCGGTCGTCGCGCCGTGCTTGGGGCCGACGCCCCAGCTCTGCGTATCCAGATGCATGCCCCACCACACGCCGACATACTTGGCCGGCTTGAACCAGCTCACGTCGCCGAGCTTGTTGGGTTCGTTGAGGTTGAGGATCAGATTGGACGACTCGTACAGCTTGCCGGCGTCGGCCGCGATCTGGATCGTGCGCCACGGCGTGTGGAACGGCGCCTGCTTCAGCACGGCGCCGGTGGAGGTGGGCGACAACACCGCACGGAACTTGCCGCTGTCGATGCGCTGCAGCCACATGCCGGAATAATCGACCAGCGCGGCCTCGTGGAAGGCGACATGGGTGCCGTCGCCGAGTTTGATCGTGATCGGCGTGTGCGCGATGCCGACGTTATCCAGCGGCGTCGTGCGGTAGATCTGCTCGTAGCGGTTCCATTCGCCGGCCGGGATCCACCAGGCCTTCGCCGATGCAGGATCGGCCAGGGTGAACTCGGTGAACTCGCCCTGGATCGCTAGCTCCTGCTGTTTCGGCTGCTTCGGGAACTCGTAGCGGAAGCCCACGCCGTCGTCGAAGACCCGGAACACGATGTCCATGCGCCGCTGGTCGCGGCCGGTTTCGGCGAACTGCGTGCGCAGTTCGTTGTAATGGTTGCGCACGGTCCTGCTCTCGCCCCAGGGTTGTTCCCAGGTGTCGTCGACCGTCGAGGTTTGCTGGCCCTGCAGCTGGAACCAGGGGAACAGCTGCGCACCATCGCGCAGGCGCAGGCCCAGCAGCGAGTCGGTGATCACTGGCTTGCCGTTGCGCTGCACCCGGTAGCTGATGCGGCCTTCCTTGGACAGGTCGATCTCGACGTTGAGTACCTTGCCCGGAGAGGCCACGGTGGCGATCGTGGCAGCGTGCACCGGCAGGCTGGCACCGGCGAACGCCAGGACAGCGGCCAGCGGTATGCGCAACCTGCGTTGCCTGGTCTGGGCTGGCACGGTCATGGCGTTCTTCCTCTGCTGCGGTTCGATGAAAAGGGTGGTCCGAGGCTGTCAGCGACGATCAAATCGGAACTATCGCGATCATCGCAGGACGTAGACGACCGCGGTCCGGGCCGGGACGTGGAATCGGCCGGTCTGCGGATCGTACTGCGCCTCGCGCAGCGCACGCGCGTCGGCTGCGGACGGGCTGTGCTGCACCGGGTGCAGGACGTAGCGTTTTGACGCATGTTCCGGCAGGGTCAGCGTCTGCGCATCCAGGGATACGTTGACCAGGTACAGGATCTCGCGAAACGCAGCCTGCGGATAACCCGCACCGTCCAGGTGCCCGGCAATGACAGACGGGTTCTGCTCGGGCCCGCTGTTGGGAAAGCGCAGGCGTTCGCGGATGTCCTGCGCGGTGCGCATCCGGAACAGGGAGGAGCTGGCACGGATGCGCAGCAGATCGTTGAAGGCATCCCGGGTAAAGGCGATGTCGGCTGGTGTCGGCTTGACCTTTGCGTCCACCAGCAGCGGCCGCATCAGCGGCCAGTCTTCGCCGTTGTCCGGCTTCGGCGGCAGGCCGCTGCCGTAGAAGTTGTCGCGCCCGCTCCAGTCGACGCGGTTGAACCAGTCGCCGGAATCGAAACTGTTGCGGTCCAGCGATTTCGAGCGCAGCAGTTCGCCACCGGCGTGGAAATAGGCGATCCCCTGACTGAACGCGTTCAGCGCCAGCGCGAGCAGCTGCACGCGCGCGCGATCGTTGCGCGAGGTGTCCCGCGGCAGCTTCCAGACGTTGATGTCGAACAGGGTCTGGTTGTCGTGGTTCTCGACGTAGTTGACGACCTCGCCCGGCTGGCTGACGTAGCCGGCGGCCTGGCCCTTGTAGTTGACCTGCTCAAGCGCGACTTCGCGGCCGCGCGCATCGGTCATGCGGTAGTCGCGCAGGCTGCCGGCTAGGCCCACGCGCACCAGGTCGGCGGCGTGGAGCAGTTCGTTGGACGGTTTCGCGCGAAGAACGTCCTTCGACTTCGCGCCTGCGGCGCTGCGCTCAGGACTAACGGAGTCCTTGTCCGCCACCAGATCCGTCACCGGATTCCCTGATTCCGTTTGCCCTGAGCGTAGCGGGACGGCAGTCCCGCGAAGTCGAAGGGGGCGTGGACGCGCAGCGCCGAAGGCGAAGGACGCTTCCGCAAGTCCATTGATGTAGCCCGGCACGAACAGCGCCTCGCCATGATCCGCCGGTCCGCCGCCGCGGATCGCATCGCGCGCGCGGTCGCTGAAGGTGCCGATGCCGCTGCCGTTCAACGACAGCTGGGAGGCCTGGACGAAGCGTTTGCCGTCGGCGATCTCGCCGAAGTTCCAGCCCTCGCCGATCAGGTCGACATGGCGCCCGGCGGCGGCGTCCACCTCGCGCTGCAGGCGTTCCATCTCGGCACGCGGCTGGTGCCCCATCAGGTCGAAGCGGAACGAGTCGATTCGGTAATGCCTCGCCCACAGCGCGACCGAGTCGCGCATCAGCTTGCCCATCATCCGGTGCTCGGTCGCGGTATTGTCGCAGCAGGTCGAACGCTCGACCGCGCCCTTCGCATCGAGCCGGTGGTAGTAGCCGGGCACGATGCGGTCGAGCACCGACTTCGGATCCTGGCCCGAGGCGCTGGTGTGGTTGTAGACCACATCCATGCCCACGCGCAGGCCGGCGGCGTGCAGCGCCTGCACCATCGCCCGGAACTCGCGGATGCGCGCTGCGCCATCGCCCGGATCGCTGGCGTAGCTACCCTCGGGCGCATTGAAGTGAAACGGGTCGTAGCCCCAGTTGTAGCAGTCGCCGGCTGCGACCCGCATCACCGCCGCCTGCTGGGCTTCGCTGTCCGGCGCCGCATCGGGGATCGCCGGCGCGACGCAATCGCGCTCGGGCACGCTGGCGATATCGAATACCGGCAGCAGATGCACGTCGGTCATGCCGGCCTGGCGCAGCGCGCGCAGGTGGCGCATGCCGTGGGAATCGGTGTCGGTGAAGGCCAGGTACTTGCCGCGATGTGATCCGGGCACGCTGGGATCGTCGCGCGAGAAGTCGCGCACGTGCAGTTCGTAGATCGCCATGTCCGTGGGCGCGGGCAGCGGATCGGGGCGCGGCGCGGCGTCCCAGCCTGCCGGTTTGGTCGCAGCCGCATCCAGGCTGGTGATGAAGCTGCGCGTGGAATCGGCCGCCAGGCCGACCGAATACGGATCGGTGACGCGGTTGCGGATCATCCCGGCGCCCGGCACGTGGACTTCGACCAGGTAGGTGTAATAGCTGCCCGACAGGGCCCGCCCCGGACCTGATCCGGGGTCGCGCGGCAGGCGCAGCGACCAGGTTCCGGTGGCGTCGTCGCGCCGCATCGGTTCGGCCGCAATCGCAGGCGACACGCCGTCGCGGTACAGGCACAGCGTCACCATGCGTGCGGTCGGCGCCCACAGCTTCCATTGCGTGGCGCGTCCGGACACGGTGACACCCAGGTCGGGCTGCGCCTCGGCGGCTGCATAGAGCGCATCGAGTGCGCCGGGCAGCTGCAGTCGCGTGGCCTCCAGCACGCGGCCCTGTGCGTCTTCGCGCACCAGCAGCAGCTGGCCGCGCAGCAGTTCCGACAGACGCGCGGCGTCGGCGTCCGCCAGCACCAGGTCGACGCCCGCGCCGGTGAAGGCGAAGCGTTCGGCCACTGCGGGCGGCAGCGGTCCGGCCGGCGCCAGGTCGAAGCCGTGGTCCGCGCCCGTGATCGCGCTCCCGGTCTGCGCACGCATGCGCCCGTTGGCCGAGGCATACAGGCGGTAGCGCCCGGGCGCCGCGCCGGGCCAGCGCAGATGGCGGCCGTCGAGCCAGTAGCCGCGTGCGTCGCTCGCGCCGTCCGCGATGGGCCGGGGCGTGCTGGCGACTTCCGTCGCATCGCAGCCGGCCCGACGCCAGCGTTCCAGCGATGCAGCCGGCGCCTGTTCGGCGCGAATGAACGGGCTGCCCAGCGCGCTGCATACGAATGCAACCACCCAGAAGCGGGCCAGCCGCAGCGCAGAATGACGGGCGGACCGCGGCGCCGCATACTCGCCGCCTGCACGGGAACGGGTTTCAGTCATGATCGAGCGCATCCGGGACATCGTCATCGTCGGTGGCGGCACCGCCGGCTGGATGACCGCTGCGGCGCTGTCCAAGGTGATGGCCGGCACCTACAACATCCGCTTGGTCGAATCCGACGAGATCGGCATCGTCGGCGTGGGCGAGGCCACGATTCCGATGATCAAGCTCTACAACCAGGCGCTGGACCTGGACGAGAACGAGTTCGTGCGCCAGACCCGGGGCTCGTTCAAGCTCGGCATTGAATTCCGCGACTGGGGCCGGATCGGCGACAACTACATCCATGGCTTCGGAAAGATCGGCCAGGACCTGGGCGTGGTCAGCTTCTACCACTACTGGCTGAAGATGCACCAGGCCGGCAAGGCCGCGCCGCTGGAAGACTATTCGATCAACACCGCCGCCTGCCGCCACAACAAGTTCATGCGCGCGGTGACCGACCGGCCGAAGTCGCCGCTGGCCGACATCGCCTACGCCTATCACTTCGACGCCGGGCTGTACGCGCAGTTCCTGCGCCGCTACGGCGAGGCGCGCGGCGTGCGCCGCACCGAGGGCAAGGTGGTGGATGTGCAGCTGGACGGGGAAACAGGCTTCGTCGATGCGATCGTGCTCGACAGCGGCGAACGCATCGCCGGGCAGCTGTTCATCGATTGCTCCGGCTTCCGCGGCCTGCTGATCGAGCAGGCGCTCAAGACCGGCTACACCGATTGGTCGCACTGGCTGCCCTGCGATCGTGCGGTGGCGGTGCCTTCGGCCAATGCCGGGCCGACCACGCCGTACACCCGCTGCACAGCGCGCAGCGCCGGCTGGCAGTGGCGCATCCCTCTGCAGCATCGCACCGGCAACGGCTACGTCTTCAGCAGCCACTACATCAGCGAGGACGAAGCCGCCGCCACCGTGCTGGCGAATCTGGAAGGCGAAGCATTGGCCGAGCCGCGCGTGCTGCGTTTCACCGGCGGCAAGCGCAACAAGACCTGGCACCGCAATGTTTATGCGATCGGCCTGTCGAGCGGGTTCCTGGAACCGCTGGAGTCCACCAGCATCCACATGATCCAGTCCGCGATCGCGCGCCTGACCGCGTTCTTCCCGCATGCCGGGTTCGACCAGGCCGACATCGACGAGTGCAACGCCCATGCCAATTTCGAGATCGACCGGATCCGCGACTTCCTGATCATGCATTACAAGGCGACCGAGCGCGACGACTCGCCGTTCTGGGATCACTGCCGCACGATGGAGATCCCCGATTCGCTGCAGCAGCGCATGGATCTGTTCCGCAGCAACGGCCGGGTGTTCCGCGAAGGCAACGAGATGTTCGCCGAGGTCAGCTGGTTGCAGGTGATGCACGGCCAGCGCGTGCCGGTGGCCGGCTACCACCCGTTGGTGGACGTGTATCCGGAGGCGAAGATCGCCGAGTTCCTGGAGGGCGTGCGCAGCGTGATCGGCAAATGCGTGGAAGTCATGCCCGGCCACGATGCGTTCATCGCGCGGCATTGCGCCATCTCGCCGGAGACCATGGCGGCCTGAACCGGGCCGTTGTGGGAGCGGCCTTGGCCGCGATTGCTGTTGCGAAACCATTGCAATCGCATCCCGCGCTTGGCGCCCGGCACCAAGTTCCGAAGAGCATTCGCGGCCGAGGCCGCTCCCACGGGATGAACACTCGCGGCCAAGGCCGCTCCCACGGCGCACGTTAGATCTCGGCGAACGCGGCGGCGTAGGCGGGCAGGGTCACCGATGCGTCCTGTGGTTGGGCGCCGATCTGCCCGGCCAGTTCGAGCCAGCGCGGCGAGAGTTGCGAAGGCAGATCCCAGGCCACCGGCTGCGCCGACAGGTTGAACACGGCCAGCAGCGACTGCCCATCATGCTCGCGCACGAAGGCCAGCACCGGTTCGGGCGCATCGAGGAAGCGGATCGATCCGAGCACCAGCGCCGGCTGCGCGCGGCGCCAGCGCAGGAACGCACGCGCCGCCTGCAGGACCGAATCGGTCTCGGCTTCCTGCACGGCGACGCTGCGCGCGGCGTGGCGCGCATCGACCGGCAGCCACGGCGCGACCTGGCTGAAACCCGCGTGTGCGTCGCCGGCATCGGATGTCCACGGCATCGGCGTTCGGCAGCCGTCGCGTCCCTTGAACGTGGGCCAGAACGCGACGCCGTAGGGATCCTGCAGTGCTTCGAACGGAACATCGGCTTCGACCAGGCCCAGTTCCTCGCCCTGGTACAGGCAGACCGAACCGCGTAGCGCGCACACCAGCGCCACCAGTTGCCGGGCCAGCGCTTCGGCCGCATCCGCGCCGCCCCAGCGGCTCACCGCGCGCTGCACGTCGTGATTGGAGATCGCCCAGCACGGCCAGCCCTCGCCGAGTTTCGCTTCCAGCGTTTCCACCGTGCTGCGGATGTAGGCGGCGGAGGATTCGTCGGTGAGCAGTTCGAAGCTGTAGCCCATGTGCAGCCGGCGCGGCGTGACGTATTCGGCCATCGTCGCCAGCGAATCCTCCGACGAGATCTCGCCGAGCATGCCCACGTCGGCATAGCCGTCGCTCAGCGCGCGCAGCCGTTCCAGGTAGTCCAGCATCTCCGGCTGGGTGTTGTTGTACAGGTGGTACTGGAAGGCGTAGGGATTGTCGGGGCTGAAGCCGCGGCCGGTGCGCAGCTCGGCCGGCTTGGGCGGGTTGTCGCGCAACGCGCGGTCGTGGAAGCAGAAGTTGATCGCGTCCAGGCGCACGCCGTCCACGCCCTTGTCGAGCCAGAAGCGCACGTTGTCCAGCTGCGCGGCCTGCACTTCGGGATTGTGGAAATTGAGGTCGGGCTGCGCGGCCAGGAAGTTGTGCAGGTAGTACTGACCGCGCCGCGGCTCCCACTGCCAGGCCACGCCGCCGAAGATCGACAGCCAGTTGTTGGGTGGCGTGCCGTCGGGCCTGGCGTCGGCCCACACGTACCAGTCGGCGCGGGGGTTGTCGCGGCTGGCGCGGCTTTCGCGGAACCAGGCGTGCGCCTCGGAGGTATGGCTGAGCACCTGGTCGATCATCACCTTCAGGCCCAGCGCGTGGGCCTTGGCCAGCAGGCGGTCGAAATCGGCAACCGTGCCGAACAGCGGATCGACATCGCGGTAGTCGGCGATGTCGTAGCCGAAATCGGCCATCGGCGAGGTGAAGAACGGCGAGATCCAGATCGCGTCCACCGCCAGCGCGGCGACGTAGTCGAGCCGTTCGGTGATGCCCGGCAGATCGCCGACGCCATCGCCATTGCTGTCGAGGAAGCTGCGCGGATAGATCTGGTAGATCACCGCGCCGCGCCACCAGGGGGTGTGGGTCATTGCCGCGTCTTGCATCCATGTGCGTGCCGCGCATGGGGCGCGCGAGCCGGCGCACATCCTGTCATGCGCCTGCGCCGATCCGGGCGGACCGATGCGCGCGCCGCGCTCCACAGGGCGATGAATACGTATGCATGCCGGTGGGGTCGCACGCGACCGCAGTGCAGCAAGCCAAGTTGCCAGGCATTGGTCACACTTGCCCGATTCCAAGTTCAGGCAACCACGCCATGCAGGCCGCACGCGAGAAACCGCAACTGACGTTCTGGCAGATCTGGAACATGTGCTTCGGCTTCCTCGGGATCCAGTTCGGGTTCGCGCTGCAGAACGCCAACGTCAGCCGCATCTTCCAGACGCTGGGCGCGAGCATGGACGACATCCCGATCCTGTGGATCGCCGCGCCGCTGACCGGGCTGATCGTGCAGCCGATCGTGGGCTATCTGTCGGACCGCACCTGGACCGGCCTCGGCCGACGGCGGCCGTATTTCCTGGTCGGCGCGGTGTTGGCTTCGCTGGCGCTGCTGTTCATGCCGAACTCGCCGGCGCTATGGGTCGCGGCCGGGTTGCTGTGGGTGCTGGATGCCTCGATCAACATTTCGATGGAACCGTTCCGCGCCTTCGTCGGCGACCAGCTCGCTCCGCGCCAGCGCCCCAGCGGCTATGCCATGCAGAGTTTCTTCATCGGCGTGGGTTCGGTGGTGGCCAGCATGCTGCCGTTCCTGCTGGAGAAATGGGGCGTGGCCAATACCGCCGGTCCCGGCGAGGTGCCCGATACCGTGCGCTATGCGTTCTACGCCGGCGGCGCGGTGCTGCTGGGCGCGATCGGCTGGACCGTGCTGCGCACGCGCGAATACTCGCCCGAGCAGCTGCGTGCGTTCAGCGATTACATGCCCGACGAACGCATGCCGCACGTCGACGGCGCGGCGCAGCCGGCGCCGGCCCCGGGACCGTTGCGCAGGGGCGGGCAGGGGGCCGCGTGGCTGGCGGCCGGCGCGTTGGGCGCGCTGGCGGTGTGGCGATACGGCCTGGACAAGCAGCTGTACGTACTGGCCGGGCTGGCGGCCGGCTACGGGCTGGCGCTGATCCTGGCCGGCTTCACCCGTCCCCAGGGCATGCTCGCCAGCATCGTGCGCGACGTGCACGACATGCCGGCGAACATGCGCCGGCTGGCGGTGGTGCAGTTCTTCAGCTGGTTCGCGCTGTTCGCGATGTGGATCTACGCCACCGCGGCGGTGACCGGCGTGCACTACGGCACCAGCGATACGACATCGGCGGCCTACAACGAAGGCGCCAACTGGGTCGGCGTGCTGTTCGCCGCCTACAACGGCTTCGCCGCGGTGGCGGCCATCGTGATTCCATGGATGGCGCGGCGTTTCGGGCTGCGTGTCAGCCACCTGATCAATCTCACACTGGGTGGGCTCGGTCTGCTGTCGATGCTGCTGATCCGCGATCCGCAATGGCTGTTGCTGTCGATGGTCGGCGTGGGCTTCGCCTGGGCCTCGATCCTGTCGCTGCCCTATGCGCTGCTCTCGGACAGCGTGCCGGCGGAGAAGATGGGCGTGTTCATGGGCATCTTCAATTTCTTCATCGTGATCCCGCAACTGGCGGCGGTCGCCCTGCTGGCGCTGCTGGTGAATCTGCTCGGCGGTGCGCCGATCCAGGCGATGGTGATTGGCGGCGTGTGCATGATCGTGGCCGGGCTGTGCACGCTGTGGGTGGCCGAACCGAGGCTGGCGCAAGCTCCCGTCGCGGTGCCATAGCCGCAACGGTTCCGTGGGAGCCAAGTTTGTGGGAGCGGCCTTGGCCGCGAATGCTTTTCTCAACGTCGCAGCCAAAGGCGAAGGGCATTCGCGGCCGAGGCCGCTCCCACAACCACAAAGGCGCTATCCCCGGGCGGGGCAGGAGCGCCGCACCACCAGTTCGGTCGGCAGGCGCTGGCTTTGCGCCGGGTGCCCGTCGACCAGGCTGACCAGGGTCTCCACCAGCAGCTCGCCGGCGCGCACGGTGTCCTGGCGCACGGTGGTGAGCGCGGGGGTGGTGATGCGCGCGGCGGGGATATCGTCGAAGCCCACGACCGCCACGTCACCGGGCACGTCCAGGCCGGCCTCGGCCAGCGCGCGCATCGCGCCGATGGCGATCAGGTCGCTGGCGCCGAACACGGCATCGAAGATCGCGCCGCGGCGCATCAACTCGCGCGCAGCGGCATAGCCGGCGTCCTCGGAGCTTTCCGCATCCACCTGCAGCGCGCGATCCATCGCCAGGCCGGCATCGCGCAGCGCCGCATCACAGCCGAGGAAGCGGTCGAGGAATTCGGGGTAGTGGCTCGACGCATCGCCGAGGAAGGCGATGCGCCGGCGCCCGCAGGCGAGCAGGTGCGCGCCGGCCTGGCGGCCCCCGCCCATGTTGTCGCAGCCGATCGAAATGCCGGGCTGGTCGGGCATCACCGCGCCCCAGCGCACGAACGGCGTGCCCTGTTCCACCAGCTTCGACAACTTGCCCAGGTAGGCCAGGTAATCGCCGTAGCCGAGCAGCAGCAGGCCGTCGGCTTTCTTGCTGTCGCCGTAGTCGGCATGCCAGTCGTGCGAGAGCTGCTGGAACGAGATCAGCAGGTCCTGGCCATGGCTTGCGCAGGCGCGGGTGATCGCGCTGAGCATCGGCAGGAAGAACGGATTGATATGGGATGCGTCGCTGGTGGGATCCTCGAACAGCAGCAGCGCCAGCGTGCCAGCGCGCTGGGTGCGCAGGCTCGAGGCGTGCTTGTCCACGGTGTAATGCAGCTGCTCGGCCGCTTCCAGGATCCGCCGGGTGGTTTCCGGATTGACCAGCGGGCTGCCGCGCAGGGCGCGCGACACCGTCGACTGCGAGACGCCGGCCAGGTAGGCGATGTCGAACGAGGTGGCCTTGCCTTTCGCCATATCGGGCGCTGTGCCTCATGGACGCCGAAGGGAAGTCTAAGTCATGTCGTCTGCGCTCGCCGTGGCGCGCAACAGTGGTGGAACGCTGCGGACGGCGCGCGCCTGCTTTCGTCAGGCAGGCGGAGGCTATAGTGCCGCATCGCGACGGCCCGGCCCGCCCGCGCAACTGCATTCCCATCCGGTCGCCCGCATGTCCAGTCCCAGCAACGTCGCCGATTCACCCATCACCCATCGCGACCAGCTGGTGGAGTACATCGCCTCGGGCGGCAAGCCCAAAGCCGACTGGCGGATCGGCACCGAGCACGAGAAGTTCGGCTTCCAGCTCGACGACCTCAGACCGCCGACCTTCGACGGGGAGCGCGGCATCGAGGCCCTGCTCAAGGGCCTGACGCGGTTCGGCTGGGAGGAAGTACGCGAGCAGGTGGGCGATGCGCCGCCGCGCACCATCGCCCTGCTCAAGGACGGCGCCTCGGTCACCCTGGAACCGGCCGGCCAGCTCGAGCTCTCCGGTGCGCCGCTGCTGCGCGTCCATGACACCTGTTGCGAGGTCGATACCCACCTGCTCGAAGTCAAGACGGTGGCCGACGCGCTGGGCCTGGGCTTCCTCGGCATGGGGTTCCAGCCGAAATGGCGGCGCGACGACATGCCGTGGATGCCCAAGGGTCGCTACAAGATCATGCGGTCGTACATGCCCAAGGTGGGCGGGCTGGGCCTCGACATGATGACCCGCACCTGCACGGTGCAGGTCAATCTCGACTTCAGCGACGAAGCGGACATGGTGAAGAAGTTCCGCGTGTCGCTGGCCCTGCAGCCGGTCGCCACCGCGCTGTTCGCGGATTCGCCGTTCACCGAAGGCCGGCCCAACGGCTACCTGAGTTATCGCTCGCACATCTGGACCGACACCGACCCCGATCGCACCGGCATGCTCGACTTCGTGTTCGAGGATGGTTTCGGCTTCGAACGCTATGTCGATTACCTGCTCGACGTGCCGATGTATTTCTCCTACCGCGACGGAAAATACATCGATGCGTCCGGCAAGTCGTTCCGCAGCTTCCTGCGCGGCGAGCTCGACGTGCTGCCCGGAGCGCTGCCGATCCTGCGCGACTGGTCGGACCACATGACCACCGCCTTCCCCGAAGTGCGTCTGAAAAAGTACCTGGAGATGCGCGGCGCCGATGGCGGCCCATGGAACCGGCTGTGCGCGCTGCCCGCGTTCTGGGTCGGTCTGCTGTACGACGACGCGGCGCTGGATGCGGCCTGGGACCTGGTCAGGGATTTCAGCCTGGCCGAACGCAACGCATTGCGCGACCACGTGCCCAAGCTGGCGTTGAAGACGCCGTTCCGCAACGGCAGCCTGCGCGATCTCGCGCTGCAGGCGCTGCGGATTTCCGCCGCCGGCCTGCAGCGCCGCAACGAGCGCAACGCCAATGGGGCCGACGAGAGCATCTTCCTGACCCCGCTGATCGATTTCGCCGAAACCAACGAAACCCCGGCCGAGCGCAAGCTCAAGCTGTTCCATGGCGAATGGAACGGTTCGGTGGATCCGGTGTTCCGAGAGTTCGCCTACTGATCGATCCGGGCGCGGCCGCCGCTTCCGCGAGGCCGTTGGCCGGCGCATGCTGCACCGCGTCAAAAAAAGCGCTAGCCTGCGGGGATGAACCTTCCCCAGCCGGACGAACCGCTGCGCGGGCCGCTCGCATTCAGCCAGACCGATGCGCTGCTGCGCGACGACGTGCGCGAGCTCGGGGCGCTGGTCGGCGAGATCCTCGCCGAGCAGTGCGGCCCGGCCTTCCTGCGGCACGTCGAGGACATCCGCCGGCTGGCGATCGCGCGCCGCGAACAGCACGCCCCGGTCGATGCGCTGGCCGGGAGCCTGGCGCAGGTGACGCTGTCGGAAGCCGAGCAATTGGTGCGGGCCTTCTCCAGCTACTTCGGCGCGGTCAACCTGGCCGAGCGCGTCCACCGCATCCGTCGCCGCCGCGACTACCAGCGCACCGGTGCGGCGCCGCAGCCGGGCAGCCTGGAAGACGTGCTGCGCGGCTTGCGCGATGCCGGCGTATCCCTGGCCGACCTGCAGGCCCTGTTGCCGCGGATGCAGGTCGAGCCGGTGTTCACAGCGCATCCCACCGAAGCGGTGCGGCGCGCGCTGCTGTTGAAGGAACACACCATCGTCGAGCGGCTGGTCGCCGATATCGATCGCACCCGTACCCCGCCGGAGCGTCGCGCCGACCAGGCCCGCATCCGCCAGTCGTTGACCACCGCCTGGCAGACCACCGAATCGCCCGCCCACCAGCCCAGCGTCACCGACGAGGTCGAGCACATCGGCTTCTACCTGGTGAATGTGCTGTTCCGGGTGCTGCCGGTGTTCTATGAAAGCTTCGGCGACGCAGTCGAGGCCGTGTACGGCGAGCGCATCGCATTGCCGCCGGTACTGCGCTTCGGCACCTGGGTCGGCGGCGACATGGACGGCAATCCGAACGTGGGCGCCGATACCATCCGCGCCGCGCTCGCCGCGCAGCGCAGCCAGGCGCTGGCCGCCTATCGCAGCGACCTGCGTGCGCTTGGCGACATCCTGACCCAGGGCAGCGCCCGCGTCGCGGTGGACGACGACATCGGGCGACGCACCGCGCGCTATCGCGCGATGTTGCCCGCAACCGAGGCCGAAGCGAAACCGCGGCTGGCCGACATGCCCTACCGCCAGCTGCTCGAGCTGATGCGCCTGCGCCTGGCCGCCACCGCCGGCGAAGCCAGCGGCCTGGGCTATCGCGATGCCGCCGACTTCATCGACGACCTCGAGGCGATCGACACCAGCCTGGCGCGCCACGGCGGCGAGCACGCGGGGCGTTTCGCCCTGCAGCGCGTACTGTGGCGCGCGCGCAGCTTCGGCCTGCACATGGCCGCGCTCGACCTGCGCCAGGATTCGGCGGCGCACGACGAGGCGCTGGCGGCGCTGGAAAACGTCGACTGGGCTTCGCGTTCCCCGGCGCAACGCATCGCGCGCCTGCACGCGCTGATCGACGGGGCGCCGCCGGCGTCGCCAGACGCGGAAGGCGCCGCGTCCACGCTGGCCGTGTTCCGCGCCGTCCGCGAGCTGCGCACACAGTTCGGTGAGCACGCCTTCGGCCCCTATATCATCAGCATGAGCCGCAGCGCGGCCGACGCACTGGCGGTGCTGGCGCTGGCGCGCATCGCCGATTGCATCGAAGGCGATGGACGGGTGCCGCTCGACATCGCGCCGCTGTTCGAGACCGTGGCCGACCTGGAAGCGGCGAATGGCGTCATGCGCGCATTGTTCGACGATCCGGTGTACCGCCGCCATCTGGCTGCGCGCGGCGGCCGCCAGGTGGTGATGCTCGGTTACTCCGACAGCGCCAAGGACGGCGGCCTGCTGGCCTCGCGTTGGGCGCTGCAACGCGCACAGGTGGAACTGCTGGAGCTGGCCGGCGCGGCGGGTGTGCGGATCGTGTTCTTCCACGGCCGCGGTGGTTCGGTCAGCCGCGGCGGCGGCAAGACCGAGCGCGCGATCATCGCCGCGCCGCGCGGCTCCATCGACGGCCGCCTGCGCGTGACCGAGCAGGGCGAGGTGATCCACCGCAAGTACGGGATCCGCGCACTTGCATTGCGCAACCTGGAGCAGGCTGCCGGCGCAGTGCTGCGCGCTTCGCTGCGCCCACGTGCGCCAGAACCGCGCGAGGCGCAATGGCGCACGATCGCGGCCGAACTCGCCGGCGTCTCCAGCGCCACCTATCGCGCGCTGGTCCACGAACGCGAGGACTTTCCGGCCTACTTCCGCGCCGCCACCCCGATCGACGTGATCGAGCGGATGCGGATCGGTTCGCGCCCCTCGCGCCGCCGCGACGGCGGCATCGGCAATCTGCGTGCGATCCCCTGGGTCTTCGCCTGGTCGCAGAACCGCTCCGGCCTGACCGGGTGGTATGGCGTCGGTACCGCGCTGCACCACGGCATCGCCACGCACGGTCTGGAGGCGATGACTGCGATGGCGCGTGAATGGCCGTTCTTCGCGGCGATGCTCGACGATGTCGAGATGCTGATGGCCAAGTCCGACCTCGACATCTTCGAGCGTTATTCGCACCTGGCCGACGATGCGCACGACGCGTTCTTCCCGGAGATCGCCGCCGAGTTCGCGCGCGCCCGCGACGCGATCCTGCAGCTCAAACAGCGCAATGCGCTGCTCGCCGGCGACTACCGGCTGAGCCTGTCGATCCGCCTGCGCAATCCCTACGTCGATCCGATCAGCGTGCTGCAGGTCGAGCTCCTGCGCCGCTGGCGCGCGGGCGACCGCCAGGACGACGCGCTTCTGCACGTGTTATTGGCCACGGTCAACGGGATCGCCGCGGGCATCCAGAACACCGGTTGAGGGCCGCCCGCGATCGCCCGGCCCCGCGGCCGGTCACGCCGCGCCCATGCGTTTTTCCCTGCTGGCCGTGCCGCGTCGCAGCGTGCACATCGGCCACGGCTACGTATACTCCCCGCCAGTATCCATCCGGGTCGCACCCTTGCCACACTCTCCCGAGGAAAAAAAACGCGCCATCACCCGCCTGCGCCGCATCCGCGGCCAGGTGGAGGGGCTGGAACGCGCGATCGCGGCGGGGACCGACTGCGGGCCGGTGCTGCAGCAGATCGCGGCGTTGCGCGGCGCGGTCAACGGCCTGATGGCGGACATCCTGGATGGTCACCTGCATGAGGAGTTCACCCAGGTCGCGGTCGATCCGAAGATCCGCAAACAGCACCAGGCGAGCATCGAACAGGTGATCGCACTGGTGCGTTCCTACCTCAAGTAATCCCTGAAGCGATTCCCCAAGTAATTCCTGTTCCGGAGCCGTGCCCATGAAATCCCGCGCCGCTGTCGCCTTCGCCGCAGGCGAACCCCTGAAGATCGTCGAGATCGATGTCGAGCCGCCGCGCGCCGGCGAGGTGCTGGTCAGGATCAGCCATACCGGCGTCTGCCACACCGACGCGTTCACCCTGAGCGGCGACGACCCCGAAGGCATTTTCCCCTCGGTGCTCGGCCACGAGGGCGCCGGCGTGGTGGTCGAGGTCGGCGAAGGCGTCACCTCGCTCAAGCCCGGCGACCATGTGATCCCGCTGTACACGGCCGAATGCCGCGAGTGCAAGTTCTGCAAGTCCGGCAAGACCAACCTGTGCCAGAAGGTGCGTGCGACCCAGGGCAAGGGCCTGATGCCAGACGGCACCAGCCGCTTCTCCTACGAAGGCAAGCCGATCTACCACTACATGGGTTGCAGCACCTTCAGCGAATACACGGTCGTCAACGAGATCTCGCTGGCGAAGATCAACCCCGAAGCGCCGCATGAAAAGGTCTGCCTGCTCGGCTGCGGCGTCACCACCGGTATCGGCGCGACCCGCAACGCCGCGCGCGTGGCCGAGGGCGACAGCGTCGCGGTCTTCGGCCTGGGCGGCATCGGCCTGGCGGTGATCCAGGGTGCGCGCCAGGCCAAGGCGGGCAGGATCATCGCGATCGACACCAATCCGGGCAAGTTCGAACTGGCCAGGTCGATGGGCGCCACCGACTGCGTCAACCCGAAGGACCATGACAAGCCGATCCAGGAGGTGATCGTCGAGATGACCGACGGCGGTGTGGACTGGAGTTTCGAGTGCATCGGCAACGTCAAGGTGATGCGTGCGGCGCTGGAGTGCTGCCACAAGGGCTGGGGCGAGAGCGTCATCATCGGCGTGGCCGGCGCGGGCCAGGAGATCTGCACGCGCCCGTTCCAGCTGGTGACCGGGCGCGTCTGGCGCGGCACCGCCTTCGGTGGAGTCAAGGGCCGCACCCAGTTGCCGGGCATGGTCGAGCAGGCGATGTCGGGCGAGATCGACCTGGACCCGTTCGTCACCCACACCCTGCCGCTGGAACGGATCAACGAGGCCTTCGACCTGATGCATGAAGGCAAGTCGATCCGCACCGTGATCCATTACGACTGACCCGGTTCCCTCTCGCGCGAGCGGGAGAGGTCAGGACGGGGGCCGCCTTTCATTGCCGCGGCCACTCGCCCGGCGCGTCGCGCCACCCTTCTCCGCAGGCGGGGAAGGCTTCCTCCTTCGCAATGATGAGGAGTCCAGCATGGCTACGGTCCCGATCCATCCTGCGGTCGACAACGGCATCGTCAAGGGCGATCCCAACTTCGCCGGCGGCACGCTCGAATGTCATTGCGCCAGCGACAAGGTCGAGGTGAAGGTGGACAGCAACGTCGCCCACAACCACGCCTGCGGCTGCACCAGATGCTGGAAGCCGGAAGGCGCGGCGTTCTCGGTGGTCGGCGTAGTCCCGCGCGACAAGGTCACGGTGACCGCGCACGAGGAAAAGCTCGCGGTCGTCGACGACAAGGCCACCATCCAGCGCCATGCATGCAAGGGCTGCGGCACCCACATGTACGGGCGGATCGAGAACAAGGATCATCCGTTCTACGGGCTGGATTTCATCCATACCGAGCTTTCGCCGCAGCGTGGTTGGGAAGAGCCGCGCTTCGCTGCGTTCGTGTCCTCGGTCATCGAGGGCGGCGGCGCCCGGCCCGAACAGATGGACGCGGTGCGCGCCCGCCTGGCCGAGCTCGGCCTGCCCCCATACGACGCGCTCAATCCGCCGCTGATGGACGCCATCTCCACCCACATCGCCAAGCGCAACGGCGTGCTGTAAAGCTTGCCCCGGACCCGATCCGGGGGCGGGTCTCGACCCGCCGCACGGTGAGATGGAAGGCACGGCGGGTCAAGGCCCGCCCTAGGAGGTCAACATGCAACAGCTCGAATCGCACGCCTGCTTCGGCGGTACCCAGCAGGTCTGGTCGCACCGCTCCGACGCGCTCGACTGCGAGATGAAGTTCGCGATCTACCTGCCGCCGCAGGCGCAGCAGGGACCGGTGCCGGCGCTGTACTGGCTGTCCGGCCTGACCTGCACCGAACAGAACTTCATCATCAAGGCCGGCGCGCAACGCTACGCGGCCGAACACGGCATCGCCCTTGTCGCGCCGGATACCAGTCCGCGCGGCGCCGGCGTTGCCGACGCCGAGGGCTACGACATCGGCCTGGGCGCAGGGTTCTACGTCAATGCCACGCAGGCGCCATGGTCGGCGCATTACCGGATGTACGACTACGTGGTCGATGAACTGCCCGCGTTGGTGGAAGGCGAGTTTGCGGTTACGTCCGCGCGTGCGATCAGCGGACATTCGATGGGGGGACACGGCGCGCTGGTGATCGCGCTCAGGAACCCGGACAGATACCGCAGCGTGTCGGCGTTTTCGCCGATCGTGGCCCCGTCGCAGGTGCCCTGGGGCGAGAAGGCGTTCCGCCAGTATCTGGGCAACGACCGTGAAGCCTGGAAGGCCTACGACGCCACCGAGCTGGTGCGCGACGGCAGCGGCGACCTGCCGCTGCTGGTCGACCAGGGTGAGGCCGACGAATTCCTTGCATTGCAATTGAAGCCGCAACTGCTGCAATCCGCGTGCGAAGCCGCAGGCCGTCCGCTGAACTTGCGCATGCAGCCGGGTTACGACCACAGCTATTACTTCATCGCCAGCTTCATCGGCGAGCACGTCGCCCATCACGCGGCCGCGTTGAAGGCATAGCAATTCCTACGGCGATCCGGCGAGCAGGAAGTCGGTATAGGCGAAGCGGCCGTCGCGCAGCATGGTTTCGCCGGGTCCGATCGCCAACGGATACGCGAACATCGGGCCGGCCCAGACGCAGGTATGGAACTCGCCGTTCTCGCCGCAGGGGTCGATGCCCGCAGGCAAGGCCTCGAGCAGGGCGGCGTCGAATGCGCGGCCCGCGAACCTGGCGTCGAGCTGCGTGGTGTCCACGCAGCACACATGTGCGCGCAAGCCGCCGTCGATCATCTCCCGCGCCAGCATCGACGTGTCGCTGTCGAACAATGGGAACAGCGGCGTCCACCCCAGCGTCGCGCACAGCGTCTCGCGCCAGGCGCGGATGTCGGCCAGGAACAGGTCGCCGAATGCGATCGTCTCAAGTCCGGGCCAGCGCGTGCGGGCTTCGGCCAGGCCCGCCGCGAAGCTCGCGACATAGGCCTCGTTGTCGGCGTCGCGCGGGATCCGCGCTTCGATCACCGGCAATCCCACGGCGTCCGCCTGGGCATGCAACACCGCGGTGCGGATGCCCTGCATCGAGATGCGTTCGTATTGCGCGGTGATGGTACTCAGCAGCCCGACCACCTCGACTCGGCCGTGCCGGCGCAGCGCGTGCAAGGCCCAGGCCGCATCCTTGCCACCGCTCCAGGACAGTAGAACCGGTGCGCGCATGGCGTTATCGCGGCGGGAATAACACAAAAATAACCGATCGTGCCGTGTTGTCGCAAAGCCGACGGAACGTCATACGACGTACGTTCGGCAGTTGCGAGGGCGGCCCGAACTGGGAACCAGTCCTCGGTCCGACATGGCAATCCTCCCCATAATACCGCCCGTCGGATACGCACGGCTTTGGGGAAGTGCGCATCCGCTGACGATGCAAGGAGGTGTCGGAACGGATCCCCCGGATCCAGTCCGGAACGCGCCTGCGCGTTCCGGCACCGGCCTGAAGGCCGGCGTCCAGAGCCCTCCACATCCGGTAGTTCGCCAATGCATTTGTCCCGCGCGTTTCGCCACGCAGGAAGATTCACTGCAACCTTGCTTCTTCTTTCCGGCATCTTGGCCGGCGTCCCGGTCGGCGCCAGCCTGGCTGCAGCACCCGTCACCAGCACCGGCAAGCCGGTTGCCCTGGAAGGCGAACTCGACGTGTTGGTCGAAGACTATGCCGACGGTCGCAGCGTCACCCGGCACTTTCTCAAGACTACGCATGGCCGCGTCGAACTGAAGTTCGGCCGCAAGCCAACAACGCTGCTCAGCGGCACGCGCGTGCGGGTCCGAGGTCAACTGGCTGGTGGCACTCTGGCGCTGGACGATGGGTCGAGCGCCAACGTCGAGGTGGTCCAGGCCGCGCTCCCCTACACGATGGGCGAGCAGCGCACGGCCGTGATCCTGGTCAACTTCCAGGACGACAACTCACAGCCAGTCACCTCGTCCGCGGCGCACAGCCTGGTGTTCACCACGGTCAGCAACTTCTACCAGGAAGCCTCGTTCCAGCAGACCTGGCTCGCCGGTCAGACGTTCGGTTGGTACACGATCCCGGTGAGCAAGAGTGTTTGCGATACCGGCGCGATCTACACCGAAGCAGACAAGGCGGTCGCCGCCAGTGGCGCCGATCTGTCGGGCTACGCACGCAAGATCTACATGTTCCCGAGGAATGCCTGCGGGTGGACCGGGCTGGCCAACGTCGGCGGCTCGGTCACACGCGCCTGGATCAACGGTTCATTCACCCTGCAGGCCGTTGGTCACGAGCTCGGCCACAACCAGGGCCTGAGCCACGCGCACAGCCGCGACTGCGGTAGCGTCACGCTTGGCGGCACCTGCACCGTGAGCGATTACGGCGACGTCGCCGACATCATGGGCGCCGTGCGCGTCGGCCACTTCAGTCCATTCCAGAAGGAGCTGATGGGTTGGCTCAACGACGGCGTGTCGCCGCCAATCCACACAGCCAGCACCAGCGGCCGTTATTCGATCGAACCCTATTCGAGCAGCAGCGTCGGTCCGAAGGCGATCAAGATCCCACGCGGCACCGACACCAGTGGCAGGACGCTCTGGTACTACGTCGAATACCGCCAGCCGATTGGCGCCGATGCGTCGATGGGTACGGTCGGCAATCTGACCAAGGGCGTGCTGGTCCGCCTGGCCACCGAAGGCGATCGCTACAGCAGCGACCTGCTGGATACGACCCCGGCCAGCTATTCGGGCAGTACCGGCGACTTCCAGGACGGCGCGCTGGCGACGGGCCAGAGCTACAACGATGCGGGCGCGGGTGTGACCATCACGCTTGCGTCCGCCGACACCACCGGCGCGACCGTTGACGTCACCTTCAGCGGCTCCACGTCGCCACCGACCTGCACGCGCGCCGCACCGACGCTGAGCATCAGCGGCTCGACCGCCGCCGTCGCCGCCGGCAGCACCGTCAGCTACACGGTGAGCCTGAGCAACAAGGACAGCAGCGCGTGCGCGGCGACGACGTTCAACCTGGCGAAGAGCATTCCGGGCGGTTGGACCGGGACGCTGGCCGGCAGCACGCTGAGCCTGAGTCCCGGCGCCAGCGGCAGCACCACGCTGAGCGTCACTTCGCCAAGTACCGCCACGGCGGCGGGCTATGGCATCGGCGTCGGTAGCAGCAGCGCGGTCGGTAACGCCCACACCGCGAGTGCCTCGGCGATCTATACGGTTGCGAGCAGCGGCACATTGAGCGAAACCGTCGGCACCAACAAGACCAGCTACCTGCGGGCCGAGACGGTGTCGATGAGCGCGCTGGTGAAGAACAACGACGTGCCGGTGAGCGGCGCCAGCGTGAAGTTCACGGTGACCTTGCCGAGCGGCAGCACCACGGTCATCAGCGCGACCAGCGGCAGCGACGGTTATGCGCGCGGCACGTACAAAACCGGCAAGGGCAAGGGCGCGATCGGCAGCTACACGCTGCGTGCCGACGCCACCAGCGGCAGCAGCACCGCGACGGCCAGCACCGGTTTCAGCGTGCAGTAGCCGCCGAACGCGGAAGAGCGACTGCAGGATGCAGCAAAAAAGAGGGCGGTGGAGGCAACTCCACCGCCCTCGTTCGTTAGCACGACCGGGAAAGTCGTGCTGAAGGGCCTCATGCCCGTGCGCTCACCATATCAATGCACGGACTCCGATTGCGGCGGCGGACACAGCTTGCACTGGATGTTGTCAGTGTCGCTGGCTGCCACCTTGCTGATGGCGCCATCGGCGGATGCCAGTGCTTCGTTGCTGAACGTCGCTTCTTCAGGCTCCTCAGTGTCGTTGTCGGTGGCGGTCGGGATGTAGCAGTGGTCGATCGGCGTGATCGATGCGCCCGGCGCGAGTTCGCCGCCGCTGATCAGCGTAGTGCTCGGTGCGTTGGCCGGATCATCGACCAGTTCGATGTTGACCAGCTTTTCGTTCGAGGTGTTGGTCAGCGTGATCGTGTTGCACACCTGCGGTTGCAGGGTGCCATCGACCTGTACCAGCAGGACCGTCTTGCACTCCTTCTCGACGTCGATCATCGGGGTGACGAGCAGTTCGCAGGTGTCTTCGGAAGACATCTGGTAGCCGTCCGTGATGTCGCGAGTGCCGCCCGGGGATGCCGATGCACGCGCGGTGACGTTGTTGAATACCGTGCTCTTGGTGTGATCGCACTCCAAGGTGGCCGTGACCGAGGCGCCAGCGGCCAGTTCGCCTTCCAAGATCTCCTTCAGCTCGTCCTTGTCGAGGTCATTGTCGACCACCGGCGAAATCAGGCGGCAGGCCAGCACGCCCGTGTCCGCATCCGGGATTTCGATGTCTTCTTCAAACGCGGTGTTGAACACCGAGCCGAAGCCGTTGTTGGTCACGGTGACATCGAGCGTGGTGGTCAGGAACGTGCCGGTGGGATCGATCACCGGCGCCGTGCCGTCCTTGCACTTCTTGGTCACCAGGATGGAGCACAGGTTGAAGTCGCCCAGCGCGAAGTCCTTGAGTTCGGCAGTCTCAGAGTGCGAACTGCGTGTCTCAGCCATGAAGCTGGAGAAACACACTTCACCCAGTAGTGCTGTGATGTCGATGCCGCCTTCGTAGAAGCTTTCCTGCGGGAAGGTGCCAGCGGGGCCGGACTTGGGCGTGTAGTTCCACGGGGCGGGTTGCGGACTGTTGTTGGTAGTTGCACATGCCGTGTCGCCATCGGTGCACACGGTGGTGCCGTTGGCCGCGGCGAAGGCAATCTCCTGCAGGTTGCCGAAATCGCCGCTTCCGTCGCCGACCCACTTGAAGATCTGGATCTCGCTGCTGCTGCCGCCCTGGACGAAGTCGACCTGGATCAGCAGGTCGTTGACGATGTGCTCGCCGTCGAAGCCGCCATTGTTGAGGGCCACATCATCCTGGAAGAACCAGAAGCCCAGCGCGGCGTCGCCGTTGTTGGCAAAGCGGTCGGCGCCGAAGTAGATAATGAGGTGGTTGGGCGTCGTCGGATCGTCGTCGTGGTCGACGGAGTAGGGCTTCGCGTAGGCGTTGGTGATGTTGTCCTTGTCAGGAGTGACTTTGGAGGTCATGCGCTCCCAGGTGAGGATGGTGTCGATGTCCTTGTTGCTGCCCTTCCAAGCGCTGGTTTCTTTGCCACCGGCGGCGTTGGGTCCGTCGTTGACGAAGGTCTTGTCTGGGCCGGGGACGGGAACGCCGTTGACGATAGGAGCCAGCGCAGAGTCCCAGTCGTCCAGGGCACTGGTCTTCACGGCGTTGCCATCCAGCTCAAATGGGGAATTCAGGAGGGGAGATGCATCGTCATGCACTGCTTGGGCTGGCTGGGGCGCAAACACCATGACGCTGGCCAACACCAGGCCAATGGCGATACCCAAGGTGGCGGTCAGCCAGCTGGGCTTCCAGTTGAAGGTTTGATTAGCCATGTTCGTAGTCCTTGCCGGTTTGGGGGGGCGCAGCCGCCCGGACAGACCGGGCTGCGGGCGCTGGCACAGTGCGGCGCAGGTCGGGGGGAAAAAATCCTGATATCGGGTGATGGGGGATGTGACCGGTTCTGTGGAGCGACGGCGTTCTGGGGGTGTCCGGCTAATTTGGGCGACGGAAACCTTCGCTCACGGGGTTCCGATATGGCAGCGATGCCAGTACTGGCGATCGGATTCGACCCGGTGTGGCGGGCGCGGATGCAGCGCTTGCTCGCCACGCGGGGCGAGCTGGACTGGCTGGGGGCCTACGCCCCAAAGCAGCCGCGCCGCAGCGGCCATAGCGTCCCGGCGTTGCTGCTGCTGGACGGTGACGATCCGCTAATTGAGCGCGAACGCCGACGTCCATTGCTGCCGGCGCCGCGGCGGCTGTACTTCTACCGGCATCCCAACGTGGCGGCACTCCAGCACTGCATCACCAGCGAGGCCAATGCCTGCCTGGACAAGGATGCGTCGCCGGACACGGTGTTGCGCGCAATCCACGCTGCCGAGTCAGGCTTGTTCGTGGTGGCGCCGGAGTTGTTGCTGCGGGCAATGCACGAAGGCGGCGAAGTGCCGATGCCGGCGCCGGCTGATCCACCGGGCGACTGGTCGGCGCTGACCGAGCGTCAACGCGAGATCGTGCGCTGGGCCGCGCGCGGGATGAGCAACAAGCAAATCGCGCGCCAACTTGGGATCAGCCCGGAAACGGTGAAAACCCATTTGCACCATGTGTTCGAGCACGAAGGCATCAGTGGCCGCGTCGCTTTGCTTGTCGCGCATCTCGACGACATCGAAGCGCAAGTGCGCACAACCTGACGTGCGTTGGCTTGGGCGGCGGTGACGTCCGCCCGCGGCTGCCTTCAGGCAGCCGTGACATCCCGCAGTTCCCAGCCGCTGCCGGCCAGCAGGCGCAGGCGATGTTTGAGCACGGCGCCCGGCAGCGTGGTGGTGACGACCAGATCGATGTGCACATGATCCTGCTGACCGTGCACGGTCGCGTCCGGATCGGTCGCGCCCAACGTCGGATCCACGGCGTCCGGGTCCTCCTGTCCCGCGCGCCAGCGCTCGAACAGCACGTCGCTGCGCAGCGCGTCCTGCAGTTGCGCGGCGAATCCGTCCGCGCCCTGCGCGGAGAACGAGCATGCGCTGTCGCTGCCGCGCGCCTTCTGCGGGTCGGGAAGGCTGAGGTAATAGCGAGTCGCCATGGTCGCATCCCCGTGCAAAGCCAGGGAACAGATTAGCGAATGCATGTTAGCGGCATATCAACGCAGCGGCCCGTCGCCGCGATCCGCGCAGATGTCTAGTCGAATGCCGCGGCCTCGCCTGCGAAGCCCGCGACCAGCGCGCCCTTGCCCACGTTGACCATGCCGGTCAGGCTCATCACGCTTTCGAACACTTCGACATTGTGTTCGGCGCAGACGTCGATCAGGCGCGAGTAGCCCGGCAGGGCACGCATCGCCTCCAGTTCCCCGCCATAGCTCAGCGCGACCGTGGGCGTCATCAGTCCGGCGGCCACGCGCCTGCCGACGAAGCCGAACAGGCGCTCGGCCGCGGCTTCGAACCCCTTCACCTTCGCGACCGGACCGGTCTCGCCGCGGTGGCAGTGCAGGATCGGCTTGATGTCGAGCGCAGTGCCCATGGCCGCGCTCAGGAAACTCACGCTGCGGTCGCCGCGACGCCGGATCCGGTTGCGCAGGTGGTGCAGGTCCGGCGGGACCATGTACCCGTGCGTATGCATCGCCAGGTTCTCCAGCCGCGCGCGGATCTTGGGCGCGCCTTCGCTGGCCGCGCGCAGGCGGGCGGCTTCCACCGCCAGCACGCCGGAGGCGGCAAACACGTTCTGGCTGTCCACCACCCGCAACGAGAACGGCGTGGCGTTGCCCGCGGCCGCCCGCACCGGCTTGTAGTCGTTGAGGATCGAGAAGCTGGCCTGCATCGCGTTCTCGTAGATCGCGCTGCGGGTCCGGGTCATGGTGATGCAGAACACATAGTCGTAGTCGAGCACCAGCCGCGACAGGAACAGGTCGTGGATCTGCTGCACCGTGAACGGCGTGGTGTCGGCCTCGGCCGCGCGTGCGGCGACGTCGCCGCTGAGGAAATTCAGCGCGGCTTCCTCGTTGCGGGTGTCGGCGAGGACGGCGTTGCCGATCTGCACCGTGACCGGCAGGATGGTGACGTGCTCCTGCTCGTAGAACGAGGGGGGCAGGTCGATCGAAGAGTCGACCACGATTCCGATGCGCATGCGCTCTGGTCCGGCGGAACTGCAGGCCCGCAAACTACCGCATCGCGATCAGGCGCGCATGCGGCGGTGCAATGCGTTACAGGCTAGCGGCGCCGCACCCCGACCGGAAGCGAGGCGAGGCGACGCATCTGCGCATCGTCGAACAGCGCTGGGTCGCGCAGCGCCTCCAGGGCGAACGCGTGCGCGTCATTGCCCCAGAACAGCAGGTTGCCGACGGCCAGCGTCGGCACGCCGAAGACGCCGGCCTGCAGCGCTTCCTCGGTGTTCTGGCGCAGGGCCTGCTTCACCGCGGCGTCGGCCGGCAACGCCGGGTCCATGCCGAGCCGGGCGCACACGGGCGCAAGCGCCTCGACGCTGTCGCCGGCCCGGCCCTGCACCCAGATCCAGTCGAAGATCGCATCTATCGCCTCCACCGAGGCCCCGGCCGCAATCCCCAGCCGCAGTGCCGCAAGCGGGTTGAACGGGTGTGCGGGCGGGAACACGAGCGGTACGCCTGCGCGCCGCGCCTGCCAGAGCACGTAGCGATAGGTGAACTCGCGCTTCCCTGGAATCTCCGCGGGGCCTTTGTGTCCATGCGCATCGAGCACCGTCGCGAACAGGATCGGCACGCACGCGACCTCGCGCTCGCCCATCAGTGCCCGCACCTTGGGCCAATGCAGGTACGCGAACGGCGAAATGAAGTCGAAATACCAGCGGATCGGCGGCGCGTCGCTCATCGCGTCAATGCCATAGCCCCAGGATCAGCCCGTACAGGGCGAACTGCAGGGTGTGGTAGCCGGCATCGATCAGCCACAGCTTGAGCGAGCGTCCCGCGAAGGCGTAGTTGATGCCGAAGCTGGTGGCCACGTACGCCAGCCCGACCATCAAGCCGGCATGCACCGCGTGGTGCATCTCCGGGCGCGGCCCGAGGAACCAGGCGAAGGCGAAAGCAGCAGCCAGCGAGGCGATGGCCGCGGTGCCGAACACCCGCGCCGGATGGCCGTTGGGCTTGTCCGGGTCCACGCCTGCTTCCCGGCACCAGACGCGCTTGAACAGCGGCCCGTACCAGATTCCGCCAAGCACGAAAGCCGATGCTGCCGCGACCAGCACCGCCCATAGATTGAGATCGGGCATGTTGAGTTCCGGCATGGTGTTCTCCCCAGCGTGGTTGCCCCGCGGCGCAGCTTACTCCGGGCCGCTTGCTGACACCGCCGCATCGTCCGACACTGCGAGCCTGGCTGGGGGATCGACCATGGCGCGCGTGCTGTTCTGCTGGCTGGCTGCGTGTCTGCTGGGTCTGGTATCGGGGCAGGTGGGCGCGCAGCCGAGCGGCATCGTCCAGATCAGTCCCGAAGGCCATTCGGGCGGGCCGCCAACCACGGCGCGCGTGATGCTGCTGACCGGTGCGGTGCAGGGCAGCGGACAGTGGGTCGTGCGACCCGTGCCTGCCGCTGGCCCACGCCTGTTGCTGGTCTATCACCCCTACAGTGCGCGCGTGACGGTTGCGCGCGCGGGCGGCCCGGCCCAGACGAAAACCGTCTTCGATCGCCAGCTGGACCCGCGCTTCTCGCGCCGCGCACTGGTGTTTCCGTTCGAGGGCGACCAGCCGCTGGTGGTGTCGGTGCAGGGCGCGCGCTATCCGCTGCAGGTGCAGGTGCTCGGGCCCGACGAGCATCTGGCCACCGACCTGGTCCACGTCAGGGTGGTCTCGGTCGTGGTCGGCGTGCTGGTCGGCATCGCCCTGGTCGTCATCCTGTTCTGGCTGCTGCTACGCGAACGCGTCTACCTGCTGTACTCGGCGACGATGGCGCTGCAGCTGCTGTATCTGCTGTGCGCCTATGGCGAAGCGTATGCGTTGCCTGGCCTGCGCGAACTGGCCCGCTTCGGCGCGCCTGGCATCTGGACCGTCGCCACCCTGTCGACCGTGGTCTCGTCGCTGTTCCTGATCGAATTGGCCGACCTGGACACCTATACGCCCCGGCTGAGCCGGCTGTTGCGCTGGATCGGCGCCTGGACGCCTGCGCTGCTGCTGGTGCCGCTGTGGCTACCCTGGCCGGCGGACAAGAGCTGGTTTCCGAACGTCGGCAACCTGCTGCTGCTGGTCGCCAACGTGCTCGGTCTGCTGGCGCTGGCCAACGCCTGGCGCCGGGGCAACCGGCGCGCCGCGTATGCGCTGCTGGCCTGGGTACCGCTGGTGGTGTTGTCCACCGCGCGGGCGGTGCAGCTGTCGACTGGCGCACCGCTCGGGCCGGCGGTCGAGTACGGCCTGCCCGTGGTGCTGGCGCTCGCGGCGGTACTACTGGTCCTGATCCTGGCCGACCGGATGCTTGCGGTACGGCGCGAACGCGACGACGCGCAGGCGGTCGCCGAACGCGACGTGCTGACCGGCGTGTTCAACCGCCAGGGCATCGAACGCCAGCTCGAGCGCGAAATGGCCGAAGCGCGCCACACCGACGGCGACCTTTCCCTGCTGTTCCTGGACCTGGATCACTTCAAGCAGATCAACGACACCCACGGCCACGCCGTGGGCGATGCCTGCCTGCGCGCGATGGTGCGCGCGTCGGTCGGCGAAATGCAGCACCTGGATACCATCGGCCGCCTGGGCGGCGAGGAATTCCTGGTGCTGTTGCCCGGCAGCAACCGCAGACACGCGCGCGATGCCGCCGAGCGCATCCGCCGCACCATCGAAACCCGCTGCGCCACCGTCGCGGACCGGCCGGTTGCGCTGACGCTCAGCATCGGGGTGGCCGAATTCGGCCACAACGACACGCGCGAAGCCCTGTTGCGTCGCGCCGATCAGGCGCTGTACGAAGCCAAGCGCAGCGGACGCAACCGGGTGGTGGTCAGCGCCGCCGAAGCCTAGCGACCCTGCGCGGGGTAGGCGCGCGGCAGGCCGCCGGCTTCCGCAGGCGTGAGCCCGTGCAGATAGCGATCGCGCAGCTCGGTCTGGCGCGAGCGCATCGGGATCGCACGCCCATCCAGCCACACCTGCTGCGCCAGGCTGCTCACTTCCAGCGGATCGCCGCTCCACAGCACCAGGTCGGCCCGGCGCCCCGGTGCGATCTCGCCGATCTGGTCGGCCACGCCCAACGCTTCGGCCGGCACCGAGGTCAACCCGGCCAGGCCGGCTTCCCAGGGCAGGCCATTGGCCACCGCATTGCCGGCCAGCTGGCGCACCTTGCGCGCGTTGTGCGAGGCATCGCCCGATTGGGTGAAGCCGACACGCACGCCCGCGGCCTGCAGCCGCGCGGCATTCTCCATCGTCGCGCCGATACGGTCGAAGTTGCCGGGCAGGTTGGCCAACGGGTCGACGAAGACGGGCACCTTGGCGGCGGCCAGCTGCGGCGCCAGCCGCCAGGCTTCGGCACCGCCGGAAATGGCGATGCGCACGTTGCGCCGCTGCGCCCAGCGCAGCAGCTGGCGGATGTCGGCGGCGCGATCGATGCGCACCATCACCCGGCCACCGCCGCCGAAGTATTTCGCCAGGGTCGCGCGGCCCGCGGGCGTGAGCAGGGCCATGCTCGAATCCTGGCCGATGCGGCCGCGCGATTCATCGATCAGCTGGTCGAGCAGCATCCACTGCGCGGCGCGCGATTCGCCGGTCAACTCCGCCGCCCCGCTGCCCAGGTCCACGAACAGCACGTGCGCGCCGATCGGGTCGGCGCTGCCGTCGAGCCGGACCACGCCGCCCTGTCCGCCGATGATCGAGCCGCCGGCGGCGGTGCCGGCGCCCAACAGGGTCCAGCCGATGCCTTCGACCCGCGCCACCGGCACCAGCAGCGAGTCGGGGTTGTAGGCCAGGGTCACGTCGAACTCCGGGCGCACCGTCATGTGCTTGGCGTCGGCCCCGAGCGCGAGCGAACCATCGGTGGTGGCGTCTTCGCCCGAGACTTCCTCGATGCCGATGCCGGTGATGCCGCCGAACAGCGCCGGCGTGACCGGCCGTCCCTGCGCGTCGACCACCTGGGCATCGCCCGCCGCCAGGCCGGTACCGACGGCGGCGATGCGCCCGCCGCGCACCAGTACGTCCGCGTTCTGCAGCGTGCCGCGTGACGTCGCCGTATGCACGGTGGCATTGCGGATCAATACGTCTTGGGCGAGGGTAGGGCTGGCGACAAGCACGGTTGCGAGCACACAGGCGACCAGCCATAGCGGTCGTGGGAGCGGCTTCAGCCGCGAATGCTTTTCGTCGCAGGAGCATTCGCGGCCAAGGCCGCTCCCACGCTGGCCGTTCGGACACTCGGCGCCGACACGTGTCATCGCACACCTCCGGTGGCCGCCGCGCCCTGGCCGAGCATGAAATCCGACTTGGGCTGGCGCGAGGGATCTGCGCGGTCGTAGACCCGCGCGCCGTCTACGTACACCTGTTCGGCGTGCGCATACACGCTGAAGGGATTGCCGCTCCACAGCACCACGTCGCCCATCTTGCCCGGCGCCAGCGTGCCGGTCATGCCGTCCACGCCCATCGCCTTCGCGGGATTGAGCGTGATCCAGCGGATCGCGCGCTCGGGCGGGATGTCGATACCCACCTGTCTGGCATGCGCCATCACCTTGGCCGCTTCCTGGTTAAGCCGCTGGATGCCCTCGTCCGAATCCGAATGCACGATCGCGCAGCCGTTCTGCGGCCGGTCCACCAGGGCGATGTTCTCCTGGATGCCGTCGAAGGCCTCCATCTTGAAGCCCCACCAGTCGGCCCACAGCGCGCCGCACACGCCTTCCGCGGCCAGGCGATCGGCCAGCTTGTAGGCCTCCACGCCGTGGTGGAAAGCGGCGACCTTGAAGCCGAATTCCTTGGCTAGGTCGAGCATCGTCGCCATCTCGTCGGCGCGGTAGCAGTGGATGTGCACGCGGATGTCGCCGTTGATCGCGCCGGCCAGGGTGTCGAGCTTGAGGTCGCGCTTGCCGCCGGCATCCTTGTCGGAGTCTTCCTTGCCCTCCTTGGCCGGTGCGGTGCGCTTCTTCAGGTACTCGGCCGCATCGATGAAGGCGGCGCGGTAGCCGGCCACGTTGGCCATGCGCGTCGCTGGCCCGCCCTTCTGGCCGTACACGCGCTTGGGATTCTCGCCGCAGGCCATCTTGAGGCCCCAGGGCGCGTCGGGGAACTTCATCCCCTGATAGGTGGTGGACGGCACGTTCCTCAGGGTCACGCCGCGACCACCGACCAGGTTGGCCGAGCCGGGCAGGATCTGCAGCGTGGTCACGCCGCCGGCCATCGCCGCCTGGAAGCCCGGATCCTGCGGCCACACCGAATGCTCGGCCCACACGTTCGCCGTCACCGGCGCGGTGGCTTCGTTGCCGTCGCTGTGCGCGTTCATGCCGGGGCTGGGATACACGCCAAGGTGCGAATGCACGTCGATCAGCCCGGGCGTCACCCACTTGCCGCTGCCATCGACGCGGATCGCGTCTGCCGGCGCCGACAGCCCGCTGCCGACCGCGGCGATCTTGCCGCCCTGCAGCAGCACATCGGCATTGTCGATGCGCTCGCCGCTGCCGGTGAGCACGGTCGCGCCGGAAATCAGCACCGGAGGGGAGGCGATCGCGCGATAGGTACTGGGATAGGGATCGTCGGTGAAGGACGGGCGCGCGGCCGATGCGGATGGGTCCGGGGCATCGGTCCGCGCCGATGTGCTGGCGCAGCCCAGCAGCAACGTGGTCGCCAGCGCGGCGGTCAAGGGTTTGAGCATGGCGGTTCCCCGGAAGCGAACCGGAAACCTAGCCGCTGCGCGTCGTGCTGCCAAGCCTGACGATGGTCATGGGACGGTGTGACGAAATACCCTGCGTGCTCGGTGAGCGTCCTTCGACTTCGCTGCGCTACGCTCAGGACCAACGGTTCAATACTCCCCGTTCGCCCTGAGCGTAGGGGCCGGAGGCTCCGAAGTCGAAGGGCTTGGAACAAACGGCTTCGTCCCTTCTGGAAACATTGGTCCCCGGATCAAGTCCGGGGCAGGCTCTGAGCGTAGGCGCGCAGCGCCGAAGTCGAAGGACTCGGGGCAGCGGTTTAAGCTAGGCGCATGAAGGAAAAGTCCCAGATCGTCGACAACTGGCTGCCGCGCTACACCGGCGTCCCGCTGGATGGGTTCGGCGAGCACATCCTGCTGACCAATTTCGGCGGTTATCTCGGCCATTTCAGCCGGCTGACCGGTGCCGGGGTCGTCGGCATCGACCGGCCGATGCCCAGCGCCACCGCCGACGGCATCACCATGATCAATTTCGGCATGGGCAGCCCCAACGCCGCGACCATGATGGACCTGCTCTCGGCCATCGCGCCCAAGGCGGTGCTGTTCCTGGGCAAGTGCGGCGGCCTCAAGCGCAAGAACCAGCTCGGCGACCTGGTGCTGCCGATCGCGGCGATCCGCGGCGAAGGCACCAGCAACGACTATCTGCTGCCGGAAGTGCCGGCGCTGCCGGCGTTCGCCCTGCAGCGCGCGGTCTCCACCATGATCCGCGACCTGGGCCACGACTACTGGACCGGCACCGTCTACACCACCAACCGGCGCGTGTGGGAACACGACGATGCGTTCAAGGAACGCCTGCGGCTGATGCGCTGCATGGCGATCGACATGGAAACCGCCACCATCTTCGCCGCCGGATTCGCCAACCGCATCCCTTGCGGCGCGCTGCTGCTGGTCAGCGACCAGCCGATGGTGCCGGAAGGCGTCAAGACCGAGGCCTCGGACGCGAAGGTCAGCGCGGAGTACGTCGAGCGCCACATCCAGATCGGCATCGAGGCGCTACGCTTGATCCGCCGGCACGGCAAGTCGGTCAAGCACCTGCGGTTCGACGAGTGATGCGCTGTTCCAGGCCGCTTCGTGGGAGCGAGCTCGCTCGCGAATGCTCCTGGCGAGCTGCTGTGTCCGTTAAAGCATTCGCGGCCGAAACCGCACCCACCGGAAGTGAATCTGTTTCGACAAGGAGACCCGAATGGCCATCCAGACCTACACCGGCAGCTGCCACTGCGGCAACGTGAAGTTCGAGGTCGACCTCGACCTGGCCGAAGGCGGCGGCAAGTGCAACTGCTCGATCTGCCGCAAGACCCGCAACTGGTCGGCGAGCGTGAAGCCCGAAGCCTTCCGCCTGTTGAGCGATCCGGAGGCGACGACCGACTATTTCCGCAATGGCGTGGTGCACTGGCCGTTCTGCAAGACCTGCGGCGTCCGGCCCTACGGGCACGGCGACATTCCCGAGGCCGGCGGTCCGTTCGCCTCGGTGCAGCTGGCCTGCCTGGACGCACCGGCCGAGGAGCTTGCCGCGGCGCCGGTGCGCTACGCCAACGGACGCGACAACGACTGGTGGCACGAGCCGTCCGAAGCTGAGAAGAAGTTCCTGTGACGAATCGGACCGATGCTGGCGACGTCGTAGCGTTCTGGCGCGACGCCGGTTATCCGAAGTGGTTCCAGGGCGGCACGACGTTCGACGAAGACTGCCGCGACCGCTTCCACGATGCCCATTTCGCCGCGGCGCGCCGCGAGTGCGAAGCCTGGATGGACAGCGCCGAAGGCGCGCTCGCGCTGGTGCTGCTGCTGGACCAGATCCCGCGCAACGTCTTCCGCGGCAGCGGGCATGCGTTCGCGACCGATCCGCTGGCGCGGCATTACGCGGCCCGCGCGCTCGCAGCCGGCTTCGACCTGCAGTGCGATCCGGCGCTGCGGCTGTTCTTCTACATGCCGTTCGAACATTCCGAGGACGCCGCCGAGCAGGCGCGTTCGGTCGAGCTGTTCGCCGCGCTCGGCGACGACAATCTGATGGGCTACGCGGTCGCGCACCGCGATGTCATCGCGCGCTTCGGCCGCTTCCCGCACCGCAATCGCGCGCTGGGTCGCGACAATACGCCCGACGAGCAGGCGTGGCTGGATGCGGGTGGAGGCTTCTGAAGTTGTGTAGGGAACGTTCGCGACCGGAGTCAGGACAGGGTCAGTACCGCGGAATCGACGGATCGACCGCCTCGGCCCAGGCCTCGATTCCGCCTTCGACGTTGTAGACCTCGCGGTAGCCCAGTTCGCGGAAGTGCTCGGCCGCCTCCTGGCTGCGGTTGCCGTGATGGCACAGGAAGGCGAGCGGCGTGTCGGTGGGCAGTTCGCGGATCCGTGCGATGCCCTCGTCCAGATGCAGATACGGCAGCGGCACCGCGGCGAGTGCGCGTTCCTCCGCCGGACGCACGTCGACCAGGGTGAGACTGCCGACGCGCGTGCGGGCTTCGGCGTCGATCGGCGAAAGCGCGCGCACCGGTGCAGGCGCATTCGGATTCTCGATCACCAGGCCACGGCCGCGGTCGTCGTCGGCCCAGTCGATCGACAGGCCCTCGGCGCGACGCGCGCCCGCCAGGTCGAACTGCAGCGGGATGCCGTCGACTTCGGTCACGATCGCGGCGGGGTTGCGCGGCGCCAGCTGCAGCCGGGTGCGGAAGCGCGGATCGATCTGCAGCTGGATCACGACCTCGCCACCGGCGTCGTCGAGGGCCTGGCGCAGCATCTTCACTGCCGAGGGAGTCAGGTTGACGCGCGGCGGGGTGCGGTCGGGCTTCGGCAGGCCGAGCGCGGCATGCAGTTCGCCCGAATTGGCCATCTGCTCGACGATGTCGCTGCCGCCGACCAGTTCGCCGCCGATGTACAGCTGCGGGATCGTCGGCCAGTCGCCATAGGTCTTGATGCCTTCGCGGATCTCCGCGTCGGACAGCACGTCGACGTGCGCGTACTCCACGCCCAGGTCGCCGAGGATGCCCACGGCCTTGGCCGAGAAGCCGCACTGCGGCGCCGCCGGTTCGCCTTTCATGAACAGCACCACGCGGTGCGTCTGCAGCAGCGTTTCGATGCGTTGGCGGGTATCGGGGGACAATGACATGACGGCGATCCAGGGCGGGGGCAGCGATTCTACGCCGTGCGATCATGCCGGCATGTCGTTGCCCCGCTTCCATCGGCCGCCGCGCCGTCCGCATGCGTGGCTATGGGCGCTGTTGCTCTCGCAACTGCTCGTGGCGGCGCTGTGGTGGCGCTTCGGCTGGCGGCTGGGGCTGCCGGTCATGATCGCCAGCCACCTGCCGTTATGGTGGGGCGTGCTGTGGCCACAGTCGCGGCTTTACGGGCCCGTGCTCACGCGATTGCCAGTCGAGGACCGGCGCGTATGGCTGACCATCGACGACGGGCCTTCGGCCGACACGCGCGCCATCCTCGACCTGCTGGACGCGCATGGAGCCAGGGCGACGTTCTTCCTGGTCGGCGATCGCGCGCGCGCGCGACCCGACGACGCGCGCGAGATCGTGCGCCGCGGCCACGGCATCGGCAACCACAGCGCGGGCCATCCACAGGCGTGGTTCTGGGCGCTGGGTCCGCGCACCATGGCAGGCGAGATCGAACGCGGGCAGGAAGCGTTGCGCGCGATCACCGGCGTGAAACCGCACTGGTTTCGTGCCGTGGTCGGCATGGCCAATCCGTTCGTATCGGCGCCGCTGAAGCGGCTCGGGCTCGCGCGCGTAGCCTGGAGCGCGCGTGGCTACGACGGCGTGGGCGCATCGCCCGAACGCGTGGTCCGGCGGATCGCCGCCCAGCTGTCGCCCGGCGCCATCGTGCTGTTGCACGAAGGCGGTGCGGCGACGCGTAGCGTGGAGACCATCGCCCTGCTGCTCGATCGCATGCGCGCCGAAGGCTACCGCACCGTGCTGCCCGAGCAGCTGTAGGCGCTTACGTCCGGGTCGCCACGATCAGCCAGTTATTGAACGGCGTATTGCCGTACAGAGGCTGGAAGCTGGATTCCAGCCCGGCTGCGTGGAGCCGCTGCTCAAGGAAGGCGCGACTCGGATAGCGACGCGGATTCGTCTGCATCCACCCGGCAAGATGCCCGAACCAGTCCGCCGCGCGCGTGGTGCGATGCCGCCCACTGTCATCGCCCAGGCCGCTGCGGATGACCAGCCGCGCACCCGGCACCAGCATCGCGGCGGCCGCGTCGAGCATGGCGTGTTGCGCCTCGTCCGGCAGGTAATGCAGCACGTCGAGGATCGCGACGCTGCCGCGATGATCGGGCAGCGCCTGGACCAGATCGGCGGTCGTGAAGCGCGCGTCGTGCAGGCCGGCGCGCTCGGCGATGCGTGCGGCGCGCGCGATCTTGCCGGCGTCGATGTCGACGCCCGCGTACGGCTGGCGCTGGCCGTCGCCGCGCAGCGCATGCGCCAGCAGGCCCAGCCCGCAGCCGAGGTCCAACAGCGGCGCATCGCAGCCGCGCAATGCGGCGAGGACCCCCGGATACAGCGGATCGCTGCGTAGCTTGGCGAGCGTGTAGTAGTAGTCGTAGCGGTTGCCGTGCCAGCGCGCGGGCCGGAAGGCGCGTGCGATGCGCGCGGCCGTTTCCCGGTCGAAGGGCTGTACGTCGTTGATCATGGCGTCGATGCGCTCCGGTGAAGCGGCAACCTAGCAGACGAGGCTCACAGCACGTCGCGGTCGGCGCGACTTCGCGCCCGCACCGTGACTCGCGGTCCAGCGGCGTTCTATGTGCCGTTCTTCAATGCCGCGCGCACCGCGGGCTGCGCCAGCTGTGCCCAACGCGCGTACATCGCCGGCCCCGGATGCAGGCCGTCGGCGGCGAGCATTGACTCGTCGCCACCACATTCGCGGCTGAGCGGCGTGATGTCGACGAAGGCGACGCCGTGCCTGGCGCAGACCGCGCGCGCGGAGGCGTTGTAGGCGTCCAGTTCTGCCGATACCTGCGCCAGGGCGCGCCCGCTGCCGGCGCCGAATCGGGTAGAGCCCCAGTCCGGAATCGACAGCACCACCACCCGCTCCGGCCGGCCGCCGGCGAAGCCGATCGCGCGCGCCAGCAGGCGCTCGAATTCGGCCGCGTAGTTGTCGAGGTCGCGCCCGCGGTACTGGTTGTTCACGCCGATCAGCAGCGTGACCAGGTCGTAGTCGCTCGCCGGCGCCTCGGCATCGATCGCCGCATCCAGCTCATCGGTCGTCCAGCCGGTCATGGCGATCGTGCGCGGGTCGTGCAGCGCAATGCCCGCGTCGCGCAGCGCGGCGGCGAGCTGATGGGTCCAGCGTGCGTCGGCCGCGACGCCTTCGCCGATGGTGTAGGAATCGCCGAGCGCGAGGTAGGACAGTCCGGTCACATCGCCTCCGGCGGGCATCGCCGGCAGGGGATCACGCTGCAGACTTCGCGCCGACCTTCAGCGGGACGACCTTGCCCGCCGCCTCGGCGCGCCGCGACAGCACCCGGTCGATGCGGGCGAAGACTTCCCGCAGCACCGCGGCCTCGGGCAGCAGCGTGACCCGGAAGCGGTTGCGATAGGGCACGTTGAAGCTGGAGCCGGGCACGATCAGCACATCCTCGGTCTCGAGCATCTCCAGCGCGAAGGCATGGTCGTCGAAGCCGCGCGCCGCGTCGCCGACCACGCCGGGGAAACCGTACAGCGCGCCCTGCGGCGCGACCAGGGACAGGTGTTCGCTGGCCTGGCAGCTTTCGATCAGCGCGCGCCGGGTCTCGTACAGCCGTCCGCCCGGCTGGCACAGCGCGCCGATGGTGTCGGCGCCGTGCAGCGCCTGTTCGATCGCGAACTGCCCCGGCACGTTGGCGCACAGGCGCAGCGCACCCAGCAGGTCCATGGCGTGGTGGAAATCGCCGCTGGCCAGCGGATCGCCGCTGAGCACCGCCCAGCCCACGCGCCAGCCGCAGGCCCGGTGCACCTTGGACAGGCCGCCGAAGCTCAGGCAGGGCACCTCGCCGGCCACCGGAGCGATCGGCTCGAAACGATGGCCGTCGTAGAGGATGCCGTCGTAGATCTCGTCGGCCATCAGCAGCAGGCCATGCTTGTGCGCGATCGCGACGATGCGCTCGAGCAGCGCGCGCGGGTAGTTCGCACCGGTGGGGTTGTTCGGATTGATCAGCACGATCGCGCGGGTGCGCGCGGACACCAGCGATTCGATCTGGTCCGGGTCGGGCAGGAACCCGTCCTCGGGCGTGCAGCGGTAATACACCGGACGGCCGTCGTTGAGGATCGTCGCCGCGCTCCACAGCGGATAGTCCGGCGAGGGCAGCAGCACCTCGTCGCCCGGGTTGAGCAGTGCGCGCAGCGAGATGTCGATCAGCTCGCTGACACCGTTGCCGATGAAGACGCGCTCGGGCGACGCGTTCGGCGTGCCGCGCGCCTTGTGGAACGCGGCCACCGCCTCGCGTGCCTCCGGCAGCCCCTGCTGGTGGGTGTAGGGGTCGGTATGCGCGATGTGGTCGGCGATCGCGCGCTGCAGGTGGTCCGGCGCGCGGAACCCGAACGCCCCCGGATTGCCGATATTGAGTTTGATCAGGGTGCGGCCCTGGGCCTCCAGTTCGCGGGCGCGCCGGGCCAGTTCACCGCGGATTTCGTAGCGGACTTCCGACAGGCGCTGGCGGGTCTTGAGGCTAGGGGGTGACATCGGGCAGGCGGGCGGGGCAGGGAATATGCCAGCCTAGCGGAAACCGGCGCCGGGTTCAGCCCGGACGAAGCAGATTTTGCGGCGATTTGCTTTTCCCCTGAACCGGATCGAAAGTCGAAGGCACCCGACCCCGGCGACCCACGGGGGCGCCGAAACGGCGCGCTCACGATACCTTTGGTCCCTCCCATCGCTGTTGCTACCGATCCCTGCATGGCTGATATGCCCGTCGAGCTTCCCGAAACCATCGAACGCAGCACCGGCGAGGCGCCGGGCTGGAGCGTGATCTGGCTGCACGGCCTGGGCGCGGATGGCAACGATTTCGTCCCGATCGTGCCCGAGCTGCTGCGGCCGGAGTGGCCGGCGATCCGGTTCGTCTTCCCGCATGCGCCGGTGCGCGCGGTGACGATCAACGGCGGTGCCCGGATGCGCGCGTGGTACGACATCCGGGACATGGACCTCTCCAATCGCGCCGACGCCGAGGGCGTGGACCAGTCGATCGCACAGGTCGGTGCGCTGATCGCGCGCGAGGGCGAGCGCGGGGTGCCGCCTGCGCGCGTGTTCCTGGCCGGGTTCTCGCAGGGCGGCGCGATCGCCCTGGCGGCGGGTATCCGCCGGCGCGAGCCGCTGGCCGGCCTGATCGCGCTCTCCACCTACCTGCCGCTGGGCGCGGCGACCCTGCAGCCGCTGACCGCACAGGCCCGCACGCAGCCGATCTTCATGGCCCACGGCCTGCACGATCCGGTGGTGCCGTACACCGGCGGCAAGCGCAGCCGCGATGCGCTGCGCGACGCCGGATTCGATGTCGACTGGCACGCGTGGCCGATGGCGCACCAGGTGTGCGCCGAGGAAATCGGCGCGCTCTCGGCCTGGATGTCGCGGCGCTTCGCGCAAGGCTGATGGCCGGCGACGCGCCCGCGCCCTGGCTGCCGGATCTGTGCCGGCTCAGCCGGCTGGCGGTGCTGTTCGGGGTGGCGGAAATGGTGGTGCTAGTCGTGGCGCTGGCCCCGGACGGTGGCGCGCCCTGGAATTTGAACCGGTTCGTCTCGGGCAGCGGTTTCGCCCTGTGGCTGGCGCTGACCGTGGCGGTGTTGCTGTGCGTGGCCCGGAGGCGGCTCTCGCGCCTGCCGCGCGCGCTCGGCGGTGCGCTCGCCCTGCTGCTCGGGGCCTCGGTCGCGGCGGGCGGCGCGGCGCTGCTGTATCTGATCGACACCAACCTGGGCGCGGGACTGGTGCCCGAGGCCGTGACCGTGCAGCGCTTCGCCTTTGGCAGCGCCGCGCTCACCGTGCTGGTCCTGGCGGCGGTGCTGCCCTACCTGTACGCGGTGGAAGCCTGGCGCGATCAGGTCCGCGCCAGCGCCCGCGCCGAGGTCGACGCGCTGCAGGCGCGGATCCGCCCGCACTTCCTGTTCAACAGCATGAACACGATCGCCGGGCTCGTGCGCAGCGACCCGAAGACCGCCGAGCGCGTGGTGCTCGACCTGTCCGACCTGTTCCGGGCCGCGCTCCAGGCCGGCGAGGTCGAATCCAGCCTGGCCGAGGAGGTCGAGCTGGCCGAGCGCTACCTGGCGATCGAGTCGCTTCGGCTCGGAGCGCGCCTGCAGGTCGAATGGCACAAACAGGACCCGCTGCCCTGGCGACTGCCGCTGCCCCGGCTGGTGCTGCAGCCGCTGGTGGAGAACGCCGTGCTGCACGGCATCTCGCGTCTGCCCGAGGGCGGCACGATCGAGATCGACCTGGCCGAATCCGACGATCTGCTGCGCATGCGGGTGCGCAATCCGGCGCTTCCGCCACGTGAACGGGATGGCGGCGCCGGGGCTGGACATGCGCAGCGCAGCATCGGCCATCGGCTGGCCTACGCGTTCGGGCCGCGCGCGCGCATGGCGGCCGGGTGGGAGGATGGCTACTATCAGTGCGAACTGCGCATTCCGACGACCCCCCAGCCGCTGAGGACCTGATGGCCGTGGCAGCGATCCAGGTGGCGACGTGCAAGGTAACGGCATGAAAGTGGTCATCGCCGACGACGAGCCGCTGGCGCGCGAACGCCTGCGCAGCCTGCTGGCCGAGCAGCCGGATGTGGAAGTCGTGGCCGAGGCCACCGATGGCCACAGCGCCCTGCATGCCTGTGCCGAACACATGCCCGACGTCGTGCTGCTGGACATCGCGATGCCCGGCATCGACGGGCTGGAGACCGCGCGCCATCTGGCCGCCTTCGAACCGCGCCCGGCGGTGGTGTTCTGCACCGCCTACGACGCGCACGCGCTCTCTGCATTCGAGGCCGCGGCGGTCGACTATCTGGTCAAGCCGGTGCGTCCGGAGCGCCTGGCGGGCGCGCTCGAGCGCGCGCGGCGCTTCATGGCGGGGCGTCGCACCGCCGAGGAACCGGGCGCGGGCAAGCGTCGCACCCATCTGTGCGCGCGCATGCGCGGCTCGCTGCGCCTGATTCCGGTCGACGATGTGCACTACCTGCAGGCCGAAGAGAAATACGTGGTGGTGCATCACGCACGTGGCGAGGACCTGATCGAGGAGTCGCTCAGATCGCTGGAGGAGGAATTCGGCGAGCGCTTCGTGCGCATCCACCGCAATTGCCTGGTGGCGCGCCACGAGCTGGTCGAACTGCGCCGCGCCGCCGACGGCCACGTGCACGCGATCCTGCGCCACGGCCGCGAGCCGCTGGAGGTCAGCCGACGCTGCGTCGGCCAGGTGCGCGAGACGGTGAAGCATCTTTGATGCCGGGATTCGGGATTCGGGATTCGCGAAAGCGGGCGACCGCTAGAATCCGCTAGCAATCCCCAATCCCCAATCCCGAATCCCGTGCTTCTTCGCATCGCCACCCGCAAGAGCCCGCTCGCCCTGTGGCAGACCGAACACGTCGCCGCGCGTCTGCGCGCGGCGCACCCGGACCTGGCGATCGAGCTGGTGCCGCTGTCGACCCGCGGGGACGAAGTTCTGGATCGTTCGCTATCGGCGATCGGCGGCAAGGGACTGTTCCTGAAGGAACTGGAAGAGGCGATGCAGCGCGGCCACGCCGACTGCGCCGTGCATTCGCTCAAGGACGTGCCGATGGCGCTGGAACCGGACTTCGCCCTGCCGGCGATCCTGGCGCGCGCCGACCATGCCGATGCCTTCGTCAGCAACGGCTACACCGGCATCGATGCGCTGCCGCCAGGCGCGCGCGTGGGCACGTCCTCGCTGCGCCGGCAGGCGCAGCTGCGCGCGCGCCGCGCCGACCTGCAGCTGCTCGACCTGCGCGGCAACGTCAACACCCGCCTGGCCAAGCTCGATGCGGGCGACTACGACGCGATCGTGCTGGCCTGCGCCGGATTGCAGCGGCTCGGCTTCGAGGCGCGTATCCGTGCCCGGCTCGATGCTCCCGACTGGTTGCCCGCGCCGGCGCAGGGCGCGATCGCGGTGGAATGCCGGGAAGGCGATGACGCCACCCACGTGCTGCTGTCCGTGCTGGACGACGCCGCCACGCGCACCTGCGTCGAGGCCGAGCGCGCCCTCAACCGCGCGCTCGATGGCAGCTGCCAGGTGCCGATCGCGGCCTTTGCCGCATTGCAGGCCGGGCAGTTGCGGTTGCACGGCCTGGTGGGCGATGCGGGCGACGGACGCATCGTGCGCGCGGACGGGCAGGGCGATCAGGGTGATCCGGAAGCGCTGGGCCGGCGCGTGGCGGGGCTGCTGCTTGAGGATGGTGCCGGCGCCCTGCTCTAACGTGAGTGCGTGCCGCGCGCGTTTTCACCGTGTCCGGGGTTGCTAGAAGGTGCGGCGCAGCTGGAAGCTGCCCTGGGTCGAAGGCGCGCCGTCGTTCGTCGTGTCGTCGCGAAGCTGTTCCAGGCGGGTGGACAGGGTCCATTCCGGGCGCAGCAGCATTTGCAGGCCGATCGCACTGCGCAGCTGCATGCCCTGGTCGCCGGCCTCGACCAGGACCTGCTGGGTCAAGGATGCGCGCTTGCCGAAATCGCGCTGCATGGTCAGGTTGCCGAGCATGTCGGTGCTGCCGCGACCGCCATCGCCGGCGCTGTCGTGCTCGATCTGCAGGCCGGAATTCAGGCGCAGCTGGGGCATCAGGCGCATGTCCACCCCCAGCGCGTTATGCACATAGGTATTGGCGCGCCCGGTTTCGATCACCAGCTCCTGCTTGAGGTCGGCGTTTTCGCCGATGCGCTGCTCCAGCAGGACCCGGCCGCGGGCGATCGGCCCCAGTTTCGCGGTTCCCTTGTCCAGGTAGGGCTGCAGTCGCACGCCGGTGCCGGCCTCGATCTGCAGCGTGGTGTCGCCATTGCGGATCGGGGCGATGCCGTAACCGGTGACGGCACGGCTGTAATCCACGCGCTGGTAGATCCAGTCAGGACGGGAGACCGCAACCTGGAGTGCGGTGCCGCCGCGTTGCTCGCCCGGAAGCGTGGAACGCACCACCGGCTGCTCGTCATCGCGGTAGGCGTAGGTCGTGGCCGGTGCCGGCGGTTCCCACTCGGCGCCCACGCACGTCAGCCGCAGGCAGGGCCGACGCAGCGAGACCTCGCCCGCGGCGAGCGCGATCGCGGCAGGTTGTTCGGGGACGGCGGCGAAAGGCTGCTGGAAGACCGGAAGACCGGCGACCACGAGCCAGAGCGAGGCAAGCATGGACAGGCTGGAAGCGGTTACAACCCCATTCTGCCGGCCCATCACGACAAATTCCACCGCCGGCGGCGGTCCACGCGCGCACGCGGTTCACGCTTCGACGATTGCGCAGGGACCGGCCGCCCGACGCTGCGGGCCCCTCAGTAGTACAGCGTGACCATGTGCCGTGCCTGGGCGAAAAACAGCCAACGCTCGACGAAGCTGCCTGCCAGGATCGCCGCCGCGGCCGCGCCCCAGCCCCAGCTCGCCTCCAGCCCGGCGTGCATCGTCAGATAGACGGCCAGCAACGGCACGCCAGTGAACAGCAGCAGCGCCAGCGCACGCAATCGCCGCGCATGCCGGCGCGCGACCACGAACGCCATTTCGCGCGTGATGTAGCTGGCTTCGGTATGCGGACGCTCGAAGACCGAGACCGCACGTCCCGGCAGCCCGACCGCGTCGCCGCGATCGGCGGGCAGTTGCGTCCGGTCGAGGGCGCGCCAATAGCCCAGCTTGAGCCCGGCCGCGAGGGTCGCCAACAGCGCCAGCGCCGTGGCGACGATGCGCATCGCAGGCAGAGCGGCAGCTGCGGACAGGATCGCTGCCAGCAGTGCCAGGCCGCCCAGCAGCGCGAAGACCAGGTAGACCGGGACGACCAGCCGGTGGCGCCAGGCAGGTATCGGCTTGAGCGAGGCGTAGATCATCGCGGTGCAGACGATCGTCGCCAGGGCGCAGGCGATGGTGGCCAGGGCGATGACGAGCACTGCGACCGTCGGTCCGGACGAGCGAAAAACGACGGACTCGGGATCGAGCCATTCGAGCCAGGCCATGCCGGCCAGCAGCAGCGCGGGAATGTAGGTGACCACTGCCATCACCCCTTCCCGCGACAGCCAGGAGGTGCGCCACTGCGAGAACGCGCGCCAGGCGCGCACCGGTTTGCCCAGGTGCAGCATCGAACTGAGCAGGCCGACGGTCGCCAGCACCAGGCCGGTGAGCGCGCACACCAGCAGTCCGCCGGCATCGCCCGGCCGCGCATACAGCGCGACGAGCGCGGTCCAGATCAGCAGGCCGTAGCCGGCGCCGGACAGGGTGGTGAACAGGATGACGGAAAGGGCTGGATGCACGGCGCGGTCGCGGATGGAGGTGCGAAGGAAAGATGCGGTCAGGATGCGCGCGGGCGCTGGCAGGCGGCCGCGCCGGTCACCGCCGCAGGATGCGGTTCAACCAGCGGCCGACGCCGGAATCTTCCGGCTCCGGCTCTTCGGCGACTGCTGCGGCGCCGCCTCGCCGCGGACGCGGCGGCAGATAGCGGTTGACTGGCGCATAGCCGAGTTCCGGCATCAGGGCCACACCGCCGCGCTCGGCGACCAGCTTCGACACGTCCGAGTCGGGATCGCCCAGGTCGCCGAAATGGCGCGCGCGCGTGGGACAGGCTTGCACGCAGGCGGGCTGCCGCTCGCTTTCGTCCAGATGTTCGTTGTAGATCCGGTCGACGCAGAGCGTGCACTTCTTCATCACGCCCTCGACCTCGCTGTATTCGCGCGCGCCGTAGGGGCAGGCCCAGCTGCACAGCTTGCAGCCGATGCACTTGTCCTCGTCCACCAGCACGATCCCGTCTTCGGCGCGCTTGTAGCTGGCGCCGGTGGGGCACACGGTGACGCAGGCCGGGGTCTCGCAGTGCAGGCACGAACGCGGGAAGTGCAGGGTGATCGCCGGCTGCGCCGGGCTTTCGGCCACTTCGTAGCTGTGTACGCGGTTGAACCACACGCCCTGCGGGTCCTTGCCGTAAGGACGTTCGTCGGTGAGCGGCCCGGCGATGCCGCCGGCGTTCCATTCCTTGCAGCTGGTGGCGCAGGCATGGCAACCGACGCAGGTGTCCAGGTCGATCACGAGGCCGAGCTTCTTCGTCGATGGCGGCGGCAGGGCGGTCATCGCGAGGGCTTTCCCTTCTTCAGCAGCCACACCCCTACGGCCAGCAGTGCCAGACCGACCGCAACCAGCGGCAAGTGCGCCATCAGTGCAGGCGAAGCCGGCGCGGATACGCCGGACGCGCCGCCGAGTGCGAACAGCACGATCAACGCCAGCGCGGCCACGATGCAGGCCCAGCCGGCCAGGATGCGCAGTACGTTCATGGGCCGGTCCTGTTGCGGCGGCGCAAGCTGGCGCCGTAGCGCAGCGGTCGGTCATCTGCCGGATGCGCGTGCAGCGGCGCGAACTGCGGCTGCGACACCTCGGACTGCGCTGGCGCCTTGCCGATCGCCACGCGCAGGTCGAACCACGCGGCCTGTCCGGTGACCGGATCGGCGTTGGCGTAATCGCCGCGCGGAGTGAGGTCGGAAATCAGATGGTTGAGCAGGAAGCCCTGCGCCGCTTCCGGTGCATCCTTGGCCAGCTTCCACGCGCCGCGCCGCTTGCCGATCGCGTTCCAGGTCCAGACCGTGCCCGGCTGCACATTGGATGCGAACTTCGCCTGCACCGTTATGCTGCCGTGGTGCGATGACACCGTGATCCAGTCTTCGTCGGCGATCCCGTGCTGTTCGCCGGTGGCCGGATGCAGGTACAGATAATTGCGTGCGGCGATCTGGCGCAGCCAGGCGTTCTGCGAACCCCAGGCGTGGTACATGAACATCGGGCGCTGGGTGACCGCGTTCAGCGGGAACCGCTCGCGCGAGGTCTGGTCGTGCTCGAACGGCTCATACCAGATCGGCAGAGGATCGAAATACATCTCCACCCGTGCGCGGTGCGCCTGCGGCGGCTGGTGTTCGCCATGGCCCTGCGCGGCGAGCCGGAATTTCTGCAGGGTTTCCGAGTACAGCTGCAGCACGATCGGTTCGGTCGCGCCGACGAAGCCGAACCGCTGCGCCCATTGCAGGTAGTCGCGGTTGGCCATCTTGAAATAGCGCGCCGATTCGGGCACCGGCGCGTGCCAGAAGCCGCCGTGCTCGATATAGCGCTGCAGCTGTTCCGGATTCGGCGCGCCCTTGCCTTCCTCGTCGCCCTCGGCGCCGCGCCAGCCGGCCAGCAGGCCGACGCCGGGCGCGCGTTCGTGGCGGACGATGTAGTCGGCGTAGTCGCGGTACCGCGCCGAGCCGTCGGCGTGCACCATGCCAGGCAGGCCCAGGCGTGCGCCCAGGTCGAGCAGCACCGACTGGAAGCCGCGCACGTCGCGCGGGCGCCCCTGGTCGTCGGGCTGCGTGGCCGGTTCGAACACCGGATGCCGGATTGCGTCGCTGGCGGCGTCGGCGTCGGAGATCGGCCGGTCGAGCAGGCTGATCGCGTCGAAGCGTTCGAGATAGGTCGTATCCGGCAGCACCAGGTCGGCGTAGGCGACCATCTCCGAGGCATAGGCATCGGAATAGATGATGTGCGGGATCCGGTAGTCGCCGGCTTCGTCCTTGTCGGTCAGCCAGTGCATGGTCTGACGCGTGTTCATGGCCGAGTTCCAGCTCATGTTGGCCATGAACATCAGCAACGTGTCGATCCTGTACGGATCGCCCGCGTGCGCGTTGCGGATCACCGTGTGCAGCATGCCGTGCGCGGAGAGCGGATACGCCCATGAGAAGGCGTGGTCGATACGGCGCGGCTGGCCATCGGCATCGACGACGAGATCTTCGGGTCCGTGCACGAAGCCGAGTGGCGGTGCGTCCAGGGTGCCGTCGTCCCGGCGCGTCCGGCCCGGCCGGTTGGGCGGTGGGATCGGCTTGGGATACGGCGGCTGGAAACGGAACGAGCCAGGCGCATCCACCGCGCCCAGCAACAGCTGCAGCAGATGCAGTGCACGGCAGGTGTGGAAGCCATTGCTGTGCGCGCTGATCCCGCGCATGGCGTGCATCGACACCGGGCGGCCGACCATCTGCGCATGCTCGCGGCCCCAGGCATCGGTCCAGGCGATGGGCAGCGAGAGATTCGATTCGAAGGCAGCTTCAGCGAGTTCTCGTGCGATCCGCCGGATCGTGTGGGCCGGGATGCCGCAACGCTCGCTGACCGCGTCGGGCGAATACTGCGGATCGAGATAGCGCTCTGCGACGAGCTGGAACACCGGCACGGCGCGATGCCCGTCGGGCAGGGTGTATTCGCCGACGATCGCCGGCGAGATGCCGATGGCATCGGCGCGTGCGGGGCGCGCGTCGTCGCGATCCCAGCACAGCACATCGCCCCCTTCGTTGCGCGCGAACAGCCCATCGTCCGCGCCGCCCGGATTGCGGACCACGAGCCAATGCGCGTTCGCGTAGCGCACCAGGAAGTCCAGGTCGATGCGATCCGATCGCAGCAGTTCATGGATCAGCGCGAACGCGAACAACCCGTCGGTGCCCGGACGGATGCCGATCCATTCGTCGGCGATCGCGCCGTAGCCGGTGCGCACCGGGTTGACCGCGATGATCTTCGCGCCACGCCCCTTGAGCTTGCCCAGGCCGAGCTTGATCGGATTCGAGTCGTGGTCCTCGGCCACGCCCCAGAGCATCAGCAGCCGGGTGTGCTCCCAGTCGGGTTCGCCGAATTCCCAGAAGCTGCCGCCGAGCGTGTACAACCCGCCAGCGGCCATGTTCACCGAACAGAAGCCGCCATGCGCGGCGTAGTTGAGCGTGCCGAACTGCTGCGCCCACCAGCCGGTCAGGGCCTGCGACTGGTCGCGGCCGGTGAAGAAGGCCAGCTCGTCGGGATTGCGCTCGCGGATCGGCGCCAGCCAGGCAGTCGCGATCTGCAGCGCTTCTTCCCACTCGATTTCCCTGAACTCGCCGCTGCCGCGCTCGCCAGTGCGCAACAGTGGCTTGCTCAGCCGGGCGGGCGAATAGTGCTGCATGATCCCGCTCGCGCCCTTGGCGCACAGCACGCCCTTGTTGACCGGGTGTGCGGGATTGCCCTGGATATAGCGGATCTGCCCGTCCTGCAGCCACACCTTGATGCCGCAGCGGCATGCGCACATGTAGCAGGTCGTGGTCTTGACCTCGTCGCCGGGCGAAGGCGACAGATTGAGGATGGGCTGCCTCATGCGCACCTGCCGGCGCGCGCACACACGCAGGTCGTGGTCTTGACCTCGTCGCCGGGCGAGGGCGACAGATTGAGCTGCGGTTTGCGCATGGCGCACATTGTGCCGCATGCGTCCCCGGCGGGAGCGACCTTGTGGGAGCGGCCAAGGCCGCTCCCACAGGTTCCCGAATGATTACTGCGGCGGGTCGATCATGATCGCCGGGTCGTTGTAGCGGGTGTAGCGGATCGTGGTGGTGATCGGCGTACCCTGGTAATCGCTCTGCATCCGCGCCTGGTGGACGAGATCGTCGCTGTTGATCCAGACCGCCACGTCACTGGGCTTGGGGTCGGTCTGGTGGATCAGGTACTTGCGGGTGGGCACGCCGTCGATGGTTTCGCGGCCCTGCGCCTCCACGTCCATCGTTTCCTGGCTCTTGTGCATGATGTCCTGCCACTGGTCCATGGTCCCCGGCGGCATGGTGACCTTGCTGGTCCGGCCGTTCATGGTCATCCAGGTGTCGTTGCCGATACGCACGTTGTGCACTTCCATGCCGCGGCTCTTCATGGTGATGCGGTAGCGGTCCGGGGCGACGAAGTCCATTTCATTGGTCATCACCCCTTCCGGACCGCCCTCCATGCGCATGCTGGCGTGGTAACTGCGCACGTCGCGGAACGCCTTCATCGAGGCCAGCATCGCGTCCTTGGGCGTGGCCAGCGGGTTGAGCGCCTGCGCGGTGGCAGCCATGCCGGATTCGCGGCTTTCGCCGCTGGCTGCCGTCGCGGCCGTGCTGCCGTCCGCAACCGGTGCGGCGGGGGAGGAGGCCTTGCAGGCGCCCAGCGTGGCGATGAGGACGATCGCGCTCGTGGCGACGACATAGCGGGTCATGGACTGCTCCGGCGGGCGTGGAACGCGACGATCGCGACCACCATCTCCCTTCAAACGGCAAAGCGGCTGCCTGGCGGCCGACGCGGCATAATCCGCGCATGGACCGTTACGAACGCATCAACGCCCTGCATCGGATTCTCAAGGCCGCGCGTTATCCGGTGACGGTGCCGCGGCTGCAGGAAGACCTCGGCTGCTCGCGCGCCACCGTGTACCGCGATCTGGCCTTCCTGCGCGATGCGCTGATGGCGCCGGTGGTGGGCGATGGCGAGGCCGGTTTCCGCTACGACCAGAAGGAAGGCGATCGCTTCGAGCTGCCGGGTCTGTGGCTCAGCTCGGAGGAGCTGCATGCCCTGCTTGCGGCGCAGCAGCTGCTCGCACGGACCGGCGGTGGGGTGCTCTCGAGCGCGCTCGCCCCGTTGCAGGGGCGGGTCGAGGCGCTGCTGGCCGAACAGGCCGGAGGCAAGCGCTGGCCGGTGGAGCGGGTGCGGGTGATCCCGCACCGCACCCGCAAGCTCGACGAGCACGCCTTCCGCGCGGTGGCCAGCGCGGTGCTGGACCGCAAGCAGCTCGCGTTCGACTATCGCGCGCGCTCCACCGACGAAAAGACCAGGCGCACGGTGTCGCCGCAGCGCGTCACCCATTACCGCGACAACTGGTACCTGGACGCCTGGGACCATGAGCGCGACGCGCTGCGCAGCTTCTCGGTGGACCGCATCGCCGCGGCGCGGGTGCTCGACGCCGCCGCGCGTGACATCGACGAGGCCGAACTCAACCAGCACCTGGCCGGCAGCTACGGCATCTTTTCCGGCGAACCCAAGGGCTGGGCCACCATCGTGTTCAGCCCCAAGGCCGCGCGCTGGGTGGCCGACGAGCACTGGCATTCGCAGCAGCAGGGCCGGATGCTGTCCGATGGCCGCTACGAGCTGAAGATCCCCTACAGCGCGCCGCGCGAACTGCTGATGGATGTGCTGCATTACGGCAGCGACGCCGAGATCGTCGAGCCGCCCTCGCTGCGCGAACAGGCCAAGTCTCTGCTGGCGCTCGCGCTGTCCAACTACGACCGCTGATGGCGGCCGAAGCCCCGAAGATCGCGCAGGGCGAAAAGGTCGCGCTCGCGCTCGGCGCCGGCGGCGCGCGCGGCCTGGCCCAGATCGGGGTGATCGAAGCCCTGCAGGCGCGCGGGCTGCGGATCAGCACGGTCGCCGGCTCCTCCAGCGGCGCGCTGGTCGGCGGCATCTTCGCCGCAGGCAAGCTGTCCGAATTCCGCGAGCAGCTCGAGCGCATGAGCCGCGCCGACTTCCTGCGCCTGCTCGCCGATCCTGCGCTGGGGCAAGGCGGGTTGTTCCATGGCCAGCGCCTGGTGCGGGCGATGCGCGATGTGGTGGGCGATCCCGATATCGAGACGCTGCCGATTCCGTTCGTCGCCGTGGCGGTCGACCTGCTGCGCCAGCGCGAGGTCTGGCTGCGCACCGGGCCATTGTGGCAGGCGATCCGGGCCTCGTTCGCCATCCCCGGCTTGTTCACTCCGGCCGAAGTGCACGGACGCGAACTGGTGGACGGCGGCCTGCTGGCGCCGTTGCCCATTGCGGCGACGCGCCTGTCGGACGCGCACCGGCTGATCGCGGTGGACATGCATGGCTGGCCGGCGCATCCGCCCGGATCTCCCGCGCCCGAGGGCGAGGCGGAAAACGGCGACCCCGGGCGCAACCGGTTCACCCGCTGGGTCGAGCGCCAGCTCGACCAGCGCCTGCGCGAAGACGACGAGGCCATCAGCCTCACCGAGATCATGGCCCGCTCGCTCGACACCATGCAGGCCCAGATCTCGCGCGTGCAGCTGGCGCTGGACCCACCCGAACTGGTGATCCGGATTCCGCGCGACGCCTGCCTGTTCTACGAATTCTGGCGCGCACGCGAAGTCATCGCCATCGGCCGCGCCGAGGCGGACAAGGCGTTGGACGCGGCGGGTTATTGAAGCCTGCGGGAGCGATCGTAGGAGCGACGTCAGTCGCGAGCCTTCCGCCAATAGCCGCCCGAAGGCCGTGGAGCGTCTCATGCGCGCTACCCGCTATTCGGTGGCGCGCAAGATCCAAATGTTCCAACCCAATCCATCTCCAAGCCGCTGCGCCGGCCTGGAAGCCGTCGCCGGCGGATACACGCCCGCGGCGCGGCTATTCGTTCTTCGGAATGTCGTAGCCGCGACGGCCGACTTCCTCGGCCGTATGCGGGACGCGCCAGACCTTGTCGGTATCGATCCCATGCGCCTGCATACGCTTGCGCAGCGCCAGGTACTGGGCGTCGTCCATGGTCGGCTTGCGCGAGAAGATCCACGCCAGGTCGCGTCCGGGCGAATCGATCAGCGCCCACGAACCGTCCGGCGCGACCTCCAGGATCCTTTGCCGGGTCGGCACGATCTTGAAGAAGCGCATCCGCCACTCGCGGTTGCCGGTGCCGGGCAGCACGGAGGCCACGATGTCCAGCATCTTCTCCGGCTCCCGCGGTCCGGTGCGATACACGTAATGCACCGCGATCTTGCCGTCGGGCTGCAACGTGTATACGTCGCGACTGGCCATGTGGCCGCGTTCGAGCGCGTTGGGAATGCGCGCCATCACGTACCAGGTGCCCATGAACCGCGGCAGATCCACATAGGCCAGCGGCTCGGTATGCCGCTCGGGCGTACTGCCGCAGCCCGCCATCAGCAGACCCAGCAGCATGGCGGCGAACAGCAGGAGCAATCGGGGGCGTCGGGTCATGGAGACGGGGTGCCTGGATCGGGAAACCGGGTGGATCGGCGATGCATAGCCTAAGTCGCAAGCTGTGAGATGGGGGTGCAGGAGTCTGAACGGCATCGCCAACCGAAGGATCTTCGCCATGTCCAGTGTCCTCGCCATGACACCCGCGGTGCGCCGTCCGCTGTTCCATTCGCCCGACCCCCGGCTCCGGGCTGCGGTGTTGCGGACGCTGTGGCTGGGCGCCACGCTCGTGCTGTTGTTCCCCGCGGCGCGCGGACACAACGCATGGCTGGGCTGGATGCCGTTATGGCTGCTGGGCATGCCGTTGAGCGCGCTCTGGGCATTGCATCGCTTCCGGATTCCGCATTGGCCGGCATCGGCCGCCGCGCGCCGGCAGCCGCGGCGCCGGCGGGGTGGCCAGGCGCGCCGGCGTCCGCTGCGTCCCGGTGCGCGGCGTTCGGTACGCGCGGCCTGAGCGTCGCTTCGGCAAGGGCCGGAACGTGACCTTGGGCAGGCCAATGCGTGCGGACGCCTGTGCTAGCGTTGCCCGCCCTTGAACCGGAGCTCCGCCGCATGTCCAAGCTTGCCCATGCCTGCCATGCCGTAGGGATCGCGGCGGGACTCGCCGCCGCCGGTGCGCATGCCCAAGCCCCCGCCAGCGACGACCCCTATGCCTGGCTGGAGGACGTCAGCGGCGACAAGGCCCTGGACTGGGTCCGCGCGCAGAACGCCAAGGCCGAAGCCGAGCTGGCCAGCACGCCGCAGTTCAAGCAGCTCGAGGCGGACATCCTCGCGATCCTGGACTCCGACGCCAAGATTCCCGGCGTGGAAAAGATCGGCGATTACTACTACAACTTCTGGAAGGACAAGCACCACCAGCGCGGCCTGTGGCGCCGCACCACGCTGGAGGAGTACCGCAAGGACAAGCCTGCCTGGGAAACCGTCATCGATCTGGACGCGTTGAACGAAGCCGAGCAGATTCCCGACGGCAAGAAATGGGTCTGGCACGGCGCCGATTGCCTCAAGCCCGATTACAAGCGCTGTCTGATCGCGCTGTCGCCTGGCGGCTCGGATGCCGACGTCACCCGCGAATTCGACCTCGAGACCAAGCAGTGGGTGAGCGACGGCTTCTTCCGCCCCGAAGCCAAGGGCGGCCTCGGCTGGATCGATGCCGACACGGTCTACGTCTATACCGATTTCGGCCCGGGTTCGATGACCTCATCGGGCTATCCGCGCATCGTCAAGCAGTGGAAGCGCGGGACCCCGCTGGAATCGGCCACCCTGGTGTACGAAGGCGGGCCGGGCGACATGTACATCGCCGCGCTGCGCGACCACACGCCGGGCTTCCAGCGCGATCTCGTCAGCCGCACCATCGCCTTCTACAACGACGAGCTGTACCTGCGCCGCGGCGACGGCACGCTGGCGAAGATCGAGGCGCCCAACTCGGCAAACAAGTCGGTGCATCGCGAATGGCTGACCCTGGAACTGCGCGAACCCTGGGAAGTCGGCGGCAGGACCTACCAGGCAGGCTCGCTGCTTGCGACTAGATTCGACGACTTCATGGCCGGCAAGCGCGAGTTCGAGGTGCTGTTCGAACCCACCGCCAACAGTTCGCTCGCCGGTTTCGACTGGACCCGGTCGCATCTGGTGCTGAACGTGCTTCAGGACGTCAAGAACCAGCTGAGCGTGGTCACGCCGGGAGAGGGCGGCTGGACGCGCACCGGCTTCGTCGGCGCACCGGGCATCGGCACGCTGGCGGTGTCGGCGGTGGATCCGGACGAGAGCGAGGCGGTCTGGCTCACGGCCACCGATTTCCTCACCCCCACTACGCTGTCGCTGGCGCAGGTCGGTGCAGCGCCGGAGAAACTCAAGTCCAACCCGGTGTTCTTCGATGGTTCGAAGCACACGATGGAGCAGCATTTCGCCACCTCGAAGGATGGCACCCGGGTCCCGTACTTCCTGGTGCGTCCGCGCGACCTCGCTCTGGACGGCACCGCGCCGACCCTGCTGTACGGCTATGGCGGCTTCGAGATCTCGATGACGCCGTCCTACTCGGGTGGCGTCGGCAAAGGCTGGCTGGAGCAGGGCGGCGTGTTCGCGCTGGCCAATATCCGCGGCGGCGGCGAATACGGCCCGCGCTGGCACCAGGCCGCGCTCAAGGCCAACCGGCACAAGGCTTACGAGGACTTCGCGGCCGTGGCGCAGGACCTGGTGGATCGCAAGATCACCTCGCCCGCGCACCTGGGCACCCAGGGCGGCAGCAACGGCGGCCTGCTGATGGGCAATATGCTCACCCAGTATCCGGACCAGTTCGGCGCGATCGTGGTCCAGGTGCCGCTGCTGGACATGAAGCGTTACAACCAACTGCTCGCGGGCGCTTCATGGATGGCCGAGTACGGCGATCCGGACAAGCCGGAGGAGTGGGCCTTCATCCAGAAGTTCTCGCCCTACCACCTGTTCGATCCTGCAAAGGATTACCCGCCGGTGCTGTTCACCACCTCCACCCTGGACGACCGCGTCCATCCCGGCCATGCGCGCAAGATGATGGCGAAGATGGCGGCGGCGCAGAAGGACGTGCGCTACTACGAGAACATCGAAGGTGGGCATGGCGGCGCCGCCGACAACAAGCAGGCCGCGCACATGCAGGCACTCGCCTATACCTTCCTCTGGCAACAGCTCGGCGAATGACCGCCGGCGGAGCCGGGTCGTCGCCCCACGCAAGCTGCGTGCCGGCGTCTTGATGACCGTCTCAATAAACAGAAAATCCCGGCCTGCGCCGGGATGACGGAACAAGGATCCGGCGAATGCCGTTGCGATCCCCACCCACGGACCCCATCCATGAAGCCGACTCACTTCTTCCTCGCACTAGGCCTGATGACCACGACCACGCACGCCGCCGCACCGATACCGCCCACCCCGCCTGACGCGGTCAAACAGCCGCACGTGGTCAAGGCTCCGTTCGGCGCCGAGCGCCAGGACGAGTACTACTGGCTGCGCGACGACAAGCGCGAAAACAAGCAGATGCTCGCCTACCTGCAGGCCGAAAACGCGTATACCGATACGGTGATGGCGCCGCTCAAGCCGGTGGAAGAGCGGCTGTACCAGGAGATCGTCGGCCGGATCAAGCAGGACGACAGCTCGGTGCCCTACCGCGAACGCGGTTGGTGGTACTACAGCCGCTTCGAGACCGGGCAGGACTATCCGGTGCACGCGCGGCGCAAGGACGGCCCGGGCGTGGACGCGGCATCGATCCAGCAGGCCAACGCCGCCGGCGACTTCGATGGCGAAGAAGTGCTGCTCGACGTCAATGCCATGGCGAAAGGCAAGGACTACTACCAGGTCGGCGACTACGAGGTCACCCAGGACAACACCATCCTGGCCTATGCCGACGACACCAACGGCCGCCGTCAGTACACGATCCGCTTCAAGAACCTGGCCACCGGCGAGACCTATCCCGAGCAGATCACCGGCGTGTCCGCCAACCTGGTCTGGGCGGACGACAACCGCACCCTGTTCTACGTCGAGAATGATCCCGAGACCCTGCTTACCAAGCGGGTGAAGAAGCATGTGCTGGGCACGCCCGTCGCCCAGGACGCGCTGGTGTACGAAGAACCCGACGACAGCTTCTACATGGGGATCGACCGCAGCCGCGACGACAAGTACATCTGCATCGGCGTGGAAAGCACGGTCTCGAGCGAGCAGCGCTGCGCGCCGGCCGCCGACCCGGCGCAGTTCGTGGTGCTCGCGCCGCGCCAGCGCGACGTGGAATACCAGGCCGAGCACCTCGGCGATCGCTGGGTGATCCGGACCAACGCCGACGGTGCGAAGAACTTCAAGATCGTCACCGCGCCGAGCGACTCCACCTCGCGCAAGGACTGGAAGGACTGGGTGCCGCACCGCGACGACGTCTACATCGAAGGTTTCGAGCTGTTCGACGGCTTCACCGCCGTGGCCGAGCGTTCCGACGGGCTCGAGCGCGTGCGCATCCTCAAGGCCAAGGGCGAGGAGGAATACGTCAAGGCCGACGAGCCGGCGTATTCGATGGGCCTGGACGTCAATTCCGAGCCCGACAGCGACTGGCTGCGCTACAGCTACACCTCGCTGACCACGCCGGCCACCACCTACGAACTCAACGTCAGCACGGGAGAACGCCGGCTGCTCAAGCGCCAGCCCGTGCTCGGCGGCTACGATCCCGCCCGCTATGTCACCGAGCGGGTGTGGGTGCCGGCGCGCGATGGCACCCAGATCCCGGTGTCGCTGGTCTACAAGAAGGGTTTCGAGAAGAACGGCAAGGCGGCGATGCTGCAGTACGGCTACGGCAGCTACGGTGCATCGATGGACCCGGGCTTCAGCGTCACCAACGTGAGCCTGCTCGATCGCGGCATGGTCTACGCGCTCGCCCATATCCGCGGCGGCCAGGAAATGGGTCGCAAGTGGTACGACGACGGCAAGCTGCTGAACAAGAAGAATACCTTCACCGACTTCATCGATGTCACCGAGTATCTGGTGCGGCAGGGCTACGCGGCGCCCGATCGCGTCGCCGCGCTCGGCGGCAGCGCGGGCGGGCTGCTGATGGGCGCGATCGCCAACATGGCGCCGGACAAGTACCGCGTGATCCTGTCGCAGGTGCCGTTCGTGGACGTGGTCACAACCATGCTCGATCCGAGCATCCCGCTGACCACCAACGAATACGACGAATGGGGCAACCCGGAGCAGAAGGAGTACTACGACTACATGCTCTCGTATTCGCCCTACGACAACCTCAAGGCCCAGGATTATCCGGCCATGTTCGTCGGCACCGGCCTGTGGGATTCGCAAGTGCAGTATTTCGAGCCGGCCAAATACGTCGCACGCCTGCGCGACCTCGACACCGGCAGCCAGCCGGTCGTGTTCCGGATCAACATGGAAGCCGGCCACGGCGGCAAGTCCGGTCGCTTCCGCAGGTATCGCGAAACGGCGGAAATGTACGCGTTCATGCTCGACCAGCTGGGAGTGGCCGAACCGGCGCCGTAAATGCGCATCGCTGCGCGATCGGGTGCCCGCGACCTCTCGTGCCGCGGTGGCGCTCCTACAATCGGGCCATGACGCGTTGGGTGTGGTGGCTGCTGGCCTACGCCAGCCTCGGGGTCGGTATCGTCGGCATCTTCTTGCCGGTGCTGCCGACCACGGTGTTCGTGCTTCTGGCAGCCTACGCCGCCGCGCGTGGCTCCAGGCGCCTGCATCGCTGGCTGCTGCGGCACCGGACCTTCGGTCCGGCGATCCGCGACTGGCAACGGCATGGGGCGGTGAGCCGGCGTGCCAAGTGGTCGGCGACGCTGGCGATGCTGGGAAGCGCGTTGATCCTGCTCGCGATCATGACCCGCTTCCCCGCGCATCGCTGGTGGATGACCGTGCTGCCGATCGCCTGCATGGCGATCGTCGGTTTCTGGCTGTGGCGCCGGCCAGAACCGGCCCAGCAGCCACCCTCCTAGCGTTCCGCGTTACCATGCGGACATGAACACGATCATGCGTTTACTGCTGTGCGCCGCGTTGCTGGCGGGTTTGTCGGCCTGCGGCAACAAGGGCCCGCTGGTGCAGGCCGATGCCCCCGAAGCGCAGGAATCCGACACCGCGCCGACCACGGAAACGCCGACCACGACCGAGTCAGCCACCCCCGTGGATCCGGCAACCGAGCCGACGGTGGAGGAGGACGAACCCGCGCCGGCCGATCCGGTCGAACCGCCGCCGCCCGCGGACGATGGCACACCCTGATCCCCGGCGCCTGCGCTTCACCAAGATGCATGGTGCGGGCAACGACTTCGTCGTGCTCGACCTGCGCAGCGGCGCCCCGGATCCTTCGCCCGAATTGTGCCGCGCGCTTGCCGACCGCCACACGGGCGTGGGCTGCGACCAGATCCTGACCATCGAGGCTGCGCGCAGCAGTGCGGCGGTCGCGGCTTACGGCATCTGGAATGCGGACGGCTCGACCTCGCGCCAATGCGGCAACGGCGCGCGCTGCGTGGCCGCCTGGCTGGCGCGCGATGGCGCCGCGCCGGGCGAGCGCTTCGTGCTCGATAGTCCTGCCGGCAGTCATGCCGTGCAGGCCCTGGGTGCAGGCCGCTACCGGATCGCAATGGGCGTGCCGCAGTTCGCGCCGCAGGCCGTGCCGTTGCGCGGTTTCGCCGAAGCGCAGGACGAGTATGCGCTGGAGGTCCACGGCGAGCCGCTGCATTTCGGCGCGGTGTCGATGGGCAATCCGCACGCAGTGATCGAGGTGCTCGATGTGGACGCCGCGCAAGTGGCACGTATCGGCGCGTTACTGCAGGCCGACCCGGCGTTCCCGCAGTCGGTCAACGTCGGCTTTGCACAACCGGTTGCGCGCGATCGCATCCGCCTGCGCGTCTACGAGCGCGGGGTGGGCGAGACCCAGGCCTGCGGCAGCGGCGCCTGCGCGGCAGCGGCGGTGCTGATGCGGCGCGGTCGCCTCGATCGCGAGGCCGTCGTATCGTTGCCGGGCGGCGAGCTTGACATCACCTGGCCCGACGACACGTCGCCGATCCTGATGGGCGGCCCTGCTGCATTCGTTTTCGACGGGGAATGGCTGCAATGATCGATTCAACCGAGAAGCTCGGCGCGCACGAGGTGGCTGCCTTCCTGCGCAGGCACCCGGAATTCCTGCGCCAGTTCCCGGACCTGGCCGTCAGCCTGGTGGTCCCGCGCGACGCAGGCCCGGCCGCGTCGCTGGCCAGCTACCAGCTGGAAGTCCTGCGCGACAAGAATCGTGAGCTCAACCGCCGCCTGCAGGAGCTGTTCGGCAATGCCCAGGTCAACGAACGTCTGGCCGTGCGCACCCACCAGCTCACGCTCGCGTTGCTGAAGCAGAACAGCGCCGCCGACACCCTGCGCGCGATGGCCGCCGCGCTGGCCGAGGATTTCCAGGGGGATCTGGTGCGGATCGTGTCGTTCCGCCCGGTCGTCGGTCTTGACGACGCCGGCTGGCTGCAGGTGATCGACCAGGGCGACAAGCATGTCGATCCGTTCCGCGACTGCCTGGCCGATGGCGAACCGCTATGCGGCCGTCTGCAACCGGACAAGCACGCGCTGCTGTACGGCGCGCGCGCCGACGAGGTGCAGTCCAGCGCGTTGCTGCCGATGCCGGGCCAGGGGCTGATCGCCGTCGGCAGCCTCGATCCGAATCGGTTCTATCCCGGCATGGGCACCCTGTTCCTGCGGATGATGGCCGAGTCGCTGGCCACCGCGCTGCGCCGCTTCGATGGGTGACATCGAAGCACTTGTGGGAGCGGGGGGGGGGGGGGGGGGGGGGGGCCCCCCCCCCGGGGGGGGGGGGAAAAAAAAACGGCGCGCCCCCCCCCCCCA
>NZ_JAKPBV010000006.1:0-237680 GCF_022662515.1 Lysobacter sp. M15 | reverse complement strand
GCCCCCCCCCCCGCCCCCCCGCCGCGCGGCGCCCCCCCCCCCCCCCCCCCCCCCCCCCCCCCCCCCCCCACAGCGGGCTTCCCATGCATTGGCCGCGTCGACGATGATCGACGATTACCTCGCGCATCTGCAGGTCGAGCGCCGCATGTCGGCGCATACGCTCGATGCCTACAAGCGCGATCTCGATGCGCTTGCCGCGTGGGCACAGGCGCAGGGCAGCGACGACCTGTCGGCGCTGCAATCCGAGCAGCTGCGCGCCTTCATCGCCGCCGAGCACCGGCGCGGACTTTCGCCCAAGAGCCTGCAGCGGCGCCTGTCCGCCTGTCGCAGTTATTTCCAGTGGCTGCTCAAGCACGCGCGCATCCCCGCCAATCCCGCCGCCGGGGTGCGCGCGCCCAAGGCGCCGCGCAAGCTGCCACAGGTGCTCGATCCGGACGAGGCCGCGCGCCTGGTCGAGGTGCCCACCGACGTTCCGCTGGGGCTGCGCGATCGCGCGCTGCTGGAACTGTTCTATTCCTCCGGGCTGCGCCTGTCGGAGCTGTGCCAGCTGCGCTGGCACGACCTCGACCTCGACGGCGGCACGGTCACCGTGCTGGGCAAGGGCAGCAAGCAGCGCGTGGTGCCGGTGGGCTCGCACGCGCGCACGGCTTTGGCCGAATGGCGCGCGCACGCGCAGGTGGCAAGCGCTGCGCCGGTGTTCCCGGGCCGCAACGGCCCGATTACCCCGCGCGCGGTGCAGCTGCGCCTGCGCCAGCTGGCCCAGCGGCAGGGTCTGTTCAAGCGCGTGCACCCGCATCTGCTGCGGCATTCCTTCGCCAGCCATGTGCTCGAATCCTCCGGCGACCTGCGCGGCGTGCAGGAACTGCTCGGTCATGCCGACATCGCCACCACCCAGATCTACACCCACCTCGACTTCCAGCATCTGGCCAAGGTCTACGACGCCGCGCATCCGCGGGCCAAACGGAAGTAGTTCGGGTTACGCCCCCGACGCACGATCTGTGCGTGGGAGCGGCCTTGGCCGCGAATGCCTTCCTGCGGCGTCCAGGAAAGCTTCGCCGTGCCCCTGTTCACGGCCCCGCGGCGGCGCGAGGCTGATCGTGATGGACCATCGATCGCGGCGCGGGCTTGCGTCGCCTCGACGGCATCCCCATCCATGGAGCTTCCGCAGGAGGCCGCATGGATCCCAGCCGCAATCCCAACGTATTCCACGCCACCACCATCCTTTCGGTTCGCCGCGAGGGCCGGGTGGTGGTCGCGGGCGATGGCCAGGTCACGCTCGGCAACACGGTGATGAAAGCCAATGCGCGCAAGGTGCGCCGGCTCGGCAAGGACGGGCAGGTGCTGGCGGGGTTCGCCGGGGCTGCGGCCGATGCCTTCACCCTGTTCGAGCTGTTCGAATCGAAACTGGAAAAGCACGGCCAGCTGACCCGCGCCGCGGTGGAACTGGCCAAGGATTGGCGCACCGAACGCCGGTTCGGCAAGCTCGAGGCGCTGCTCGCGGTCGCCGACCGGGAAACCTCGCTGATCGTCTCAGGCACCGGCGACGTCATCGAGCCCGAGGACGGCCTGGTCGCGATCGGTTCCGGCGGCCCGTACGCGCTGTCCGCGGCGCGGGCGCTGCTGGCGCATACCCAGCTGGATGCCAAAGCCATCGCCACCGCAGCGCTCAACATCGCCGGCGACGTGTGCATCTACACCAATCGCAACATCGTCGTCGAAGAACTTTGATGCCCTTGTAGGAGCGCCTCTTAGGCGCGACCGGTGCCGAATCTCCATCCGGAATAGCATGTCGCGCCTAAGAGGCGCTCCTACAGGGAGCTCTTACGCAATCGCTCCCCACGCAGGATCCCATGTCGAAGACCCAGAACAACTCCGCCACCATGACCCCGCGCGAGATCGTGCAGGAGCTCGACCGCCACATCGTCGGCCAGCAGGCCGCCAAGCGCGCGGTCGCCATCGCCCTGCGCAATCGCTGGCGGCGGATGCAGCTCGACGACGAGCTGCGCAACGAGGTGATGCCTAAGAACATCCTGATGATCGGCCCCACCGGCGTGGGCAAGACCGAGATCGCGCGGCGCCTGGCCACGCTGGCCAATGCGCCGTTCGTGAAGGTGGAAGCCACGCGCTTCACCGAGGTCGGCTACGTTGGCAAGGACGTCGAGCAGATCATCCGCGACCTGGCCGACACCGCGGTCAAGCTCTACCGCGAGCAGGCCAAGGCGCGCGTGCGTCACCAGGCCGAGGAGCGGGCCGAGGACCGGATCCTCGATGCGCTGCTGCCGCGCCGCGCTGGCGGCTTCGGCTTCGGCGCGCCGAACGCGCAGGACATCGCAGCCGAGCCCTCGGCCGCCGACAGCGATACCCGCGCCAAGCTGCGCCGGCAGCTGCGCGCAGGCGAGCTGGACGAGCGCGAGATCGAGATCGAAACCGCGATCAATGTCGGCGTCGACATCATGGCGCCGCCGGGCATGGAGGAAATGGGCCAGCAGCTGCGTTCGATGTTCTCGCAGCTGGCCGGCAGCAAGACCAACCGCAAGACCATGCCGGTGCGCGCAGCGCGCCCGCTGCTGATCGAGGAGGAAGCGGGCAAGCTGGTCAACGAGGATGAGGTGCGCGAAGCCGCGATCGAGGCCTGCGAACAGCATGGCATCGTCTTCATCGACGAGATCGACAAGGTCGCCAAGCGCAGCGAAGGCTACGGTGCCGACGTCAGCCGCGAAGGCGTGCAGCGCGACCTGCTGCCGCTGGTGGAAGGCTCCACCGTCAGCACCAAGTACGGCGCGGTCCGCACCGACCACATCCTGTTCATCGCCAGCGGCGCGTTCCATCTGGCCAAGCCGTCCGACCTGATCCCGGAGATGCAGGGCCGGTTCCCGATCCGGGTGGAACTGGGCGCTCTGGGCAAGCACGAGTTCGTGCGCATCCTGACCGAGCCCAAGGCATCGCTGACCCGGCAGTACGTGGAGCTGCTCAAGACCGAAGGCGTGGCGCTGTCGTTCTCGGCCGACGCGATCGATCTGCTCGCCGAGATCGCCGCCCAGGTCAACGAACGCCAGGAGAACATCGGCGCCCGCCGCCTGCATACCGTGCTCGAGCGGCTGCTCGACACCCTCAGCTTCGACGCGCCCGACAAGGGCGGCGAGGTCGTGATCGACCGCGCCTATGTCGACGCGCACCTGGGCGAGCTGGTCCAGGATCCGGACCTGAGCCGCTACATCCTCTGAACGGCAGTCTCTGAACGGCAGTCTCTGAACGGCAGCCTCTGAGCGGCAGCCTCTGAGCGCCAGCGGACGGCGCGCCGGGGTCCGGAATCCGGCAGCGACCGCCAGGCGGCGGTCAGCCGCGCGAACGCGAGGTGCGTGCGGACGCGCCTGCAGCCGGCTTGCGCGCTGCTGCATAGGTGCGCACGGGCAGCAATGCATGGCGTTCGACCGCGAAACGTTCGCTCGGATCCAGCCATGCACGCAGGCGCAATACGTCCGTGGGCCGCTCCAGCACCAGCGGCAGCGAGATCCTGCCCAGGGCGTCGGGCCGGACCCAGTGGGTCGCAACGATCTCACCTTGGGCGGAGACCGCTTCCAGCCAGAACGGCGTGCCCGGACGCTGCTGGGTCCACAGCTGCAGCAGGTAACGGCCGCGGTCGGCGTTCTCGATCCGGTTGGCGATGGTCACCGGCTGGCGCGCGCGCGCGCCATGGCGTGCCGGTCGCCCGGAGACCGCATCCACGTGCACGCCGCGCCGCAGCTGGGTTTCACCGACCAGGCGTGCGCCACGCTCGCGGTCGACCAGTAGCGCGCACCACTCGTTGTCGAGCACCCGGTCCTCGAAGGCGATGCAGCGCTGCACATAGGCCGCAACGTTTCCAGGCCGCATGCGCGCGAGCTGGCGCACGGTGTCCTCCAGCGTGATTCCACTCAACCTGCCTTCGTCGTCGTACTGCAGCAGCACCGGCGGCTCGACCCGCTGTCCGCCGATCGCGATCCGGCCATCGCCGTCCATGCGCAGGTCGCCACTGCTGTCCGGGGTCCATAGCGAGCGGGAATAGGCCAGATAGCGCGGATAGGCGTCATCGTCGCCCGCACGCGCGGCCGCGCTGGCGCTGCGAGCCGGTCGGGCGGCCAGCAGCGAACGGCCGAAGCCGATCGCGTCGATCGAGGGTTCGAGCAGCTGCAGCAACGTGGCGCCGGCATCGAGCGGACTGCCCCGGCTGGCCGTGAACTGCCGTGGTGCGATGTCCTTGCCGAGGAACAGCAGCAGATTCTCGCGGTGCAGATCTGCCAGCACCGGACTGAGGTCATTGGGCATCGCCAAGTGGTCTGAGGACACCACGATCAGGGTGTCGTCGGCGTATGGGCTGTTGCGGATCCGGTCGACCAGCGCCCCGATCAGGCGATCGCTGCATTTGAGCGCGTGCAGCAGGCCGATGTCGCCATGCCGGCTGCGATATGGCTGGCCGCGACATGACACCGGCAGGTGCCCGGCCGGATGGTGGGTGTCCATGGTCAGCGCCACCAGCATGAACGGGCGCTCGGCACGGGACAGGCTCTGGAAGCGCTGCCAGGCGTCCTCGAGGAGCACATCGTCGTGCAGGCCCCATTCGGAGAAATGCGCGGGCGCGACGCCGCGGTCGCGGTAATAGGCCATGTCGCGCACGTCTTCGAAGCCGTGGCTGCGCAGGAACCGGCCCTTGCCGGCGAACGCGGAATCGGCCCCGCCGACGAAATGATTGCTGTACCCCTGCCGGCCCAGGTAGTCGGCCAGGCAGTCCGCGTCGGGGAGAAACCGGGCCATGCGCCCCATGCTGTTTTCGTCGCCGGGCGTGGTGGTCAAGGGCACGCCGCACATGGAAGCCACCATTCCGGCGATGGTCCAGCCGGTGCCTTCGACCGAGTCCAGGTCGCGCACGTCCAGGCCCTGGGAGGCCAACCGGGTCAGGTTCGGCGTCAGCCCGGGAAAGGCCACCGGATCCAGATAGGTGCGCTCCAGGCTCTCGGCGTAGATCCACACGATGTTGCGGGGACGGCGGATCAGCTGGTATGGCTTGACGTATTCACCTGCGACCGCGCTGTAGTCGACCGGGCGCTGGTTGCGGTACAGGCGCAGGGCATCGGACGGCAGCGGGCTGATCGCCACCGCCACCAACAGTACGCAGGCGAAGGCCGCCAGCGCCCCGTCGCCATGCGCGACGTCGCGGAAGCGGCGCACGCGCGGGAGCAGCAACGCGCACAGCGACAGCACGACCAGCCCCAGGAAGGTCGCGATCAGGCCGCTGAATTCGCTGATTCCCGCGCCCTCCAGGTCGGCGTGCATGTGGTAGAGCGCGGCCGCATTGAAGCCATCGCCGCTCAGGCGGTCGATCAGCCACCAGCTGCTCAGCGCCAGCATGAGCAGCGACAGCGTCGCGGCCTTCCAGCGCACCGCCTTGCCGGAGACAACGACCAGCGCAACCAGGAGCGCCAGAACGGGGAACAGGGTCCAATGCATCGATCGATCCACGCTTGCGCGTCCGGCGGGAAGCCGGAAGCGGAATTCCGGGGGAGCGGAGCGCCAGGACGGGGGTCATGACAGCCGCGTGACACGATCTTGCCGGAGCAATCCTGACTGAAATGTTGTCGCCCGCATTGCGTCCGCGGCCCTCGGCGTCGCGGCGACATCGATGCGCTCTCCCTATCGTCGGGCCACCGCCCGGTGCCGTCGGGGCGGGATGCCGACTGCTGCCAGGTGGATCCTCGTCGAAGTCCCGCCAGCCCCGGCGGCCTCTGCGACCTGCCTGCCACGCATCAGCCCATGGGGAAGCTTGCCGGGTTGGCGACCGGGTCCGCCGCACCTGCAGCCCGGAAAACCCCGCCCCGTTGCCTTCTGCCGGCAGGATTGGGTGGTCCGGACAGGCCTGAAGTTGGCCCAGCACGCAGTCATTGAACGTGGTCAGCGCGTGCCGTGGCCGCCGACGCTGAGGGGCCTGGCACCGTCGGCTGGCTTGGACCGACCTCGATGTCCTCGCTCAGGAACAGGCGTCCATCGCGGTTGCCTCCAAGCCATTCGCTTGGCGCGCATCCGGGCCATACCACTTCAAGCCTCGCCGATGTCCTCGTTCCACACGTCCGGATTGGCGGCGATCCAGTCGCCGAGCATCGCAATGCAGCGCTCGTCCGCCAGGTCGATCACCCGCACCCCGGATTCGCGCAGCCAGTCGATCGCGCCGCGGAAGTTGACCGATTCGCCGACCACCACCGTACCGATGCCGAACTGTCGCACCAGGCCGCTGCAGTACCAGCACGGCGCCAGCGTGGTCACCATGATGGTGTCGCGGTAGCGTCGCTGCCGGCCCGCCTTGCGGAATGCGTCGGTCTCCCCGTGCACGGACGGGTCGTTCTCCTGCACCCGGCGGTTATGGCCGCAGCCGAGCAGCCGGCCGTCGTCGTGATACAGCGCCGCGCCGATCGGAATACCGCCTTCGGCCAGGCCCTGCCGCGCCTCGGCGATGGCCGTATCGAGCAATGCGCGGTAATCGGGTGTCGCGATCATGCTTGGCGGGAATTCGTTCCCGGCGATGGCGCGATGATGCGCGGCCGGGTCTTTTCAATCGCAAACGGGAACCCCGGCCGCGGCCGGGGCTCCATGGACGAGGGCGCGGAACGACCGCTCAATGTCCGCCGCTGGTGGCGAGCTTGTCCAGGTCGATGCCCTGCTTCTTCAGCACGCCGCTGGCGCGCACCGCGTAGAAGGCCAGGTAGGCAAAGCAGGCGACGCCGACCCAGAAGCTCATGTGGATGCCCACGCTGTCGGCCAGCGTGCCCTGCAGCCAGCTCACGATGCCCCCACCCATGATCATCATGATCAGCAGGCTGCTGCCCTGGTTGGTGTTGTGACCCAGGCCGGTGATCGCCAGGGCGAAGATGCACGGCCACATGGTGCTGCAGAACAGGCCCACGCTGATGAAGGCCACCGCGCTGGCCTTGCCGGTGGTGAACATGCCGATCAGCAATGCCGCGATGCCGCACAGCGCGAAGTAGAGCAGCATCCGCGCCGGGTTGCCGCGGCTGGCCAGGGTGGCCAGGATCATGGTCACGATGACGAAGACATAGCCGTAGAACTGCGACACCTCATGCTGGGCGATCCGGTTGACCGCCAGGAACACGCCGAAGGCGAGGTAGGGCAGGATCAGGGTGAGCATTCTTTTGGCGCCGGCGCCGATCTCGAACGCGCCGGCCGCGCCGGTCCAGCGGCCGATCATCAGGCTGGCCCAGTACAGCGACACGTAGGGCGCCAGCTGGCTGGTCGAGATCCCCAGGTCCTCCTCCAGATAGGCCGGCAGGTTGGCGATGGTCGAAACCTCCACGCCCACGTAGACGAAGATCGCGATCATGCCCAGCACCAGCTGCGGATAGGCGAAGGCGGATTCCTTGTGGATCAGCTTGCCCTCGTCCTGCGCTTCGGATTCGGTCACCGCATCCAGGTCGATCTTGTTGGGGACGGACGAGAACTTGATGAACACCGCCACCAGGATGAAGGCCAGGCCCAGCACCAGGTACGGGGTCTTGACGCTTTCGATGCTGGCATCGGTGCCACCGGCTGCGACGCTGCCGAAGATCGCCACGCTGACCAGCAGCGGCCCGATGGTGGTGCCGAAGTTGTTGACGCCGCCGGCCATGGTCAGCCGCTGCGCGCCGGTGCTCGGGTTGCCCATCACGATCGCCAGCGGATTGGCCGCGATCTGCTGCAGCGAAAAGCCCAGCCCGACGATGAACAGCCCCGACAGCATCAGGCCGAACGAACCTGCGTTCGCCGCCGGATAGAACAGCAAGGTGCCCAACGCCGAGATCACCAGCCCCAGGCAGATGCCGTTCTTGTAGCCGATCCGGTTCAGCACGTCCTGGCCGATCGATTTGGAAATGCCGAAATAGATCAGCGAGCCGACGGTGTACGCCACGTAGAACGCCACCGACACCAGCTGGCTCTGGCCCTGCGTCAGGTCGAAGGCCTTCTTGAACACCGGGATCAGGATGTCGTTGCTGGCGGCGACGAACCCCCAGAAAAAGAACACCGTGATGAGCACACCGAACTGCGACCAGCGGGTTTGTTGTGTCGTCATGAAGGTTGCCGTGCCAGAGGAGGGAATGCGTCGCGCCATGTCCATGCCGCGCGCGTCCGGGGGAGATCCGCACCGGACGTGTCCTTGCGTCCGCGCCGACACCATACTGGCTGCCGTCCCGTTGCGGAACCCTGTCCCGTCGCGATGCCGATCCGTGCGGTGCGCGCGGCGCCGCATCCCATGGTCCCCGCTGCGACGCAGCTTCGTCTGGCGCGGCTATTTCCCGCCCGGCTCTCGGCGCGCGCTGTCGGTGAGCAGCTCGGCGCGCGCTGCGGCCTGCAGATCCGGTACCGGCACTGTGTCCGGGGCACGTCCCAGGCGCGCCGTCAACGCCGCGATCAGGCGCTTGTTGGCATAGGTATGCGGCGAATCGATGTTGTCGCTCTGGGAGGTCATGAAACCGCGCAGCCGCTTGCCGCTGACCGTTTCGGCCTGCGCCAGCTCGACCAGCTTGGCGCGGTATTCCAGCTCCCACGACGCCATGCCCGGATAACGGTTCTGGTCGGCGAAGTGCTGGGTTTCGTGCCCCAGGAACACCACCTGGAACGCCTCCGATGCGAGACCTCCATCCTTGTCGTAGGCCGGCACGATCGCGTAGAGCTTTTCGGCCGTGGCCCAGCCGCCGCTGGAGCCGCGCTCGCAGCGGCCGTAGGCCGACCAGCCGCGGGTGACGAAATCATCGAGCAGTTCCACGTGCACGGTATGCGGCCCCTCGGGCAAGCGCACGTCGTAGCTGCGGCTGTCCTGCCGGCGCCACAGCATCAGTTCGCGCAGTGGCGGGGTCCGGCCAAGCTGTGCGTGGAAGCCGCGCCGCTCCAGTTCGGCCGTGAGGATCGGTTCGAGCGCGTCGAAATCCGCAGCACCCTCCGCCGCGGAACCCAGCAGTGCCTGCAGCTGGGCGTGCAAGCGCTGTTCGAGCGATTGGCGTTGCGCCGGCGCCTGCAGTGCGTGCCACCAATAGTCCCGGTACAGGCGCAGGACTTCCACGACGAATTCGTCCTCGATGCTTTCGACCAGGCGCGGCGGTGCGGAGCGCTGCAGGCGGGCGAACATGCAGGCGCGATAGCCGGCATCCTTGGCGGAAAACTCTGCTGCCGGCACGGGTTCGAGCGCGGCGAGCGCTTGGCCGGCATCGCCTTGCAGAATGGCGCTGGTCGACGCGGCGATGGCGTCCTGGGCTGCAGGCGAGCTTTCATGGCGGCTGGCGGCAGCCGTACCGGCGATCAGGGCGGCCAGCAGGCAGCTGCCGGGAAGCGAGCGAATCGTTGACATGGGGTTTCCGGCGATGGTGGCCGTGGAGCGGCCGTCATGCCGATTGCGCCATGCGCGAACCGCAAGCGTCTTGTACGCATTTGATCTGGGCGCGCAGCCGCGCGGGGGTCAGCCCGCTGCAGCCCCGGACCACCCGGTTGAAATGGCTTTGATCGGTGAAGCCGGCCTGCGCAGCAATATCCGCCAGCGAACCCGGACCGGTCAGCAGGCCCAGCGCGCGTCGCCAGCGCAGCTCCAGGCGCAGCGCCCGCGGACCCATGCCGTGCGAGCGCCGGAATGCGCGGCTGGCGTGGCCGGCGCTCACCCCGAGCCGGGCGGCGATGGCACCGCAGGACTCATCGGAGTCGCGCAATGCCAACAGGAAGGCCGCCTGCCAGTCCGAGGCGGCCGGTTGCAGGGGCTCGGAGGCTTCGAACAGCGCGCGGACCGCCCGGGGGCCGGCCATGCGCAGGACCTGCTGCGCCTCGGACAGGCTCGGCACCGTGCAGGCCACCGCGCGATGGAGCTTGAGGTCGGCTTCCAGCGGCAGGTTGAGCACGCGCGCGCCCTGCCGGCCGAAGGTATTGCCATGCGCATGGAAAGCCGGATGCAGCAGCAGCGTGCCGGGTTCGCACAGGATCGGTCCGTCGATGCTGGCTTCGACATGGCTGCCGTCCACCACCAGCGCCGCGTAAGGCCGGGTATGGCGATGCGTGTCGAGAGCGTTCCCGCCGCCGTGACGGGTCTCGTAGCAGCCGGCTGAGTCCATCGTCCGGATCGTACGGCGCGAGTCGGGAAGGTCACGCCCCGAAAGTCACGGCGCAGGGCCGGGAGCGGCCGCAAAGGGGTGCGATAATGCGGTATGGGTACCGACCAGACCACCAGGCCAGCCACCACCCACTTCGGCTACCGCGAAGTGCCTGCGGCCGAGAAGCAGAAGCTGGTCGGCGAGGTGTTCTCCTCGGTGGCCGGGCGCTATGACCTGATGAACGACCTGATGTCGCTCGGCATCCATCGGGTGTGGAAGCGGTATTACGTCGCGACCGCGCCGGTGAAGCGCGGCGACCGCGTGCTCGACCTCGCGGGTGGTACCGGCGACATCGCCGCGCTGCTCAGGGATCGCGTCGGCGAGACCGGCGAGATCGTGCTGGGCGACATCAACGGCGCCATGCTGCGCACCGGCCGCGATCGCATGACCGACCGCGGCAACGTGCGCGGCTTCGAGTACGTGCAGTGCAATGCCGAGGCGCTGCCGTTTCCCGACGCCAGCTTCGACCTGGTCACCATCGCCTTCGGCCTGCGCAACGTCACCGACAAGGACGCCGCCCTGGCCGAGATGCGGCGCGTGCTCAGGGTCGGCGGACAGGCGCGGGTGCTGGAGTTTTCCGAGGTGAAGGCCGAGTGGTTCAAGCCGGTTTATGATTTCCATTCGTTCAACATCCTGCCGCGGCTGGGCAAGCTGTTCGCGAACGATGCCGGCAGCTACCAGTACCTCGCCGAATCGATCCGCAAGCATCCCTCGCAGGAAGCCCTCAAGGGGATGATGGAAGCCGCCGGATTCGATCGCTGCAGCTACCGGAACCTGTCCGGCGGCATCGTGGCGATCCATATGGGGTATCGCGTCTGACCAGGGCTTGAAACAGGCGGTGAGCCAGGGTGATACCGGCATCGGCCGGACTTCCTGACAGACACTTTTTGGGGGGCCCGGATTTGCCGGGTGCGGCGCAGTGGTTTGCGCATAGGGGGGGAGATGCACGTAGCAACGTGGACGCGCCGGGCGGCCTGCATCAGGCCCCGCGCGCATGGGCTGCCGCGATGAAGACATATGCGGTCTTCTCGCACCTGTTTCCGCATTCCTACCGGGCCAAGATCATGGCGGTGATGCTGGTGTGCATCGCCCTGCCGATGCTGGCGCTGGTGGCGTGGCTGGCCAGCAACAACGACGCGGCGCCGGAGCGCATCCTGCTCGGCATCGGCATCGGGCTCGCCGCGACGCTGGTGGGCACGGTGGTGGCGCTGCTGCTGGTCTACCACCTGCTGCAGCCGTTGCGCCGCGCCGTCGCGGCGCTGGACGATTACGAAGGCCAGCGCGTGCTGCCCCGGCTCGTGCCGCACGAGCTGGGCCAGGATGAGATGAGTCGCCTGCTCAACGGGATCCAACGGGTCCTGCATAACGTCGACGGGGCGCGACGCCACCTCGAACAGTACGCGCTGGAAGACCCGTTGACCGAAGCGATGAACCGTCGCGGCTGCACCAACGCCCTCAATGCCTCGGTGGAGGAAGCCCGGACCGGCCGTACCCCGTTCACGCTGTTCGTCGTCGACCTCGACAACCTCAAGACCATCAACGACGAACACGGGCACGCCGCAGGCGACTTCGCGCTGGTCTCGCTGGTGCGGATCGCACGCGAATGCTGCCTGGGCGAGCGCGACTGGATCGGCCGCTGGGGCGGAGACGAGTTCGTGCTCGGCATGCACGCCGATCCCGACATCGCACTGGACCGGATGCGGGTCTGGATCGAAGTGCTGTCGCGGCCGGTCGATGGCATGCGGCCCGTGCATGTGAGCGTGGGCGCCGCCGCGTGGCGTCCCGGGCTGGAGGCGGGCCAGCTGTATCGCATGGCCGACGCGGTGATGTACCAGGCGAAGTTCGCGGGCGGGCGCAGGGTGCTGGTGCACGAAGCGCAGGACGAAGACAGCGAGATCGCGAGCCCGCGCCGCGCCTGACCGGCGCGCGGGGGCAAGGCCTTACACTGCGGGTTTCCCGATCACGCAGGCCAATCGCCCGATGCGCCATCCGATCCTGATGCTGTCCCTCGCCGCCATTCTCGCCGCCGGTTGCAACCGCGACCCGGCACCGGCCACTGAAACCGCCCAACCCGCCGCGCCTGCCACGGCAGCGGCGCCCGCCGCGGCCGCGATCACCGACGAATTCTCGTACGCGCAGCCGGACAAGGTGCGGATCGCCGACCTGGCGCTGGACCTGGCGCTCGACTTCGCCGCGAAGCAGTTGTCTGGAACCGCCACCTACACCCTCGAGTGGAAGGACCAGTCCGCGACCGAACTGGTGCTGGACGCGCGTGCGCTGACCATCGACAAGGTCGAGGCCGAGGGCGCCGGCGGCGCCTGGGCCCCGCTGCAGTTCGCGCTCGCACCGGAGGACAAGACCCTGGGCAGCAAGCTCACCATCCAGGCGCCGCAGCGCCCGGCCAAGGTGCGGGTGACTTACAAGACCTCGCCGGAGGCCTCGGGTCTGCAGTGGCTGGAAGCCTCGATGACCGCAGGCAAGCAGCATCCCTTCATGTTCAGCCAGTCGCAGCAGATCCACGCGCGTTCCTGGGTGCCGCTGCAGGACACCCCGCAGGTGCGCTTCACCTACACCGCGCACGTCACCGCGCCGGCGGAGGCGATGGTGCTGATGAGCGCCGACAACGATCCCAAGGCGGTACGCGACGGCGACTACAGCTTCAAGATGCCGCAGAAGATTCCGTCCTACCTGCTGGCGATCGCCGCGGGCGACCTGGTGTTCGAGCCGATCTCGCAACGTGCGGGCGTGTGGGCCGAGCCGGGCATGGCATCGAGGGCGGCGGAAGAATTCTCGGACACCGAGAAGATGATCCAGACCGCCGAGAAACTGTATGGCCCCTACCGCTGGGACCGTTACGACATCCTGGTGCTGCCGCCCTCGTTCCCCTATGGCGGCATGGAGAACCCGCGCCTGACCTTCGCCACGCCCACGGTGGTCACCGGCGACAAGTCGCTGGTCTCGCTCGTGGCCCACGAGCTGGCCCATAGCTGGTCGGGCAACCTGGTCACCTTCGCCACGCCCAACGACGCCTGGTTGAACGAAGGGTTCACCAGCTACGTCGAGAACCGCCTGATCGAGGCGCTGTACGGCCAGGAGCGTGCGGCGCAGGAAACGGTCATTGGCCGCAACGAGCTGAAGGCGGAATACAAGACCATCGACCCGAAGCTGCAGGTGCTGTCGCTCAAGCCCGGCGCGGTGGCCGATCCGGACGAGGCCTCCAGCTCCACCGTGTACACCAAGGGCGCGTGGTTGCTGCAGTTCCTGGAGCAGCGCTTCGGGCGCGCGGATTTCGATGCGTTCCTGCGCGGCTACTTCGACCACTACGCGTTCCAGAGCATTCCCACCACCGAGTTCCTGAAGTACGCCAAGGCCAATCTGCTCGACAAGCATCCGGGCAAGCTGACCATGCAGGAACTGGAGCAGTGGGTGTACGAGCCCGGCATTCCGCCCGGCGCACCGCAGGTGCAATCGCGCGGGTTCAGCGTGGTCGATGCCGCGCGCGTGGCCTGGCTCGGCAGCGCGCAGCTGCCGGCGCCGGCGGTGACCTCCGCCTGGAGCACGCAGGAGTGGGTGCACTTCATCGAAAGCATGCCCGAGACGCTCACCCCCGAGCAGCTCAAGCAGCTCGACGATGCCTACAAGCTCACTGGTACGCCCAACGGCGAAATCGCCCAGCGCTGGTATCCGCTCACCGTGCGCAGCGGTTATGCCGAAGCGCGCCCGGCCATCGCCGAATTCCTGCAGCGCATCGGCCGGCGCAAGCTGATCATGCCCACCTACGAGGCGCTGGTGAAAACCGACGACGGCCTGGCCTTCGCCAAGGACGTGTTCGCCAAGGCCAGGCCCGGCTACCACCCGATCACCACAGCTTCGGTGGAAGCGACGATCGCGCAGGCCAAGCCGGCAGCGGCCAGTGCGACGCCTACGTCCGATGCTGCGGCGGCGGAAGACAAGCCGACCGCAGATGACGCGGAGAAGAACGCTACCCACACCGACGGCACCTCCGGAACGGCGGAGCCCGCCGAAACGAACTAGGCGTGCACCTGGCGCGAACACTCCGTCGGATCCTGATCGCGGCCGCCGTCATGGCGGCCGCGCTGTTCGCGATCGCGGCGATCGTGGTCTGGCGCGATCCGTACGCCGTGGTTCGCACCGAGTACGCGCGCCAGCGCATCGCCGCGGGCCTGTCGCAGGCTGTCGTGCATGCTGCCGGGCATCGATGGGTGTATGCCTACAGAGACAGCGCGTCCACGGGCGCCCCGACCGTGGTGATGCTGCATGGCTTCACCGGCAGCAAGGAGAACTGGTATCCGGTCGCGAAACGCCTGCAGGGGCGCTACCGGCTGCTGATCCCGGACCTGCCCGGCTGGGGTCAGAGCGAACGCAGGCGTGGCGTCGACTATGGCTACATCGCTGAGGCCGAGCGCGTCGCTGCGTTCCTGCGCGCGATCTCGCCCGGCAAACCCGTCGTGCTGCTCGGGCATTCCATGGGAGGCGGCATCGCGCCGCTGGTCGCGGCGCGCCATCCCGACCTGGTGTCGCATGTGGGCCTGCTCGCTGCGGCCGGCGTGCGCTTCCGCGACAACCAGTTCGGCAAGGATGTCCTGGCCGGGGAGAATCCGTTCGGCGTGCAGGACGCCGGGTCGCTGCAGCACTACGTGGACATCCTGTTCCAGTCCGACGCAGCCAAGCCGTGGATTCCGTGGCCGGTGTCGGAAATCGTGATCGCGCGACGTCGCGCCGATGCGCGTTTCGAGCAATCCGTGCTCGACCGGATCGGGCGCAGCAACGAGCGCTTCGCACCCGGCAATGCCGCACGCGAAGCGCACCAGCCGGCGCTGCTGCTATGGTGCCGCCAGGATCAGGTCATCGACGCCAGCGCGATGGAGTTGTATGCCGCGGACATGCCGCAGGCGCGCAAGGTGCTGCTGGAAGGCTGCGGGCACATGTCGCTGGTCGAGCAGCCGGACAATGTCGCGCACGCCATCATGGAACTGATCGAAGAGGGCAAGCCCAGATGAAATCCACATCTCTACCTGATTCCGTTTGCCCTGAGCGTAGCGCCGCAGGCGCGGAGTCGAAGGGCGGTTCTTGCGAAACTCCGGACGGATCCTTCGACTTCGGCGCTGCGCGCCTACGCTCAGGACGAGCGGTGATCCTGGCGCTCGCGGTCTGTGGCGCGATCCTGTTGCCCGCCTGCAAACGCAGCGACCCGCAGGCCGAGGCCGCAGCCGCCGCCGCGAAAACCGCCGCCGCCGAAGATGCGGCGAAGCAGTCCGCCGCCGCCTTCGACGATGCGGTCTCCAAACAGAACTGGCCGCTCGCCAAGGCCCAGGCCGACGTGCTGCTGGCGCAGTATCCCGACACCGAAGCGGCCAGGCGCGTGCGCGCGCAGTTCGATGAAGTGAAAGCCAAGGCCGACGCGATGCGCGAGCAGACGCGCATGGCCTCGCTGTGGAGCTACAACAGCGAAACGGTCGAGGGCGGACAGCAGCTGTCGGCATCGATCTACGCGAAGGAGGACATCGACACCGACGGCAGCGGCGCGAAGCCGGTCCGCCTGATCTTCCGCGACCATCCTTCCTGGGGAAAGAGCGCCTACCTGGTGCTGCAGGCCGGCGACTTCGACTGCTACGGCGGCTGCCGCGTGCCGGTGACGCTGGACGACAAGCCGGCAAAGACCCTGCCGGCCTCCCGCCCGAAGACCGACGAGGCCATCGCCATGTTCATCGACGACGAGCGCGCGCTTTGGCGGATGACCAAGGGCGCCAAGGTCATGCGCATCGAGTTCCCGACCAAGGCCGTGGGCAAGAAGACCGCGGTGTTTGAAGTGGGTGGGTTGGACCGGAGCAAATTACCCGGTTGGGATTAACGTAGGGCGGATCTCGACCCGTCTAACCATGTTGCTTCTTGCAAGGCGGGTCGAGACCCGCCCTACAGGGTTGAGTGCGACAATCTGGACCGGCGATTAATCATGGTCGCGAGCTTTTCGAAATCTGCATGCAATCCAGATGCAGATCGCAATCCCAGCGCCTGAAGCGACTAGGACCCACCAGCCACCTGCGTATATCAGCCATTCCCACGTCTGATCAGCGCTGCAATAACGACCCGGTTTCCAGCCATTGCAGAGTCGTGCCGCAACGTTCCATGCCAAGAAACAGCATAGGGCGATGGCGATGACAATCAGGCCGAAGCTACCCGGTTCTACGTGTTTCGGAAAAGCGGATCGTTTGCCGCGCCGCTTCATTGGTATCGATTACAACGCATACCCGAACTGCTGCTTGAACTGCTCGGCGAATTCGTCGTAGTCGAAGCGCTGGTTCTGGGTGCCGGGATGTTCCACTTTCAGCGCGCCCATCAGGTTGCCGATGCGGCCGATGGTCATCCAGTCGCAGCCGCGTTCGATGCCGAAGATCAGGCCGGCGCGGAAAGCGTCGCCGCAGCCGGTGGGATCGGTGACCCGGCGCTCGTGCGCAGGCGGGACGTCGTAGGTCCTGCCGTCGGCGTAGATCACCGCGCCCTTGGGGCCGCGGGTGGCGATGTAGGCCTTCACCTTGCCGGCGATTTCGGCCTCGCTCCAGCCGGTGCGTTCGACCAGCAGGTTGGATTCGTAGTCGTTGACGGTGACGTAATCGGCCTGCTCGATGAACTCGCGCAGCTCGGCGCCGTTGAACAGCGGCATCGCCTGGCCGGGATCGAAGATGAAGGGGATGCCGCCTTCGGCGAATTCCTTCGCGTTCTGCAGCATGCCCTCGCGGCCATCGGGGCTGACGATGCCGATGCTGACGTCGGCCACGTCGCGCACGTGGTTCTCGTAGCTGCGCATCATCGCCCCGGGGTGGAAGGCGGTGATCTGGTTGTTGTCGTGATCGGTGGTGATGAACGCCTGCGGGGTGAACAGCTCGTCGATGACCTTGACGTGGTCGAGCACGATCTCGTGCTCGGTGAACCACTCGCGATACGGCCCGAAGTCCTGGCCGACGGTCGCCATCGGGATCGGATGGCCGCCGAGCAGCTTGAGGTTGTAGGCGATGTTGCCGGCGCAGCCGCCGAACTCGCGCCGCATCCGCGGCACCAGGAACGACACGTTGAGGATGTGCACCTTGTCCGGGAGGATGTGGTTCTTGAACTGGTCGGGAAACACCATGATGGTGTCGTAGGCCAGGGAACCGCAGATCAGGGCTGCCATCGGAATCGGACTCGGTCGGGTGCGTCAGGGCCGGGTAGGGTAGCCGGGCGGGCGCAGGCGGGCCAGTTGCGTCCCGCTGCACAAGCACCGTGCCGGATCGGAAGCAGCGGTGGCAGGGCGTCGTACCGCATGTCGATCGCACCCGGTCGCGCAACCGACTCTGGCGCCGCCTGGCAGTCTCGCGCCGGGCTCGGCCGGTGGGAGGGAAGGAGGTAAAGCTGCTAGGCTAACGCCCCTTTTTCACCGATTCCTCACGGCGCCCCCGACCGATGTTCAAGAAGTTCCGCGGCATGTTTTCCAACGACCTGTCCATCGACCTGGGCACGGCCAATACCCTGATCTATGTCCGCGGGCAGGGCATCGTGCTGAACGAGCCGTCGGTGGTGGCGGTGCGCCAGGACCGGCTGGGTGGCGCGCGCTCGGTGGCGGCGGTGGGCAGCGAGGCCAAGCAGATGCTCGGCCGCACCCCCGGCCACATGCACACGGTGCGGCCGATGAAGGACGGCGTGATCGCAGACTTCACCTACACCGAGGAGATGCTCAAGCACTTCATCCGCAAGGTGCACAAGTCGCGCTTCCTGCGGCCCAGCCCGCGGGTGCTGGTGTGCGTGCCCTGCGGCAGCACCCAGGTCGAGCGCCGCGCGATCAAGGAGTCGGCCGAGGAAGCCGGCGCACGCGACGTCTACCTGATCGAGGAGCCCATGGCGGCCGCGATCGGCGCCGGTATGCCGGTGACCGAGGCGCGCGGCTCGATGGTGGTCGACATCGGCGGCGGCACCACCGAGGTCGCGGTGATCGCCCTCAACGGCATCGTTTATTCGCAGTCGGTCCGGATCGGCGGCGACCGCTTCGACGAGGCGATAATCGCCTACGTGCGCCGCCATCACGGCATGCTGATCGGCGACACCACCGCCGAGCGGATCAAGCTGGAGATCGGCTGCGCCTATCCGCAGCAGCACGTGCGTGAGATGGAGGTCTCGGGCCGGCATCTGGCCGAGGGCGTGCCCAAAATGATCTCCATCAATTCCAACGAGGTGCTCGACGCCCTGCGCGAGCCGCTGTCGGGCATTACCGCGGCGATCCGCCAGGCGCTGGAGCAGACTCCGCCCGAGCTGTGCGCCGACGTGGCCGAACGCGGCATCGTGCTCACCGGCGGCGGCGCCATGCTGCGCGACCTGGACCGCCTGATCAGCGAGGAAACCGGCCTGCACGTGCAGGTTGCCGACGACCCGCTGACCTGCGTGGCCCGTGGCGGCGGCCGCGCGCTGGAGCTGGTCGACATGCACGGCAACGAGTTTTTTGCCTCGGAATGAGCGCGTGCGGGCACCGGACGCTCGACCCTAGGCCCTGAAACGAGCTGCGGGAGGGGGCAGGGTGAGCCGCGTGGTCCCGCCAGTTCCAGGCGCGTCCGGAAAGGGGAGGGCGCAACGCCCGGTGTCCAGCGTCGAGCCTCGCCACCGTCCGCGTCGCCCGCGTTCCAATCGTTTCAATCCGTCGCCGAGTCTTCGCCCCTGACATGCCCCGATACGCCGGCCCCACTGCCAAGCGCACCGGCGACGTCGCCGGCACCCTGCGATTGCTGGCCTATCTGGCGGCGGCGATCACCCTGATGGTCGTGGACCACCGCGGCGGCTGGCTCGGCCAGCTGCGCGCGCAGGGTGAGGTCGTGATGCAGCCGGTGTGGTGGCTGGCCGGACTGCCCGGCCGCATCGGCGACAGTGCCCGCGGGACCGCGCGGACCCATTCCAGCCTGACCGCGGAAAACCGCACGCTGCGCAACGCGCTGCTGGTCAGCGGCGCGCGCGTGGCCCGGCTGCAGGCGGCGGCGGACGAAAACCAGCGCATCCGCGACCTGCTGGGGGCCGCCCGACGCGGCCGGCTGGACGTGCAGCTGGTGCCGATCCTGGACATCGACCTGGACCCGAGCCGCCAGCGCGTGGTCCTGGATGGCGGTGAGCGCGACGGGGTGCGCCTGGGTCAGCCGGTGATCGATGCCGGCGGAGTGGTAGGCCAGATCATCGCGGTCACCCCCACCACGGCCACGGTGCTGCTGATCACCGATCCGGCGCATGCCATGCCGGTGGAAGTGGCGCGCAGCGGTGTTCGACTGATCGTGTACGGCAACGGCCGCAGCGACCAGCTCAGCCTGGTCAACGTGCCGCTCTCGAGCGAGGTGAAGGTGGGCGACACCATCGTGACCTCCGGGCTGGGCGGCCGCTTCCCGGGCGGCTTCGCGGTCGGCACGATCACTGCGCTGCGCCCGGACGAGAGCCGCGCGTTCCTGGTCGGCGAGGTGAAGCCCGCAGCGCGGCTCGATCGCGGCCGCGACGTGCTGCTGCTGCGCGAATCCGCCATCGCCGCGCGCGCAGCGACGACCGGTGCCAGCCGTCCCGCCGGTGCTGGTGTCGACGCGCCGGCCACGGCGATCGGTGCGGAAGCCTTCGCCCGCCCGGCCGATGCGCCGACCCGTCCCGCGCCCGACGGTGCAGGCAGCCAACCCGCCGCTGCGCAGCCGCCCGCGCCCGCCACGGAGCCCGCGCCATGAGCCGCACCCGCAACAGCTGGCTGCTGCCGGTGAGCCTGCTGCTGGCGTTGCTGCTGGGCCTGTTGCCGCTGCCCACGTCGTTGCAGCCGTTCCGGCCGTATTGGCTGGCGCTGGTGCTGGCGTACTGGGTCCTCGAGGAAGAGGACCGTGCCGGCCTGGGTCTGGCGTTCCTGGTCGGGGTGGCCGCCGACATCGCCTACGGCGGCCTGCTCGGCGAACAATCGCTACGGCTGGTGGTCATGGTGTTCATCCTGCAGCGTTTCCGGACCCAGCTGCGCTTCTTTCCGATGCCGCAGCAGGCCCTGGTGGTGGGCGGACTGCTGCTGAACGACCGCGTGATCAGCGCTGGCCTGCGCCTGGCGCTGGGCGAACCGCAGCTGCCGTGGAGCTACTGGTGGGCGCCGCTCGCCGGCCTGCTGCTGTGGACGCCGCTGTTCGTGCTGCTTGATTCGCTGCGGCGGGAACGGCGATAGGCAGGCCCTGATGATCCAGCGCCGCCAGCGCAAGGCGTTGAAGAACCCGCGTGCCGAAGCGGACCTGTTCCGGGTACGCGCGGCGATCGGTTTCGGCGTAGTGTTGCTGTCGCTGGTGGGGCTGGGCCTGTGGTATTTCCGCCTGCAGGTGCTCGAGCACGAGGACTACGCCACGCGCTCGGAAGCCAACCGGATCAAGCCGCGCCCGGTGGTGCCCGGACGCGGTCTGATCTACGACCGCAAGGGCCGGATCCTGGCGGACAACGTGCCCGCGTACCGGCTCGACGTAGTCCCCGACGATGCCGGCGACATCACTCGCCTGCTCGCCTCGCTCTCCAGGATCGTCTCGCTCACGCCCGAGGACATCGCCCGCTTCCAGGAGGCGCGCAGGGCGGGGCGTGGCTTCCGTCCGATCACGCTCAAGCTGCGCCTGAGCGATGCCGAGGTCGCACGGTTCGCGGTGGACCGCTGGCGCTATCCGGGCGTCGAGATCGTGCCCTACCTGAGCCGGGTCTATCCCTACGGTGAGCTGCTGGCGCACGTGGTCGGCTACGTCGCCCGGATCGACAAGCAGGACATGGCGCGCTTCGGCGAAAGCACGCCGTTCACCCATATCGGCAAGACCGGACTGGAGCGCTATTACGAAGACGCGCTGCGCGGCAAGCCGGGTTTCCAGCAGATCGAAACCAACGTGGACGGGCGTGCGATCCGCTCGCTGGGAACCGTGCCGGCGGTGCCGGGCACCGACCTGCGGCTGTCGATCGACGTCGACCTGCAGCGCGCGATGGTGCTCTCGTTCGGCGAGCTGGAAGGCACCGCGATCGCGGTGGATCCGCGCACCGGCGAGATTCTGGCCATGGCCAGTCTGCCGTCCTACGACCCCAACCTGTTCGTCAACGGCATCTCGCACGCCGACTTCAAACGGCTCAACGAAAATCCTTCGCGTCCCCAGTTCAACCGCGCGGTGCTCGGTGGGGTCGCACCGGGCTCCACCATAAAGCCGTTCTTCGGCCTGGCCGGCCTGGACAGCGGCGCGCGCAGGGCCGAAGACCGGACCCTGTCGACCGGCATGTTCTACATCGGCGGCCAGCGCCGCGGCTACGGCGACTCGCACCGCGGCGGCCACGGCTGGACCGACCTGCGCAAGTCGATCTACGAATCGGTCAACACCTATTACTACAGGCTGGCGCTGGACATGGGCATCGCGCGCGTCGATGAGTACATGGCGCGCTATGGCTTCGGCCAGCCCACCGGGGTCGATCTGGCCGGCGAGATCCCCGGCATCCTGCCATCGCCGGCATGGAAGCAGAAGAATGCGGGCAGCCAGGGGCGCTGGTACCCCGGCGATACCGCGATCACCGGCATCGGCCAGGGCTTCTGGAAGGTCACGCCGCTACAGCTGGTGCAGGCGACCGCGGCGCTCGCGAACGACGGCTGGTTGCGGCGTCCGCACCTGGTGCGCGATGTGCGCACCGGTTACGCCGCGGCCTGGACGCCCGCGCCGCAGCCCGAACCGAGGCGGATCAGCGACAACCCCGCGCACCTGGCTGCCGTACGCGAAGGGATGATCGCGACCGTGCACGGGCCAGGCACCGCCACCAATATCCGTCCCGGCCTGACCTATCTCATCGCGAGCAAAACCGGCACCGCGCAGGTGGTCAGCCGCCGCAGCCAGGGTGCGATCAACCCGCGAAGCCTGCCCATGCATCTGCGCCATCGCGCGCTGTTCATCGCCTACGCGCCCGCGGACCAGCCGACCATCGCGGTGGCGGTGGCGATCGAAGGCGGTGGTTACGGCAGCGCCACCGCAGCGCCGATCGCGCGCAAGATCCTCGACGCGTGGGTCGTGGGCAAGATGCCGGAGGTGCCGGACGACACCCGGATCCAGGTCGGCACGATCGCCGTGGAAGAGGCCGCACCGCCCGCCGACGACGTGCCCTCGGCCTCGACGGCGCCTGCGGCGACCTCCCGGCAATGAGCGCCATCCTGCGCTGGCTGCTGGACATCTTCGTGCGTCTGACGCGCACCCTGGACTGGCCGCTGTGCGCGGCGCTGATCGCGCTGATGGCGATCGGTCTGGCGGTGCTGTACAGCGCCGGTGGCGAAAGCCCGCGCCTGGTCTACGCGCAGGGCGCGCGCTATGCGGTCGGCTTCGGTGCGATGTGGCTGCTGTCGCGCCTGTCGCCGCACAGACTGCGCAACGCCACCCCGCTGGTGTATGCGCTGACCCTGGTGCCGTTGCTGCTGGTGCTGGTGATCGGCGAAGGACGCAGCGGCGCGCACTGGATCAACCTGGGCGTGTTCTATTTCCAGCCCGCCGAGCTGCTCAAGCTCAGCCTGCCGATGATGGCCGCCTGGACCCTCAACCGCGGCCGCTTGCCGCCCGGTTTCGGCACCGTGCTGGTGAGCTCGGCGATCATCGCCCTGCCCACGGGGCTGATCCTGCTGCAGCCCGATTTCGGCACTGCGATGCTGGTCGCCGCCAGCGGCGCATTCGCCCTGTTCCTGGCCGGGCTGTCCTGGTGGTGGTTCGTGGCCGGCGCGGCCGGGATCGCCGCGGCCGCGCCGGTGGCGTGGTTCTGGCTACTGCGTCCCTACCAGAAGGACCGCATCCTGACCTTCCTCAACCCAGAATCCGATCCGCTCGGGACCGGATGGAACATCATCCAGTCGAAGATCGCGATCGGCGCGGGCGGGTTGAGCGGCAAAGGCTGGGGGCAAGGCTCCCAGTCGCACCTGGATTACCTGCCCGAGCACACCACCGACTTCATTTTCGCGGTGCTGAGCGAGGAATTCGGCTGGATCGGCGTGGCCACGGTGCTGACCCTGTACCTGTTCGTGATCGGCCGCTGCCTGTGGATCGCCAGCGAGGCGCGCGATGGCTATTCGCGCCTGCTCGCCGGCGCGCTGGGGCTGGCCATGTTCGTGTACGTGATCGTCAACGGCGGCATGATCTCGGGCCTGCTGCCGGTGGTGGGCGTGCCGATGCCGCTGCTCAGCTACGGGGGGACGGCGGCGGTGTCGCTGCTGGCGGGGTTGGGGGTGGTGATGTCGGTGCGGGCGCACGCGGTGCGGTAAGAGACCGCAACTCCCTGCGCGTATCCGGAGTGCGGGGTCGCGCGACTGATCAACGTGTGGGGCATATCGAATTTTGCTTCGGGCGTGAGCAGCTTTGATTTTCGGCGGCTACTGCAAGACTTGGAATTCCTTGTCATCCCCGCGCAGGCGGGGATCCAAGGACGTTGCTGCTTGCCCTGCTCGTGGGTTTCGCGCTGATTACCTTTAAGAGCAGGGCTTTCGCCTACCGGCGAGTTACTTTTCTTTGCTGGTGCAAAGAAAAGTAACCAAAAGAAAGCACCTTTCTCGCGAGATCAAACTCGCTCAAGGAATGTGCGGTGTCGACGCCATTTTCGCAGCGGACATCCGTGTCCGCTCCGAAAACGGCCGGCATCCATGCCGGCCGCCCTCCGGGTGTCCGGGTGTCCGGGTGCGGATCGCATGCACATGGTTGGGAAGGTCAAGGGCCCGGTCGAGCCATGAACCGCAGGCGCGTTCGGCGAATGCATTGCTTCTGCTTTTCAGCTTTTGACTTTCTTGCCCCGCCAGCAGCCATCAGCGTTCGGAAACCCCGGAGGGGCGGCGGCCATGGATGGCCGCCGTTTTCGGACCGAGGCAGGATGCCGAGTCCGAAAATTCCTTGGCCACCCAGAGACCTTGAGCGACTTGTCGAGGAAGGTGCTTTCTTTGGTTACTTTCTTTGCACCAGCAAAGAAAGTAACTCGCCTTCAGGCGAAAGCTCTTTCATAAATTGCCGGTGGACGACGCAACTCATGATTTCCAGCTGTCTTGGATGGGCGCACTTAGGCGCCTCCACGATCCAAGAACCCACCACAACAACCCTGTATAAGCCCCTGATGTGATTGGGGTCCGTGGCTTTACAAAGGGGCGGGTCGTGCTACCCTCGCCGCCGATGATCCGACGCGCCGCCATCGCTTCCGCGCCCGCCGTGATCGCAGCGCTGCTGCTGGCGGCCTGCGCGACGCAGGTGCCTCCTCCACCGTCACCGCAGCAGCAGGCACCCGTGCCTCCCTCGCAGCCGGTGGCGCCGGCCCTGTTGCCACCCGTCCCGCAACCGCCCGAGCGACCGGCCGCCCCGCCGTCGGTCACCGATCCGGCGATTCCGCAGCCGCAGCGCGAGGCCGCATTCGTCGAATACGCGGCCAGCACCTATGGCGTGCCGCCCGAGACGATTCGCGCCACGCTGGCCCAGGCGGTGTACCAGCAGAAGATCATCGACGCGATGACCCGTCCGGCCGAGGCGGTGCGGCCATGGCGCGACTACCGGCCGATCTTCCTCAACGACGCGCGCATCAGCGGCGGTCGCCAGTTCTATCTGCAACACCGCGACGCCCTGGATCGCGTCGCCGCCGAGACCGGCGTGCCCGCCGAATACATCGTCGCGATCATCGGCGTGGAAACCAGTTACGGGAAGATCACCGGCAGCTACCGGGTGCTCGATGCGCTCTACACCCTGGCCTTTTCCTATCCCAAGCGCGCGCCGTTCTTCGCTGGCGAACTCGCGCAGCTGTTCGGACTGGTCAAGGCCGAGCCGCAGCTGGACCCGCTCACGCTCAAGGGCAGCTACGCCGGCGCCATGGGCATGGGCCAGTTCATGCCGTCCAGCTACCGCCTGTGGGCCAAGGACGGCGACGGCGACGGGCGTCGCGACCTGCTGACGCATACGCCGGATGTGTTCGCCTCGATCGCCAACTATTTCGTGCTGCACGGCTGGCTGCGCGGCGCGCCCGTCGTGGCGCGGGCGCAGCGCGCGCCGGGTGCCGCAGACTTCGTGCCCGAGGGCGATCCGAAATCACTGGAGCCGAACTACCCGCTGGCGCTGCTGGCGCAGCGCGGCTACACGCCGATGGCGGGAGAGCCGACCGCGGAAGGCGCCACCGTCATCTCGCTCGATGGCGACGCCGGCCGCGAATACTGGCTGGGATACCGGAATTTCTACGTAATCAGCCGTTACAACCGTTCGCCCATGTACTCGCTGGCGGTGCATCAGCTGGCCCAGGCGATCCGCGCGGGAGTGCCCTCGCAATGAACCGTCTCGCTCTGGGCGCGTGCATCGCGCTCGCGCTGTCGGCGTGCGCGAGCGCGCCGAAGAAATCGGACTCCCAGGCCGTCGCGTTGGGCGACCCGGGCAGCATCGCCCGCGCGGAGCTTCCGCCGGCGCAGCGCAAGCGTTCGCCCTACGCACCCGCGCAGGAAGACGTCGGCAAGCGCGGCAACTACACCAGCGGCGGACTGTATGCGCCGCATATCCAGGACAGCGCGCCGGACGACCCGCTCCACGACGTGGACCAGATTCCGGAACCCGACGTGGTCGACGAACCGCGCTCGCGCTACGGCAACCGGTCTCCGTACAAGGTGCTGGGCAAGTCGTATTCGGTGCGCGATTCGGCTGAAGGCTATGTCGAGCAGGGCCAGGCCTCCTATTACGGCAACAAGTTCCATGGGCGCCGCACCTCCAACCTGGAGGTGTACGACATGTACGCCCTCACCGCGGCGCACAAGACCCTGCCGCTGCCCAGCTTCGCGCGCGTGACCAACCTGGAGAGCGGCAAGTCGGTGGTGGTGCGGGTCAACGATCGCGGACCGTTCCATGCCGGGCGGGTCATCGATTTGAGCTATGCCGCAGCGGTCAAGCTCGGCTACCGCAGCAAGGGCACGGCACGGGTGGAAGTGCGCGGATTGAGCGCCGGCGAGAACGCGCGCGAGCGCTACGACGGCGTCGCGAAAGCCCCTTCTTCCGCACCCGCCAGAACGGCCCCGGCGGAGTTGACCCTGCCACCGGGCGTGCGCATCGCCACCGGCCGGCCTGCGACCATCCCGGCTGCGGCGCAGACCACGGCCTCGACCGCGATGGACCGCCTGGTCGGCATGTTGCCGGTCGCGGCCGCCAATGCCGGTGAGCGCCCGCCGCAGGGGCAATCGGGGGGCGCAACGTCGGCCGCCAGCCGCACCGTGGCGGCTTCCGCGCCCGTCACCGCCAAGCCCGGCACCGAATGGCGCTTCGACATGCTCCAGGACGGCAAGGCGATGACCGCCGACGAGTTCGATGCCTGGATGAAGTCGCGCAGGGCGCGGGTCGCGACCGGCAAGGCCGGCACCCCCGATCCGACCGGGTCTGCCGCGCCGGGCTCCGCCGTCGCCGCTGCTTCCTCGCCTGCCGCACCGCCACCGCCGACACCGCAGGCGGCCGCCGCGCGCGTCGCCGCCGTCGCGCCGGCCGGCAGCGGCCTGGTCACCTTGCAGGTTGCCGCCTTCGCCAACCAGCAGAACGCCGGACAGGCCCTGGCCATGCTCCGCGATGCCGATATCGCCAATGCGCGCCTGCTGGACGCCAGCGTCAACGGCAAGCAGGTCTGGCGCCTGCGGGTGGGGCCGGTGGATGCGGCGCGCGCGCCGGAACTCGCCGCCCGCGTCGTGGGTCTGGGCTTCGACCAGCCGCAACGCGTTCGCGAATAGCGTTCAGACTAGAATTCCGGGCTGCCGCACGCGGCATCCACCTGTCGAAACCACCGCCCGGCGCAGATCGGGCGTTCCGGAGCCTCTCCAGTCGATGAAGTCCCTTGCCCCGAAGTCGAGCCTGCTCGCTGGTCTTGGCGCCAGCCTCTTAGTCACCGCCACTCTTGGGCTCGCCTTCGCGCAGACGCCATCCACGCCCCGCCCGGCCACCCCGAAACCCGCCGCCGCCGCGCTGAGCGACAACCTGCCGGTGCCGCCGGCGCCGGCGCCTGAGACCTCAAAATCCTGGGTGCTCATGGACTACGCCACCGGTCAGATCCTGGCGGGCGAGAACGCGGATACGCCGGTCGAGCCGGCCAGCATCACCAAGGTCATGACCAGCTACGTGATCGCCGCAGAGATGGCCGCCGGCAAGGTCAAGGCCACCGATCCGGTGATGATGAGCGAGAACGCCTGGCGCAGCGGCGGCGCCGGCACCGACGGCAGCTACAGCGGCTTCGAGGTCAACAAGACCGCGCCGCTGGAACAGATGGAAAAGGGCATGGTGGTGCAGTCGGGCAACGATGCGGCGATCGCGCTGGCCGAACACATCGCCGGCAGCGAATCCGCCTTCGCCGCGCTGATGAACGCGTATGCGAAGAAGATCGGCATGCGCAACAGCCACTTCGTCAATCCGCATGGCCTGCCCGCGGAGGGACACATCACCACCGCGCGCGACCTGGCGCTGCTCGGACGCGCGCTGATCCGCGATTACCCGGTGGCGTATTCGTACAACAAGATCAAGGAATTCACGGTCGGGCCGATCACCCAGCCCAACCGCAACCTGCTGCTGTGGCGCGACCCGTCGGTGGACGGCATCAAGACCGGGCACACCTCCAGCGCCGGATACTGCCTGATGGCGTCGGCCAAGCGCGGCGACCAGCGCCTGATCAGCGTGGTGATGGGCGATACCAGCGAGAACCAGCGCGCGGTGGATTCGCAGGCGCTGCTCAACTGGGGCTTCCGCTTCTACGAAACCCACCAGCTCTACCCGGCTAACAAGCAGGTCACCCAGCAGAAGGTCTGGAAAGGCCAGGCCGACGCGGTCTCGCTCGGCGTCGCCGAGCCGCTGCTGGTCAGCACGCCGCGCGGCAAGTACGGCCAGCTCAAGGCGACCATGGACGTGCCCAAGGTGCTGGAAGCGCCGATCGCCAAGGGCCAGAAGATCGGCACGGTCAAGGTCAACCTCGGCAACCAGGTGGTCGCGCAGCAGCCGCTGATCGCCCTGGAAGGCATCGAGCAGGCCGGCTTCTTCAAGCGCCTGTGGCATGCGTTCCTGATGTGGTGGGATTCGGTGTAGGCACCGGTCCATCGAGGGCGCGCGGTGTTCGGCTCTGCGCGCCAGCGTTCACCGATCGCAGCTGCGGGGCGCCATCTGGCCGGAACTTGGCTTTGATGCGCCGGACCCCATAATCCGGCGATGGAGATCAAATCCGACAATCCCGAACACGGCTTCCAGTTTCCCGGCACGTTCGAACTCTCGGCCATGGGCGCGGCTGAGAAGGACCTGGAAACGGTGCTGCCGACCCTGTTGATGGACGCCGGGATCGAGGTGCTGCACGAATCGGTGACCTGGAAGCATTCGTCCAACGGGCGCTACGTGTCGGTGCGCATCGCCTTCCGCGCCGATTCGCGCGAACAGTACGACGCTGCGCATGCCGCGCTGCGCGCGCATCCCGAGGTGAAGTGGACGCTGTAGCCCCCGGCGCCCTGGAGGTGGTCCCGGCTCCGGGCGCGGCCGAAACCGGCATCGTGCGCGACCTGGGACGCCAGCCCTACGAGCCGGTCTGGCGGGCGATGCAGGCCTTCACCGATGCGCGCGATGAGGCGACGCCCGACGAGCTGTGGCTGGTCGAACACGAACCGGTGTTCACCCTCGGCCAGGCCGGCAAGCCCGAACACGTGCTGATGCCGGGCGACATCCCGGTGCTGCACGTGGACCGCGGCGGGCAGGTGACCTACCACGGCCCCGGGCAGATCGTCGCGTATCCGCTGCTCGACCTGAGACGGCTGAAGATCGGGGTGCGCGAATACGTGCATCGCATCGAGCAGGCGGTGATCGACACATTGGCCGAATGGAACATCGAAGGCGCGCGCCGCGAAGGCGCGCCCGGCGTGTACGTCGCCGACGCCAAGGTGGCTGCGCTCGGGATCCGGGTGCGACGCGGCTGTACCTTCCACGGCCTGGCCTTCAACGTCGCGATGGATCTGGAGCCGTTCGGACGGATCAATCCCTGCGGTTACCAAGGGCTGCAGGTGGTGGCCATGGCCGACCTGGGCGGGCCGTCGAGCCCGGACGCGGTCAAGCCGGTGTTGCTGGAGGCGCTCGCCAGGCAGTTCGGATTGCGGCTGCCGTCGGCCCGGGCCAGCGGCTGAACCGCGATGGCAACGCCGGTCCGCGCCTCGTCGCTGCCGCCCGGTGCGTTGTTGGCCGCCTATCACAGCGCGGGGCATTACACCGACTGCTACCAGACGCGTATCGACGCGCGGCCCTCCCAGGCCGCCTACGTCGAGGCCTTCTACACCTCGTGGCTGTTCAAGCTCGAGCGCCGGATCCTGGCGCTTGCGTCGATGCCGTCCACGGATGTCGAAGCGGCGGAACTCGCCGCAGGCACGCGCGAACATTTCGCCGCCTGGCGGGTCGAGGCACGGACTCCGGAACAACTGCTGCTGTGCGACGTGCAGGGGCGCACGCGCTCCTGGCTGATGAGGGCGGACGCCGCGCCTGGCACCGGCAGAACGCTGTATTTCGGTTCCGCCATCGTGCCCGCCCCAGACGCCCGGCCCGGCGCGGCGGCGCTGGATTTCCCCTACGGCGCGCTGCTCGGCTTCCACCGGCTCTATTCGCGGCTGCTGCTGGCGGCGGCGGCGGCGCGTCTGGAACGCGGCGCCAGCCGACTACAATGAGGCCCTCATGAGCACCACGTCCTCCCGCAGCATCCCCCTGCAGATCCTCGGCGAGACAGCGTCCGCCGGTACCCAAACCGCCCCGCTGCAACCGGGGGCGAAGCAGGTCGCGGGCGACAAGATCGCGCGCTCGCCGGTGCAGTTCGCCGACGCGCCAGTGCTGCGCAAGCCGTCCTGGATCCGGGTGCGGATCCCGTCGGACAACTCGGTGGCCCGACTCAAGGCGAAGCTGCGCGAGAACCGGCTGGTGACGGTGTGCGAGGAAGCCAGCTGTCCGAACATCCATGAGTGCTTCGGCCACGGCACGGCCACCTTCATGATCCTCGGCGAGGTCTGCACCCGGCGCTGCAGTTTCTGCGACGTGGCCCACGGACGGCCCAAGCCGCCCGATCCGGCCGAGCCCCTGCACCTGGCGCAGACCATCAAGGACATGGGCCTGCGCTACGTGGTGGTGACCAGCGTCGACCGCGACGACCTGCGCGACGGCGGCGCCACCCATTTCGTCGACTGCATCAGCGCGATCCGCGAGTTCAGCCCGGCGACGAAGATCGAAATCCTGACCCCCGACTTCCGCGGCAAGGGCCGCATGGAACGCGCGCTGGAAATCCTGGCGGCGAATCCGCCGGATGTGTTCAACCACAATATCGAGACGGTGCCCGACCTGTATCCGAACGTGCGTCCGGGCGCCGATTACCAGTGGTCGCTGACCCTGCTGCAGAAGTTCAAGGCGCAGCATCCCGGTCTTCCGACCAAGTCCGGGATCATGCTCGGCCTGGGCGAGACCATGGAACAGGTGCAGGAAACCCTGCGCGACCTGCGCGCGCACGATGTGAACATGGTCACCATCGGCCAGTACCTGCAGCCCAGCGCGCACCACCATCCGGTGATGCGCTACTGGACGCCCGACGAATTCAAGGCGCTCGAGGAATTCGGCATGGCGCTGGGGTTTACCCACGTGGCGTCCGGCCCGCTGGTGCGCTCCTCCTATCACGCCGACCGGCAGGCGGCCGAGGCCGGCGTCGCCGCCGCGTAGGACGCCCGGCCGGCTTGAAACACACGCTCGCTTCCTGCGTGCCCCCAAGACCGCCCTCCACCACCCTGAATAGCAGCGGACCGGCGGTACCGGGGCGCCGACGATTCGTTCACATCCGCACCGTTTGCCGCGGTTAGAGTGAATCCGACGCTGGCGAAGCAACTTCCGGCACTGTCGTGTGGTCCGAGGCCTTCCCAAGCTGTCCTTGACGTTCAGACCGATGCGACGGCCGTATGGCCGCGAGAGAACTAGATGAAGACGCAACAAACCTTGCTGTTCCTGTCCCTGACCCTCTCCGCCGCCCTGTTGTCCTCGGCCAGCGGCCAGCAGACGTCTCCGACCAGTCCGGCCGAAACGCCGGCCGGAGTCGACAAGTCGCTGATCAAGGACATTCCGCCGGCGCGCGCGGTCGATGCGCCGGAAGTCAGCGCCGCGCAGACCACCACCTCCAAGCTGGTCTACGGCCTGCTCTCGGACAGCCGCTACGCCTACCGTCCACGCGCGCTCGACGATGCGCTGTCGCAGAACATCTTCACCGATTATTTCGAAGCGCTCGACGGCGCCAAGCTCTATTTCACAGCCCAGGACGTAGAACAGCACGCCGCGCTGCGGACCGGCTTCGACGAGGCGATCAAGGAGGGCAACGTCGGCCCGGCCAACGAGATCTTCGCCCTGTACCAGAAGCGCGCGGTCGAGCGCATGGACTACGCGCGCAGCCTGCTCAAGCAGGACATCTTCGATTTCACCGGCAACGAAAAGTGGTACTACGACCGCGAGGATGCGCCCTGGGCGAAGGACACGGCCGAACTCGACGGGTTGTGGAAGCAGGCGGTCCGCAACGACTGGCTGCGTCTGAAGCTGGCCGGCAAGCAGCCGGCGGAGATCGTCAAGACCCTGGACAAGCGTTACGCGAACCAGGCCAAGTCGGCGCTGGAACTCGACGGCGAGGATTCGTTCCAGCTGTTCATCAACGCCTACGCCAACGCGATCGATCCGCATACCGATTATTTCAACCCGCGCGCGGCCGAGCGCTTCAACCAGAGCATGTCGCTCTCGCTCGAGGGCATCGGCGCCGTGCTGCAGAAGCAGGACGACGTGGTGGTGATCCGCGAAATCGTGCCAGGCGGTCCTGCCGACCTGAGCAAGAAGCTCAAGCCCGGCGATCGCGTGGTCGGCGTGGGTCAGGGCGCCGGTGGCGCGATGGAAGACGTGATCGGCTGGCGCATCGATGACGTGGTCGAAAAGATCAAGGGCCCCAAGGGCACCCAGGTGCGGTTGGACGTGGTGCCGGCCGAGGCCATGCTCGACAGCAAGCCGGCGCGGCTGCTGATCACCCGCGCCAAGGTGCGGCTGGAAGAGCAGGCGGCCAAGTCCAAGGTGATCGAGATTCCGGCCAATGGCGACATGCCAGAGCGCCGGATCGGCGTGATCGAGCTGCCCGCGTTCTACCAGGATTTCGAGGGCCGCCGGAACAGCAATGGCGACTATGCCTCCGCCACCCGCGACGTGGGCAATCTGCTCGAGCAGTTCAAGCAGCAGAAGCTCGACGGCGTGGTCCTGGACCTGCGCAACAACGGTGGCGGTTCGCTGAACGAGGCGGTGGAACTGACCGGTTTGTTCATCGACCAAGGGCCGGTGGTGCAGGTGCGTGAATCCGGCGGTCGGGTCGCTGTGGAAGGCGACCGCAATGCCGGTGTCGCCTGGGAAGGGCCGCTGGCGGTGCTGATCAACCGCGGCTCGGCGTCGGCGTCTGAAATCTTCGCTGGCGCGATCCAGGACTACGGGCGCGGCCTGGTGATCGGTGAAACCACCTTCGGCAAGGGGACCGTGCAGAACCTGGTGGATCTGGATCGCTGGCCGGCGAACGAAGGCCAGCAGTTCGGTCAGGTGAAGCTGACCATCGCCCAGTTCTTCCTGCCCGGCGGCAGCAGCACCCAGAACAAGGGCGTGGTGCCCGACATCGCTTTCCCGGTGACGGTGGACGCGAGCGAGTTCGGCGAGAGCACCTACGACAACGCGCTGCCGTGGTCGAAGATCGCGGCCGTCGAGCACACCCGCTACGGCAATTTCGAGCCGTTGCTGCCCAAGCTGGACGCACTGCACGACGCGCGCGTGGCCAAGGACAAGGAATTCCAGTGGACGCTGGAGGACGTGGCCGAATTCAAGGCCGAGCGCGACAAGAAGTACGTCAGCCTCAACGAAACCGAGCGTCGCGCCGAACGCGACAAGCAATCGGCCAAGACCAAGCAACGCCAGGCCGAACGCAAGGCGCTGGGGCTGCCGCTCGATCCGCTGGCCGACGACTCTGATGACGACGGCCTGACCGCGAACGAGCGCGACGTGGCCAAGGACGCCGCGCGCGAAAAGGCAGCCGAGGACCGTCCCGATCCGCTGCTGCGCGAGTCGGCCGCGATCCTGGCCGACGCGACCACCCTGCTGCAGACCGATCGCGCGCTGTCGGCGCAGGTGCTGACTGCGGCGAAAACGCCGGGGCACTGGGCTGATTAAGGGGGCCGTAGGTCGGCCCTACGCGGCCGACGCGTGCGGCGCGCCGCCGTCGGGGGCGTAGCCCCGACCTACGCATCGCAGGATTCGGATAGCGGGCGCCCTGGGCGCCCGCTATCGTTTTCGCCATGGACAAGAACACTGACAAACTCGAACGCGTCCGCCAGCTGCTCGACGGCGGAGAGCCGACGCTGACCGAGCTCGGCAAGGCGGTCGGCATCAGCCCCTCGCACCTGCAGCGCCAGTTCAGCGCGCGCTACGGACTGAGCCCGGCCGAGTATCTGCGCCAGCGCAAGCTCGGCACGCTCAAGGCGCAGCTGCGCGAAGGAAGCGACGTGACCACCGCGCTCTACGACGCGGGCTACGGCTCGCCTTCGCGGGTATACCAGGACGGCGCCGCGCAGCTGGGCATGACGCCTGGCCGCTATCGCGCCGGAGCGCCCGACGAAGACATCCGCTGGAGCCTGATCGATACAGCGCTCGGCACCGCGCTGGTAGCGACCACTGCCCGCGGCATCTGCATGGTCGAGCTGGGCACGGATCCGCGCGCGCTGGAAGCCGGGCTTCGCCGCGAGTTTCCGCACGCGCGTCTGCAGCGCGTCGACGCCGGCCGCGACGAGTTCCTGGCGCCGCGCGTGCGCGCCGTTGCTCAGCGGCTGGCCGGACGCGGCGACGAGGTCGAGCTGGATCTGGTCGGGACCGCGTTCCAGAAGCGGGTCTGGGATGCGCTGATGAAGATTCCCCGCGGCCAGACCCGCAGCTACGCCGAACTGGCCGCCGCGCTCGATGCGCCGCAGGCCACGCGCGCGGTCGCGAGCGCCTGCGCGCGCAACAAGGTGGCGGTGGTGGTGCCTTGTCACCGCGTGGTGCGCGGCGACGGCTCGCTCGGCGGCTACCGCTGGGGCCTGCCGCTCAAGCAGCAGCTGCTCGAGCGTGAGCGCGCGGCGTGACCCGACGGTGGGAGCGCGCTTGCTCGCGAATGCCTTTGAATTCCTGCCGGAGTGTGGGGAAGAGCAATCGCGGCCAAGGCCGCTCCCACGTGTCGATTTACTTCCGCGGCGCCGCACGCGTGGGCAGGGCCAATCCGCGCTTGACGGTGTCGAACACCAGATGGGTGTCGTAACGACGGATGTTGCCGTCGTCCTTGAACAGGCGTTCGGCGGCTTGCCGGTATTCGGCCAGGCTGGTGGTGGCCATGATCACCAGATAGTCCTGCTCGCCCGCCAGCTGGTAACACTGCTGGACTTCAGGCGCGGCGCGCATGCGGGCATAGAAAGCCTTGAGCTGGCGCGTGGACTCGCGCTCCATCGTCACCCACACGGTGGCGAGCACCAGATTGCCGAGCAGCTCCGGTTCGAGCACCGCCATTTCCCGCATCAGTCCGCTGCTGCGATAGCGGGTCAGGCGCCGCTGCACGGCGCTGGCCGACAGGCCCACGGCGTCGCCAAGCGCAGTCAGCGTTTGTCCGGCATCGGCCTGCAGCAGGTCGAGCAGGCGGTGATCGAAATCGTCGAGCAGAAGGGGGGCGTCGGGCACGCAAAATTTTTGCGCGTTTGCGCAGGAATTTTCAAGCGACTTCCGTCATTCAACGCTAATCTGATCGCATGAATACGATCACGGCAGCCTCCGCCCAGCCCACGCCGGCGCGCTGGAGCGTGCCGCTCGCGCTCGCCGCGGTGTACCTGATCTGGGGGTCGACCTACCTAGCGATCCGCTTCGCGCTGGAGGGCGGTTTCCCACCGTTCCTGCTCGGCGGGATCCGCTTCACCCTCGCAGGCTTGCTGATGTTCGGCTATCTGCGCCTGCGCGGCGCGGCGGTGCCCACCCGCGCGCAGTGGGGCAACGCCGCGGTGATGGGCGTGCTGCTGCTGTTGCTGGGCAACGGCATGGTGAACGTGGCGGAGAAGACCGTCTCCTCCGGCATGACCGCGGTCGCGGTGGCGTCCGCGCCGCTGTGGATGGGCATCTTCGCCGCGATGCGCGGCGAGCGCCCGACCCGGATGGAATGGACCGGCCTGGGCGTCGGCTTCCTCGGGGTGCTGTGGCTCAACGCCGGGAGCAGCCTGACCGCCTCGCCGGTCGGCCTGGTCTGCCTGCTGGTGGCGTCGGTGGCGTGGTCGTTCGGTTCGATCTGGAGCCGCGGACGCGACATGGCGCCTCCGTTCATGGGTGCGGCCGCGCAGATGCTGTGCGGCGGTGTGGCGATGCTGGTGGTGGGTCTGGCGACCGGCGAGCGCCTGCACGCGATGCCTACACCGGGTGGACTGGCGGCGTTCGCCTATCTGGTCGTGCTCGGCTCGCTGATGGGTTTCACCGCCTACATCTGGCTGCTCAACCACGTGCGGCCGGCCTTGGCCGGCAGCTACGCCTACGTCAATCCGGCGATCGCGGTGCTGCTGGGCGCGTTGCTGGCCAACGAGCGTTTCGGCGCAGGCGAACTGGTGGCGATGGGCGTGATCCTGCTGGGCGTGGTCGCGATCACATTCGCCAAGGCGGCCAAGGCCAAACAATGATGTGGGAGCGGCCCTGGCCGCGATTGCTTTCCCTGCGTCGCCAGTAAAGTCAAAGGCAATCGCGGCCAAGGCCGCTCCCACAGGCTCCCGCGAGACGCCCGACGCTTCGGCGCTCCGCTTGTAACGGACCGTATCCATGTCCTCGAATCGACGCGACACCATCGCCGGCCTCTGGGTCGCCGCGGCCACCTTCGCGGTCTGGGGCCTGATGCCGTTGTACTGGCACCTGCTCAAGTCGGTCCCTTCGCTGCAGATCGTGCTGCACCGGATCGCGTGGAGCGCGGTCTTCGTGTGCGGCTGGCTGCTCTGGAAACACGGCCGCGGCTGGTTGCGCAACGCATTGTCGCAGCCGCGCCTGGCGTGGATGCTGGCCTGCAGCGGCGTGCTGATCGCGTTCAACTGGGGCCTGTACATCTGGGCGGTGAATGCCGGGCACGTGGTCGAGACCAGCCTGGGCTATTTCATCAATCCGCTGCTCAACGTGGTGATCGGCGTGCTGTTCCTGCGCGAGCGGCTGTCGACACTGCAGTGGCTGTCGGTGGGCATCGCCGCGGCCGGGGTGCTGTGGCTCACTTTCAACTACGGCAGTTTTCCGTGGATCGCCATGGCCCTGGCGCTGTCGTTCGCCCTGTACGGCCTGATCCGCAAGCTGGCGGCGGTCGACTCTGTCGTCGGGATGGGCGTGGAAAGCGCCTACCTGTTCGTGCCGACGCTGGCCTGGCTGCTGTGGAACGAAAGCCACGGCATGGGCGGTTTCGGCGCCGGCTACGGTGCGTGGACCAGCGCATTGCTGATGTTCGCCGGCATCCTCACCGCGCTGCCGCTGGTCGGCTTCGCCTTCGCGGTGCGCCGGATTCCGCTGTCGACCGTGGGCCTGATGCAGTACATCGCGCCGACCCTGCAGTTCCTGATCGGCGTGTTCGTGTTCCACGAGCCGTTCGACCGCGACCGCGCGATCGGCTTCGCCTTCATCTGGCTCGCGCTGGCGGTGTTCGCGGGCGATGGCCTGCTGCGCTCGCGCAGGGTCGCGTTGCCGGCCGCCGCATGAGCGGCGCGGGCGAAAAGGACCGCACCATGATCGACGCCACCACGCTCCAGGCCCTGCGCGACTTTCCCCGCCAACTGCAGGCGCACTACCGCGCGATTCCGGAAGGTCGCGCGCACTGGGCGCCGCGCTCCTGGGACGGCATTCCCAGCGAGCGCTTCACCGCGCACGAGCAGGTGTGGCACGTGCATGACATCGAGCTCGAGGGTTACCGGGAACGCTTCCGCCGCACCCTGCATGAGCATGCACCGGTGCTGGTGGACATCGACAGCGAGGCGGTCACCCCGGCGCGCAACTACGCGGCGCGCGATATCGAAGCGGCGTTCGCCGGTTTCGCGCAGGCGCGCGCCGAGACGGTCGGGATGATCGCCGCCTGGGACGACGCCACGCTCGCGCGGCCGGCGGTGTTCGAAGGCTATGGCCCGACCACGCTGCGCGGTCTCGTGCACTTCCTGTGCAGCCACGATCAACAGCATCTCGCGGGGTTGCAGTGGTTGGCTGGGAAGATCGCCGCGGAGGGCGTGCAACGCGGCTAGCGCGCCAGTAAGGCAGCGGTGGACACTTTTTTCATACCCCCGTGCCGGGTCGTGTGGTTGGGCAGGGCGACATCGGCGGGACTGCCATGGCGGCCGCCTCAGGCTTTGCCCGGTTGGGTCGCCGCGGGTTCCAGTGGCAATTCGCGCAGGCGTTGGCCGGTCAGCGCGAAGACCGCGTTCGCCACCGCCGGCGCGATCGGCGGCACGCCGGGCTCGCCGATGCCGGAGGGTTTCTCGGTGCTCGGCACGATGTGCACCTCTACCTGCGGCATCTCGTTGAAGCGCAGCACGCGGAAGTCGTGAAAGTTCGACTGCTGTACGCGGCCGTCCTTGAAGCTGAGCCGGCTGTGCAGCGCGGCCGCCAATCCAAAGGCGATGGAGGATTCCATTTGCGCACGGACGCCCTCCGGATTGACCACGATGCCGCAGTCTACCGCGCACACGACGCGATGCACGCGGATCGCGCGGCCGGCGACCGGGTCGTCTTCCATCGATACCTCCGCCACTTCGGCGACGTAACTGCCGGCAGTTTCGAATACCGCCACGCCGCGCGCGCGGCCCTGCGCCCGTGGCGTCTTCCAGCCGGCCTTTTCCACGGCCAGGTCGAGTACGCCCAGGTGGCGCGGATAATCCTTCAGCAGCAAGCGTCGGTATTCGACCGGGTCCTTGCCGGCCGCGTGCGCGAGTTCGTCGATGAGGCTTTCCATCACGAACACGTTGTAGCTGGGCCCGACCGAGCGCCACACCAGCACAGGGATGCCCGTCGCGGGCGAATGCAGGTCGACGCGATGGTCCGGGATGGCCTTGAGATAGGGCGCATCTATGACGCCACCGACCGAAAAGGCGTCGACGCCGTTCCTCACCATCATCGGTTCGAGCGGCGTGCCGGCGGCGAGCGACTGCCCGACCAGCGTGTGCTGCCAAGCGACCGGCAAGCCGCCGGCGCCGAGTCCGACATGCACCTGTTGCACGAACATCGGCCGGTAGTAGCCGCCCCGAATGTCGTCCTCGCGCGTCCACACCGTCTTGACCGGCGCACCGGCGGCCTTGGCGACATGCACGGCCTCGATGACGAAATCCGACGGCAAGCGCCGGCCGAAACCGCCGCCGAGGAACATCGTGTGGAGCCGGACCTGCTCGGGATTGAGGCCAGTGATCTTCGCGGCGGCCAGCTGGTCACCGGTCTGGGACTGGGTGCCGGTCCAGAGCTCGCAGCCATCCTTGTCGATCTTCACCGTGCAGTTGAGGGGTTCCATCGGCGCGTGTGCGAGATAGGGCACGGCGTACTCCACGTCCAGCGTCTTCGCCGCCTTCGCGAGTGCGGCCTCCACGTCGCCTGCCTGTGCCGCCACGTTGCCGGGCGTCGCCGCGAGCCTGCGGAATTCCTCGCGCAGCTGCGCAGTGTCGAGGCCGGCATTCGGGCCGAGGTTCCAATCGATCTTCAGCGCATCGCGGCCGAGTTTGGCGGCCCAGAAGTGATCGGCGACAACCGCCACGCCACTGGGCACTTGCACCACATTGCGTACGCCGGGGATGGCCTTGGCCGCGGCGTCGTCGAACGATTTCACCGTGCCGCCGAACACCGGCGAGCGCGCGACCAACGCGGTCAGCAGGCCAGGAAACTGCACGTCCATGCCGAACTGCGCGCGGCCACTGGTCTTCTCCGGCGTGTCGAGGCGTTTGGTGGGCTTGCCGATGAACTTCCAGTCCTCCGGGTCCTTGAGCTTGAGCGAGGCCGGGTCGGGCGGTGCGAGCTTGCCGGCATCGTCGGCAAGCTCGCCATAGCGAATGCGCTGCGTGCCGGCGACGACTGTGCCGTTCTCGGTGCGCAGTCGTTCGACCGGCAGGTTCAAGCGCATGGCCGCGGCCTGCAGCAGCATCGCGCGCGCGCCGGCGCCGGCCTGGCGGTAACGATCGAACTCCGACCAGGTGGAGCTCGAACCGAAGGTAGTCTGGCCGCCGAACGCGGAGTGCATGTAGGCCGGCGCAACCGGCGCGTGCTCGACCCTGATCCTCGACCAGTCGGCGTCGAGTTCCTCGGCGATCAGCATCGGCAGCATGGTCCAGATGCCCTGGCCCATTTCCGAATGCGCGCTCAGCACGGTGATGCTGTCGTCAGCGGCGATGCGCAGGAAAGCGTTGGGGGCGAAGGCGGCCAAGGCCTGCGCTTCCTGCGCGAGCGCAAACCGCTTCGCCACCGGGATGGCGATGCCGATGACCAGGCCGCCGCCGGCCAGCGTGGCGGTTTTGAGTAAATTGCGGCGGGACAGCTTGCTTGCGGCGTTCACGGAGGCCTCCGTCGCTGGTCTTGTCCTTCTCCCTCCGTGAGAAGGTGCCCGGAGAGCTTGCCCCGGACTCGATCCGGGGGCGGATGGGGGTTTGCCTTCGACAACGTGATTGGAGGGCGAGACCGGTTGTTGTCGCTGCGTCAGGCATGACGGGCTTCTGCAGGGCCGGGCTTGCCTGGAACCCAGGAGCTAGCTGTCCGGGCAGACTCGGATCTACAGACAAGCTGCGGCTTGCCGGGCGTATTCAATCGATCGCGCGGCGGGCACATGAACGTGCCCGCCCTGCGCCGTTCGAAGTCACTCAAGCGCCGGGGCAGGGGGCGCCTGCGTCCATCCAGGTCTTGAATGCGGCCACGAAGCGCTCGTGCGGCACCGGCACCGGCTTGCGCTCGCCGCCCGGCTCCCAGCCCCACAGCACCAGCTTGTCCTCGCTGACATGCTTGAACATGGCGTCGAGGTCGCGATCGCCGTTGCGCTTCTTGTCCTTGATCATCGCGCACAGCTCCGCCGCGGGCACGCCGATCCAGGCCATCTTCTGGTCCGGCGGCGGCAGGCCCCAGTGCGGGGCGCCGGGCGGCGCGTGCGGGCCGTAGCTGGCCGGCGAATTCTTCTCGCCATGGCAGGTGCTGCACGGCAGGCCGGGCGCGCCGTGTCCGTCAGGGCCGCGCACCACGTTCATCGCATGTGGCGTCTGCGTATCGAACTGCAGCGGCGCGTCGCCGGGGATGTGGCAGTTGCTGCAGCGCGGGTGCTGGAACACCTGCTCCACGGTCTTGAACGCCTCCAGCCCCTGTGCCTGCTGCTCGGGGCTCGCGCGCTTGCAGGCAGCGGGCGCGAGGGCGAGAAGGATTGTCGCGGGAAGGATCGCGAGTAACCGGCGCATGCGCATGCCTCCTCAGGACTTCGCCGCGGAAGTGGCGGCGGTGTCATTGGCGGCGAGCCGCAGCGGCAGCTCGCGCAGGCGCTGTCCGGTCAGCGCGAACACCGCGTTCGCAACCGCCGGCGCGATCGGCGGCGTGCCCGGTTCGCCGACGCCGCCCATCTTTTCGCTGCTCGGCACGATGTGGACCTCGACCTTCGGCATTTCCGACATGCGCAGCACCCGGTAGTCGTGGTAGTTGGATTCCTGCACGCGGCCGTCCCTGAAGGTCAGCTTCGAGTACAGCGCCGCGCCAAGGCCGAATGCGATCCCGGATTCCATCTGCGCGGCCACGGTCAGCGGGTTCACCACCGGACCGCAGTCGATCGCGCAGACCACGCGATGCACCTTGATCGCACGGCTGCCATCGCGCATGTCCTCGACCGAGACTTCCGCCGCCTGGGCGACGAAGCTGCCGAAGGACTCATGCACGGCGATGCCCTTGCCGCGGCCCTTGGCGAGTGGCGTGTCCCAGCCGAATTTTTCCGCCGCCAGGTTGAGCGCGGCCAGATGGCGCGGATGGTCCTTGAGCAGCTGGCGTCGGTATGCGAGCGGATCCTTGCCGGCGGCATGGGCGAGCTCGTCGACCATGCTCTCCATCACGAAGCCGTTGTAGCTGTGCCCGACCGAGCGCCACCACAGCACCGGGATGTTGGTCTTGGGCGAATGCAGGTCGACCCGATGCGCCGGCGTGCCCTTGATGTAGGGCGAGTCGGCGACGCCCTCGACCGAGGTGGCATCGATGCCGTTCTTCACCATCATCGGCTCGAACGGCGTGCCGGCGAGGATCGACTGTCCGACCATCACCTGCTGCCAGGCAACCGGAACACCATCGGCGTCCAGCCCGACCTTCGCCTTCTGCACGTAGGCCGGTCGGTAGTAACCGCCGCGCATGTCGTCCTCGCGCGACCACACCGTCTTGACCGGCGCCTTGGCGGCCTTCGCCACTTCCACCGCCTCGTTGACAAAATCCGACGTCGGCGTGGCGCGCCGGCCGAAGCCGCCGCCGAGGAAGGTGGTGTGAATGAGGATCTGCTCGGGCTTCAGACCGGTGATCTTCGCGGCGACCTGCTGATCGATGGTCTGGAACTGGGTGCCGGTCCAGATCTCGCACTGGTCGGCGTCGATCTTCACCGTGCAGTTCAACGGCTCCATCGTTGCGTGCGCGAGATAGGGCACGGTGTATTCGGCTTCCACCGTCTTCGCCGCCGTGGCCATCGCCGCGGCGGCGTCGCCGGCCTGCACGGCGACCGCGCCGGGCGTGCCGGCGAGCTTCGCGAACTCGGCGTGCAGGGCCTGCGTGTCGAGCGCGGCGTTCGGGCCCGGATCCCAGTCGACTTTGAGCGCGTCGCGGCCGAGCTTTGCGGCCCAGTAATGGTCGGCGATCACCGCGACGCCGCTGGGCACCTGCACCACGTCGCGCACGCCGGGCACGGCTTTCGCGCCCGTGGCGTCGAAGGATTTCACGCTGCCGCCGAACACTGGTGCGCGCGCGACCATCGCGGTCTTCAGGCCATCGAACTGCACGTCGATGCCGAAGATCGCGCGGCCGCTGATCTTTTCCGGCGTGTCCAGGCGCCGGGTCGGCTTGCCGATGAGTTTCCAGGCCTTCGGGTCCTTGAGGGCCAGGGACTTCGGATCCGGCGCGGCGAGTTTGCCGGCGTCGTCGGCGAGCGCTCCGTAGCGCACGCGCTGATCGCCGGCGACGACTTCGCCGTTCTCGGTGCGGATCTCCGCCACCGGCACGCCGAACCGCGCGGCGGCGGCCTGCACCAGCATCGCGCGCGCCGCAGCCCCGGCCTGGCGATAGCGGTCGAACTCGCTCCAGGTCGTGGTCGAACCGCCGGTCATCTGCATGCCGAAGCCGGTATGCGCATAAGCCTGCGCGGCGGGCGCATGCTCGACCGTGATCCTGGACCAGTCGGCGTCGAGCTCCTCGGCGATCAGCATCGGCAGCGCGGTCCAGATGCCCTGGCCCATCTCGGAATGCGCCAGCAGCACGGTGATGCTGTCGTCGCCCGCGATACGCAGGAAGGCATTGGGCGCGAAAAAAGCCGTGGTGGCGGCTTGCGCCTGCTGCGCCAACGCCATGCGCGCGGCGACGGGCACCACGAAACCGATCACGAGTCCGCCGCCGGCGAGCGCGCCCGCCTTGAGGAACCCACGCCGGCTGGTTTTCTGGATGGCGTTCATCGCGCGGTCCTCAGGCCTTGGACAGTTCGGCCGCGCGATGCACCGCCGCGCGGATACGCGGATAGGTGCCGCAGCGGCAGATGTTTCCGCTCAGCGCATGGTCGATGTCGGCATCGCTGGGGGTCGGTACCTGCGCCAGCAGCGCCACGGCCGACATGATCTGCCCGGACTGGCAGTAGCCGCACTGGACCACGTCGAGTTCGGCCCATGCCTTCTGCACCGGATGGCTGCCGTCGGCCGACAGGCCCTCGATGGTGGTGATCTTCTTGCCGGCGACTGCTTCGACCGGGGTCACGCAGCTGCGCAATGGCGCCCCGTCCACATGCACCGTACAGGCGCCGCATTGCGCGATGCCGCAACCGAACTTGGTGCCGGTCATGCCCATCAGGTCGCGCAGCACCCAGAGCAAGGGCATGTCGGCCGGGGCGTCGACCTCGTGCGTACTGCCGTTGACGATCAGTTTCATGCACAACTCCCTGGCGGCGGCTGGGGGTGCTTGCAGCTTACTCCCGACAGGATGCGGACCGTAACCGGGTTTGGTTCAAACCGGATGACGCAGCCGGCACCGTCCCTCGACCTGTGAGGGCTCGACCGCGCAGCCGCGGCGGCCCGGCCTGCGGGCAGCGGACCGCAAGCTCAGCGCTGCAATAGCAGCCAGGCGACCAATGCGGCGATCAGCGCGCTGGCGCACGACACCACGGTCCATGCCCGGCGTGCGCGCAGTCGCGCGCGGGCGATCAATTCGTCGCGCAGCCTGGCGCCCTGCGCCACCAAGGGCGCCGCTTCGGCTTCGGCCCGGGCGAAGTGGGCCTGCGCGCGCTGCGGTTGCGCGTGCGCGCGCAGGGCGGCGTCGTCGTGGATCTCGAGGATCCGCGCCTGCAGCTCCGCCAGCTGTCGGCCCTGTTCGGCCAGCGATGGCCTGCGCGCGCCGCTCACGCCGCGCGCAGGGCCTCGGTCACCGGCATCCGCGCCGCGCGGATCGCCGGGAACAGGCCGCCGACGAAACCGATCGCCAGCGCCCACTTCAGTCCCGTCCACAGCACCTCGGGCGAAACCTGGAACGCGAACGTGAGCTGGCCCACGCCGCCGGCGATGGTCGAGGCGGTGTAGCCGTTGAAGATCAGCCAGGCGATCAGCCCGCCGATCAGCCCGCCGAGCAGGGCCAGCAGCATCGTCTCCAGCATCACCGCAACGACCACGGGCACGCCGCGGAAGCCGATCGCGCGCAAGGTGGCGATCTCGCGCGCGCGCGAGGCGACCGTGGCGAACATGGTGTTGAGCGCACCGAACACCGCGCCGATCGCCATGATCGCCCCGACCACGATGCCGATGATGCGGATGATCTTGGTCATCTGCTCGGACTGCTTGCTGAAATAGTCCAGCGTGGTCTGGGTGTCCACCTCCACACGCGGATCGGAGGCGAGGTTCGCCTTGAAGGTCTTGAACGCGTTGGCGTCGGCCAGCTTGACGGTCACCGAGGTGCGGGTACTGCCGCGGCGATAGGTGGCCGCGACGATGTCGGCGTCGCCCCACACCTCCGAATCCATCGCGTCGCCGGCATGGAACACGCCCGCCACCGTCCACAGTTCGCTGCCCAGACGGATCTGCTTGCCGACCTCGAGGCCGCGGAACTGGCCCTGCGCGCCGGTGCCGACCACGACCTCGCGCCGGCCGGATTCGAACGTGCGGCCCTGCACGATCTTCAGGTCAGGACGCACGGCCCACGCCTGCGGACCGACGCCGCGCAGCTGCACGCTGCCGTCCTCGTCCGGGCCACCGTCCTTCAGCGGCAGGTTGGCGGCCACCACGATCTCGGGCGAGGCGATCGCACGGCCGTCGGCATCGCGCGCGATGCCGGGCGCCTGCTCGATGACCTTCACCGCATCGTTCATCAGCGTCGACATCACCTCGGCCGCCGAAGCACCGCGCATCACGATCGCGGTGTCTTCGCTGCCGCTGGCCCGCAGGGTCTGGCGGTAGCCCTCGGCCATCGCCAGCATCGCCACCAGCACGCCGACCACGCCGGCGATGCCGAGCACGATCACCGACGAGGCGCCCAGCCGCTGGCGCAGCGTGCTGATGCCCACGCCGGTCACCGAGGCCGCCTGGCGGCCGCGCCGGGTGACCAGCATCCACACCGCAAACAGCGCCGCGATGCCCAGCAGCACGAACCACGGCAGTACCAGCCAGGCGACGATGCCGGCGACCACCGCCAGGAACAGTCCGAAGCCGCCGAAAAAGTTTTTCACGCGATTCATTGCCATGCCCTCATTGAGTCCGCGTTATCCATCCGGCCAGCCCGGCGCGGCACGCCGGGTATTCGCCATGAGCGTGCGGCGATGCCGCGCAAACGGTCGCTGTCCATCTTCAGCGTCCAGCCAGTGCATCGACGATGTTCAGGCGCATCGCACGCAGCGCGGGCAGCGCCCCCACCAGCAGGCCGATCGCGACCATCAGGGCCAGGCCGAGCAGCCAGCTGCTCAGCCCGATCGGCGGCAGGTTGATCATGCCGCCCGAACCCGCACCCACGATCGGCCCGAGCACGGCCGCGAGTGCGAGTCCCAGTACCCCACCGATCAGCACCAGCAGCACCGATTCGGCCAGCACCAGTCCCAGCACGCTGCCGTCGCGGAAGCCGATCGTCTTGAGCACGGCCAGTTCCGGGATGCGCTCGCGCACCGCCTGCGCCATCGTGTTGCCGGTGAGCAGCAGCAGGGTGAAGAACACCGCGCCCATGATCGAACCCACGATCAGGCCGATATCGGCGGTCTGCTTCATCCACGCCGCGGTCGCGGCGGCTTCGGTCTGGGTCTTGGTTTCGTTGGCCGAATTGGCCGACAGCGCATCGATCGCCTTGGCCACGCGGTCGGCCTGGCTGGCGTCGTTGACGCGGACCACGTACCAGCCGGCCTGGCCCTGGTTGTAGGGCGTGGACTCGTCGAAGTACTTCCATTGCAGCAGCAGCATCTGGTCGTACCAGCCGCCGCTCTTCTTGTCGGTGGCGCTCAGGGTGCCGACGATGTCGAAGTCCCAGTTCTTGCTGCCGTCGCGGTTGGGGAAGATGGTCGACTGCAGCGGGATCTTCTGCCCCACCTTCCAGCCGAAGCGCTTCATCAGGCCTTCGCCGACCAGCACGCCAGTGCGGGTGCTGTTGAACGCCGCGCGCTGCTTGGGATCGACCGCGATCTCCGGATACACGTCGAGATAGTTCGGCGCCACGGCGAAGCTGAAGATCTGGTTGCGCGGATCCTGGTAGGCGCCGCCGAACCAGTTGGCGTAGGTGACGGTCTTGACGCCGTCCACCTGCGCGATCCGGCTGTTGAGGGCCATCGGCAGCGCCTGGATGAAGGACAGGCGCGAGCCGACCTGCAGGCGCTCGGCGCCCTGCGCGCTGCGCCCGGCCTCGGCAAAGCTCTCGCGCACGCCATTGAGCAGGCCGAACAGCAGGAACGCCGCCAGGATCGACAGCAGGGTGAGCACGGTACGGGTCTTGCGCCGGAACAGCTCGGCCCAGATCAGATGCAGGTATTTCATGTCGGTATCCCGTTGTCGGAAAACAGGAACTAGGGGCTAGAAACTAGGAACTAGCGAGGACGGATGCGGCAGCTTCCCCTCTAGTTTCTGGTTCCTCATCACTAGTTCCTTTCCACTGCGTGCTCGACCTGTTCCACCAGCACACCCTTGTCCAGGTGCAGCGTGTGGGTCGCGTACTCGGCGGCCTTCGGATCGTGGGTCACCATCACGATCGTCTTGCCGTGCTCGCGGTTGAGGGTCTGCAGCAGGCCCAGGATCTCCTCGGCCGACTGGCGATCCAGGTCGCCGGTGGGCTCGTCGCAGATCAGCAGGGTCGGGTCGGACACGATCGCGCGCGCGATCGCCACGCGTTGCTGCTGGCCGCCGGACAGTTCGTTCGGCTTGTGCTTGATACGGTCGCCCAGGCCGACCAGCTTGAGCGCGGTTTCCGCGTTCTGCTTGCGCTGCGATGCGCCCAGCGGCGTGAGCAGCAGCGGCAGCTCCACGTTCTTCTGCGCGCTCAGCATCGGCATCAGGTTGTAGAACTGGAACACGAAGCCGACATGGTCGCTGCGCCACTGCGCCAGCTGGCCGCCGCGCATCTGGTCGATGCGTGCCCCGTCCACGGTGATCTCGCCCGCGGTCGGCGCGTCCAGCCCGCCGATCAGATTGAGCAGGGTGCTCTTGCCGGAGCCCGAAGGTCCCATCAGCGCGATGAAATCGCCGCGGTCGATCTCCAGGTCCACGCCGTGCAGCACCTCGATCCTTTCCGGGCCGCGCTGATAGGTCTTGCTCAGGTTGCGGGTCGATACCAGGGTTGCCATTGCGTCACTCCGTTAGGTAGTCCTGCGTTGCTGTTTGCATTGCCGTACAAGGGTGCCGACGGATGGGGAGGCGTCATTTCGACGCTTCCGCCTCCGCCTTGCGTACCTTCCCGCCGTCCTGCAGCTCTGCCGGCGGATCCAGCACCACGGTCTCGCCGGCGCTCAGGCCGGACAGCACCTCGCGGTCCCCGCCCAGCGCGCGGCCCAGCTTGAGCGTGCGCAGTTCGGCGCGATCCGCGTCCTCGCCGGTGACCGCGAAGGCCACGTCGCCACCATCGCGCTGCACGATCGCGTCCGACGGCACGCGCACGCCACGGCGCGCGGGTGCGTCGGCCGGGCGCGCGGCCTCGAGGAAGCTGACGTTGACGCCCATGTCCGGCACGATCCGCGGGTCCTTCTGTTTCAGCGCCACCCGCACCTTGACCGTGGCCTTGCCGCGGTCGGCGGCGGGAATGATCGCGATCACCTCGGCCGGGATCTTCCAGTCCGGATACGCATTGAGCGTGGCTTCCACCGGCATCTTCGGCTTGACCCGGCCGATGAAGGCCTCGCCGACTTCCACCTCGATCTCCAGCGAATCCATGTCGACCACGGTGCCGATGCCGGTGCGGGTGAAACCGCCGCCTGCGGACAGCGGCGAAACGATCTCGCCCGGCTGCGCGGCCTTGGCCGTCACCACGCCTGCGAACGGCGCACGCACGATGGTGTTGTCCACGCCGAGGTCGGAGATGTGCAGCGAGTCCGCCGCCACCTTCGCGTTGCGCTGCGCGGTGACCAGTTCGGCACGCAGGGCATCGCGCTCCGCCACCGCCTGGTCGTACTGCGCCTTCGACACCAGCTGCTGGCCGACCAGGCGCGACAGCCGCGCGGCATTCGCCTCGGCCTCGCGCAGGCGTGCCTGCACGCCGGTCGCCTGGCTGCGCGCCGCCTGCAGCTGCGAGGCGCTGAGTTCGCGCTGGGCATCGGCATCGATCGGGTCGAGCGTGGCCATGACCTGGCCTTCCTCGACGCGCTGGCCTTCCTCGATCAGCACTTCACGCACCTTGCCGGTGATCTTGGCCGAGACCGTGGCCATGCGCCGCGCCACCACATAGCCGCTGGCATCCAGTACCGACGCCGCCGCGCCGCCATTGCCACCCGTGGCGGTGACCGTCGCGGTTTCCACCACGACGCCCTGGTCGCGGGTGAAGAACAGCCACGCCGCCGTGGCGATGAGCACGAGCGTTGCGACCACCGCCAGCGCGATCCACAGGCCCTTGCGCGATGCGGGCGGTGGCGGGGCGCTGCGGTCGATCCTGAGCGAATTGAGCAGGTCGGCGTTCGAACTCATCGGCACAGCGCTCCTTGCAGCCTCCGGTCGCGGGGCGGGGCGTAGTTTGACTACCCACCCGACGGTGGGGAAGGGCCACTTTCGACCCGGCATTGCCCGCGCGCTCGTGCGCTGCGGCCATCCCCAGGCTGTCCGTGGTTCGCGTCAGGGCACGGTTTCTCACAGGTTCGCACTCATCCGGCGGCGGCGATCACATCGCGCAGCGCACGCAGGTGGCGGTCGAGCGCCTTGCGCCCCGGTTTCGTCAGCGCGTACCAGGTCACCGGTTTGCGCTCGACGAAATCACGCCGCAGCGATATGTAGCCGGCATCCTCGAGCTTGCGCAGCTGCGCGCCCAGGTTGCCGTCGCTCATGTCGAGCTGCTGCTTGAAGCTGGCGAAGCTGATCTCGCCGTGCCGCGCCAGCAGCACCGCGATCGCCAGCCGGGCGCGGTGTTCCAGCACTGTATCGAGCCCCTCCAGGGCTTTCATGCACCCGCGTCCTGCGCGAGCGCGCGCTGCGCCGCCAGGCCCGCCCACACCAGCGACAGCGCGATGACGACACCCGTGATGGTCCAGGCATAAGGCGGCACGAACACGGTCATGACGCCGTAGGCGGCGAGCATGAGCACGCCGCTCCACAGCAACGGGCGTTCCAGGTGCACGCCCGCCAGCGCATACAGCAGGCCTGTGGTGAACAGGAAACCGGCACCGCCCTGCTGCGGGCTCACCCGGCCCATGAACATCGGCAACGCGGTGAGCAGGAAGGCGATGCCGCCGATGCCCCAGTGCAGGCCGTAGCGCAGGCCCAGCTCGCGGTCGTTGATGCCGCTGCGCTGTTCCGCGCGCGCGCCCAGCCACCAGCTCAGCAGTCCGCCGCCGACGCCGGCCGCGAGCCAGAATAGGTTGGTGGCCCGTGGCGCGAAGTCGGGCAGGGCGAATCCCACCGCAATGATCGCGGCCCACAGGAAATAGATCGCCGGCACGCCCATCGGCCGGTCGCGGCGGCGCACGGCGCCGGCGATGTAGTCGAGATCCTGCTGCAGCTGCTCGTGACTGGGCATGTGTGTGCTCCGTTCGTGGAGATATCGCAGAGTACTCTATAAACTAGAGTTGTCAAGGGTATCAATGGCGCATATGCACGCGGATAGCCGCGCCGTGCGCCGCTGTCGATTGCGTATGATTCCGGCGGCAGGCGATGGCCTGCTCCGGCAAGCGCGAACCGCCACCATGGCGGATGCCTGCCCCCGGCGCCGGGTGCGTGCTGGCGCAACGCCGGCTGGGCGAAGAAGTGTTGCGGCAGCGGTATGCGCCGAAGCCGTAGAGGAGACCCGCGTGGATGCGATGGCAGCGTTGAGCGTATTCGTCGGGGCGGGCCTCGGGGCGCTGTTGCGATGGGGTCTGGGCAGCGCGTTGAATCCGCTGTTTCCGAACGTCCCGCTGGGCACCCTGGCCGCGAACCTGGTCGGCGGTTTCCTGATGGGCCTGGTGCTTGGCCTGTTCGTGCAGTTCGAGACCCTGCCGCCGGCGCTGCGGCTGGCGGTGACGACGGGCTTTCTCGGCGGCCTGACCACGTTCTCGACGTTCTCGGCGGAAACCACGACCCTGCTCCTGCGCGGTCAGTACGGCTGGGCTTCCGTCGCCGTCGCTGCGCACGTGGTCGGTTCGCTGCTGGCCACGCTGGCCGGCATCCTCGCCGTGCGCATGTTGCTGCGATATTCGGGAGGTGGCGCATGAAGGGCGTGCATCTGCGGCTGTACACCTACGAGTACCGCAAGCATCACGGCGAGCCGGTCTACGCCTGGCTGCTCGACCACGCGCGCAAGCTCGGCATCCCGGGCGGCTCGGCCTACCGCGCGATGGCCGGTTACGGCCGGCATGGCCTGCGCCACGAACAGCATTTTTTCGAGCTTGCGGGGCAGGAACCGGTGCTGGTCGAGTTCATCGTGTCGGCGCAACAGGCGGACGCGTTTATCGCGGCACTCGAAGCCGAAGGCCTGGATCTGTTCTACGCCTGCCTGCCGGTCGAATATGGCGTGACCGGTGCGCGCGAGGCGCCGCCACGAGATGACGACTAGCCTGCGACGCCTGCGATCCGGCCGCCGGCGCCGGCCTGGTCGTGCCGCTTAGGCGTAGCGCGCTTTCAGCATTGCGAACGCGGCGCGCAGCGCCTGCGCCTCGCCGCCCACCGGGCGGCCCGCACGCTCGCTGTCGTTCCAGCTGTACACGTCCAGATGCGCCCAGGCCTGGCCCTTGGGCACGAAGCGCTGCAGGTAGATCGCGGCGGTGATGCTGCCGGCCATGGTCGAACTGCTGGCGTTGGCGATGTCGGCCACGTGGCTGGTCAGATAACGCACGTACGGCTGCCATAGCGGCATCCGCCACAGCGGATCGCGGGTCTGCGTGCCGGCCGCCAGCCAGTCGTGCGCCAGCGCATCGTCGTTGCTGTACAGCGCCGGCAACTCGGGGCCCAGTGCGATGCGCGCCGCGCCGGTGAGGGTGGCGAAGTCCAGCAGCAGTGCGGGCGATTGCTCGCCGGCGTAGGCCAGCGCATCGCACAGCACCATCCGGCCTTCGGCATCGGTGTTGTCGATTTCCACGCTCACGCCCTTGCGCGTGGCGACCACCTCACCGGGGCGGAAGGCGTTGGGTCCGATCGCGTTCTCCACCGCCGGCACCAGCAGGGTCAGCCGCAGCGGCAGCCTGCGCGCCATGACCAGCTCGGCCAGCGCGATTGCATGCGCCGCGCCGCCCATGTCCTTCTTCATGTTGCGCATGCCGGCGGCGGCCTTGATGTCCAAACCGCCGGTGTCGAAGCACACGCCTTTGCCGACCAGGGCCAGATGCGGATGGCTGGCATCGCCCCAGCGCAGTTCGATCAGGCGCGGTGCGCGGTGCGAGGCCCGTCCCACCGCATGGATCGCCGGGAAATTGGCCTCCAGCAGCGCATCGCCTTCCACCACCTCGACTTCAGCGCCGTGGGCCAGCGCGATCTCGCGCACCACCTGCTCGAGCTCCTGCGGGCCCATGTGCTCGGTCGGGGTGTTGACCAGGTCGCGCACCCGCGTGCAGGCCGCGATCAGGTCGGCGGTTTCGGCATCCGCATCGTCCAGCACCAGCCGCGCGGGTGCGCGCGTGGCCGCCTTGTAGCGGGTGAACCGGTACGCGCCCAGGCCCCAGCCGAGCTGCAGCGCACGGCGCGCGTCATCGTCCAGTTCGCCCTGCAGGCGCCAGTCGCCCGGCGGCAGCGCATAGGGCGCGTGCGCGTAGGCGAATGGATCGTGCGGGTCCGCAACGCCGAGCACCGCGCCGCCGATGCCGTTGCCACCCGGCAGCAGCACCAGGCTGCCCGTGCCCGCGCTGAAGGTCTGCGCGTCCAGCCACTGTCCGATTTCCGGCAGCTGCGCCTGGCGCCATTCGTCCAGTCCGGCCTGCTGCACGCAGTGCAGCGGACGGGCGTCGGCGGAGCTGGCGGCGAATGCGTCGGCTGGATTCATGTCGATGCGCTGCGGAAGGGCCGTTGGTCGGCCACGGAGCCATTCTAGCCGGGCGCCGCGGTGCCGGTTTGGCGCGCGCGTGTGGATGCGCGAGGCGCTCACGCGGTCGCATGACTGTCGCCACTGCCTGCGGCAGGCGTGCCCATGATGGAATCTGGGCGGATTTTTTACCGAGGTGATGCGTGATGCGTTGGCGCTGCTTGCTGTCGACCGTGCTGCTGCTGTGTGTGTGCGTCGCTGCGCGCGCTGAAGGCCCGCAGGCCCCGGCGCCCACGCGCGTGGTGGTGCTGGGCGTGAACCACGCCGCGCAGCTCGTGTCCGAGGCGGACCAGCCGGGCATGCTGCTCGCCTTCATCCGGCAGCTGGCGCCGGACGCGGTGTGCGTGGAGCGCGAGCCGGAGGCATACGCGCGCAACGACCACTACGAATTCACCTACGAGATCCAGGACGTGGTGCTGCCCAATGCGCGCGAGCACGGGTTGGAGATCTGCCCGTTCGATTGGGAGCCCCCGCGCGAAGACCAGATGCTCGGATGGGGCCTGGCCCTGTCCGAGCCACCGGAGGTGCGGCAACCCTCCGGGTTCCAGGGCTTCCTTTCGTTCCCCGAAGTCGAGGCGCTGCGCCGCGGATTCTTCCAGGCCGACGATGTCGCGTCGCTGGCCAAGGTGCACGAATGGATCCGCACCCCCACGCAGCCTGCTTCGCGCGACTTGGCCCGGCGCATGTATCTGTACCGCACGTTCATGCAGGCGCAGCGGATCCGGGCCGCGGCGCGGCGCTGGCCCGGCGGCACCGTGCTGGTGGTGGTGGGCGAGTTCCACAAGCACGACATCGAGTCGATCCTCGCCGACGATCCCCGCATCGCGCTGGTGCAGCCGTCCTCGCTGCCGGCGCCGACGTTGCAGGAGGCAGAGCGCGTCAGCAACCGCGCGCACCGCGTCGCCATCGCCAGCTTCAACCTGCTCGGTGCCCAGGCGGGCACCGGCAACGTCGACTGGCCCTGGGTGGCGCGCGTGCTCGATGCGCTGGAACGCGAGCGCGAGGATCCGGAAACCCGCTTGCTGCGCACCCGGCATGCGCGGCTGACCGGGCGCATCGATGCGGCCGCCGCCGCCGTACGCTACCGCGCCATCGCCGCCGACCCGGCCGCGCGTGCGATGCCGACCTGGAACGGCGTGCTCGACCGCAGCCGCGTGGATTCGTATTTCGATCCGTTCGGCAATCTGCGCACCGACCAGCGCGCACGCGTGGAACTGGCGCGCGAACTGTACCGGCAGGGCGATGCCGCAGCGGCCGATGCGCTGCTGCCCGCGCTGCAGGCCGAACTCGAGCCGAAGCAGGCGCGCCAGCTGCAGGCCTACTGGCAGCGCGAGTTGGCTGCCGTCGATGCCGGTCAGGGCGCGGCCGGCAAGGAAGCCGCGCGGCCCAGGTGATCCGCGCCGCTGCCTAGGCGGCAGCCGATCTCACCGCCGCGGCATCCAGCCAGTCGGCGAGCGCGGTCAGCGAATCGAACTGCAGGTCGGGCGCGGGTTCGTGCGCCGGCCACGGCATCGCGTCGCCGGGCTTGTCGCCGCGGTGGATCCAGCAGCTGCGCAGTCCTGCGCGCGACGCGCCGAGCATGTCCAGCGCGATGTCGTCGCCCACGTGCAGCACCTCGTCCGGCGCGCATTGCAGCCGGGCGCACGCGGCCAGGAAGATCCCGGCTTCGGGCTTGGGCGTGCCGTGCATCAGTGCGCTGAGCTGATCGGCGAACAGATGGTCGATGCCGATCGCCGCCAGGTCGGCATTGCCGTTGGACAAGGCGAGCACCGGCACGCGTGCGGCGATGCGCTGCAGGCCGTCAAGCGCATCGGGGTAGAAGTCCACCCGGTTGCGCTCGCGGTGGAACAGCGCATGTGCGGCGTGGGCCAGGCCCGGATCGCCGCCGGTCTCGCGCAGCGCGCGCTCGATGGTCAGGCGCCGCAGCGCGGACAGGTCGTGCACCAGGTGCGGATTGTCGGCGTGCACCTGGCTGCGCAGGGCGTGCATGCCGGGGGACGTGCCGTTCAACAGCGGAAAGCGCTCGGCCGTCGCCGGACTGTGTTCCAGGAACCAGTCGTGCAGGCTCTGTTCGATCCTCGCGCCGATCGGCGCGAAGGGCCAGAGCGTGTCGTCGAGATCCAGGGTGATGGCGCGGACGGTGAAACTCACGCGCGCATTGTAGAGCAGAGCTTGCTCCGCTTTGTGGGCTACGTCGTCCGCGTCTTCCGGTGCTCCCGCAGCAGCGGAGCAGGTCTCGCGCTACTCCAGCACCTTCGCCCAGCCTTCCAGCCCATCGATCTTGGTCAGCACGATCTTGACGCACACGATCAGCGGCACCGCCAGCAGCAGGCCGATGATGCCCCAGGCCCAGCCGAACACCATCAGCGCCAGCATCAGCACCAGCGGCGAGATCGCCATGCGCTTGCCGAGCACCAGCGGGGTCAGGATCTGGCCCTCGATCGTATGCAGGCCCAGGTAGATCGCGGCCGGCAACATCGACGGCAGCGGATAGTCGAACTCCACGAAGCCCATCAGCAGCATCAGCAGCACGCCGATCAGCGGGCCCACGTAGGGCGCGAAGTTCAGCACCGCCGCGACCGTGCCCCACAGCAGCGCTTCGGGCATCGACAGATCGCAGAACCAGTGCAGCGCGGCCGCCAGCACCAGGCCCACCGCCACGTTGATCAGGCTGATGGTCAGCACGTAGCGCGAGATCTCCTGCTCGATCGACTGCAGGATGTCCACCGTCAGCCGCTTCTGCTGGCGGTTGGGCAGGTTCGCGATCGCCGCATGCTGCAGGCGCTCGCCGAAGATCATGAAGAACAAAGTCAGCAGCACCACCGCCAGCACCGAGGCCAGCAGCTTGGGCGTGGTGGTGAGTGCGCCGTAGGGATCGTTGAGTTCGGTGCGCACCACCTGCACGTTGCGGGCGCTGCCGTCGGCCGCGCGGGCGATATTTTCCGCGGCCTTGTTGGCGTCGGCCATCGGCTTGGTCATGCGCTTGAGCTGCGGCCCCAACTGGCGCAGCTCGCGCGGCACCTGCTCCACCCATGCGCTCGCCGGTTCCACCAGTTCGCGCCCGAGCGCGACCACGCCGGCGATCCCGGCGGCCACCAGCAGCACGGCCGCCAGTGCGCGCGGGATCCACAGCTTGCCCAGGACGCGGATGATCGGATTGCCGACCAGGGAGAAGAACAGCGCCAGCAGGATCGGCAGGATCAGGTCCTGCGCGGCCCATGCGGTGAAGATGATCGCCAGCGCGGCCAGGATCCGCAGCGAGGTGCTGGCGCGGACGACCCCACCGCGCTCACCCGGTGACGCGGGACCGGTCGTGCCGCCGGCGGCGGCGGGTGCCGGCGCAGCGGGCATGGCGTCGGGCGTGCTCACAGGTGGCCGCTGCCGCGAAAGGTCTCCGGAACCTCGTAGGGCGGCGGTGGTTCCGGGGTGTCGTCGTTGGCCGGCGGCGGCATGCCGTCGGTCTTTCGCTCGACGGTTTCGGCGGCCTGCTTGGCATCCGAGGCCTCGCTCGCCGCGGCCTGTGCGCTGCCGCCGGCGAACAGGCTGCTCAGCGCGCTGATCAGCTGCAGGGTGCCGCCGCCCGCCGCCTTCTTGAACGGCTCGGCGCGGCCCACGATGAAGCCGCTCACCAGCCCGGCGATCACGATCCGCCCCGGCGTCCACATCGCGCGCCAGGACGATTTCACCTGGCGCCAGTCGGCGCCGGTCTGGCGTTCCTTGGCCTCGAGCGCGACCTCCGCCTGTCGCACTTTCTCGATCAGTTGCTCGAAACCCACGTGGGTCTGCTCCAGGTGCGATGGTGCGTTGGACGGATGATCGCTCACGGCAGCGTGTTTATGGCGACATGCCTATGGCGGGGTGATGTCGACGCCGAGTCCTTTCTTCACGGGTTGGCCGTCGGTGCTTTCGGCCACTTGCTCGGCCGCTTTCTTGGTGGACTGGCCCGAACTCGGCTCGGGCATGAAGTCGGCCAGCTCGCCGATGCCCAGCCGCGCCAGCTGCCGGCGCGTGGCCTGCATCCTCGTGTGGTCGAAGTAGCGTTGCGCCTGCCAGATCGCCCAGCCGGTGATCGCGGCGCTCAGCACCGCGCACAGCAGCAGCGCCGCGGCGAACGACATGCCCAGGCCGCGGCTGAGCCAGGTCACCAGCGCGGCCATCAGCAGCAGCCAGCACGAGGCGCCGAACGCGATCGCCACGCCGGTGAGCGCCAGCGTGCGGCCGAAGGCGCTGCGCGCCAGCGACACGTCCGCACTGAACAGGATCCGGAACGCCTTGAACGCATCGTTGCCCGCGCTCCAGGTGGCGCGTCCGGTGTCCTTGAGCTGCGCGAACGCCTCGTCGATGCCCGGTGCGCGCTGGGCCTCGTCCCGCCGCGTTCCCGGCTGGTCGCCTTCTTCCGCCATCGTCGCGTGGGCTTACTTGTCGCCGCTGCGCGCCAGCTTGGCGATGATCCAGCCGGCGGCGAAGGCCATGCCGAACGAGGCCAGCGGGCGTTCGCGGATCAGGTCCGAGGCGCTCTCGATCAGGTCGCGGCCCTTGTCCATCAGCACGTCGACCTGCTCCATCGACGCAGCGCCCGCGCTCTCGAGCGCGGCGATGCCCGACAGTGCGCCGTCGGCCAGTTCGGCCTTCACCTGCGCCTTGCCGAGCTTGGCTTCGTCGCCGGCCGCAGCGGCCACGCCCTTGATCGCATCGCCCGCCGCGCCTGCGGCCTGCTTCAGATGCGCGCCGGTTTCACCCAGGTTGCTCTTGAGGTTGTCGGTGGCGGTCGGTGTCATGTTCGGGTCCTCGTTTTGTTGGAAGGCACGCGCCGCGGCGCAGTGGGTGCAGCATGGTCAAGCCGGTGAAAAGCCCGCGTGAGCGTAACGCCAGCAAAGCTCTGAACCACCAAACCGGCGCCAATTAATGTGGGAGCGGCTTTTGTGGGAGCGGCCTTGGCCGCGATTGCTGTCCCCAGGAAACCCAGCTTCCGATTCCGATTCGGAACGCCGAAAGAGCAATCGCGCGCAAGCGCGCTCCCACAGGCCCCCTAGCGCAGCAGCAGCCGGCCCTGTTCGCGGCCACGCAGCACCTGCAGCGCCAGCTGCTCGGGCGCACGCGCCAGGCTGGCGCGGAATCCGTCGAGATCGCTGAACGCGCCGCTGCTCGCGGCCAGGATCACGTCGCCCGCCTGCAGTCCGTTCTGCGCCGCGCGGCTGCCGCGCGCCACGCTTTCCACCAGCACGCCGCGGATGCCCTGGCGGCGCAGCGCTTCGGGCAGGTCGGCGAAGACCGCGCCGGCCAGGCGCGGGTCGAAGCTGGCGCCATCGCGCGGCGCCAGGCTCAGCCCGGTGGTCAGCTGCAGCGCGCGGCCGTCGCGGCGCACGTCCAGGGCCACCTGCGCATCGGCCGCCTGCAGACCCTGGAAATTGCGCAGCGCCACGCTGCTGTCGATGCGCTCGCCGTTTGCAGCCAGGATCACGTCGCCTACCTGCAGGCCCGCTTTGGCGCCCGCCGATCCCGGATAGACCCGCGTCACCACCACGCCGCGCGCCTCGTCCAGCCCCAGGCCGCGATAGGTGCGCTCGTCCACGTCCTGGGTGTCGATGCCGAAGGTGCCGCGGCGCACGACACCGTTGTTCGCCAGCAGCTGGTTCTTGATGCTCACCGCCAGGTTCGAGGGAATGGCGAAGCCCAGGCCGATGTTGCCGGCCATCGAGCCGCGCGGATTGAAGCTGGCGGTGTTGATGCCGACCAGCTGGCCGGCCAGGTTGACCAGCGCGCCGCCCGAGTTGCCCGGGTTGATCGAGGCGTCGGTCTGGATGAAGTTCTGGAAGCCCACGCCCGGCAGGTTGGCGCGGCCCACCGCCGAGACGATGCCCGAGGTCACCGTCTGGCCCACGCCGAACGGATTGCCGATCGCCACCACGAAGTCGCCCACCTTCAGGCTGCCCGAATCGGCCAGCGGGATCGCGGTGAGCGGCGCGCCATCGGTGGGGATCCGCATCACGGCCACGTCGGTATCGGCATCGGAGCCTTCGAACTCGGCCTTGAGCGTGCGCCCGTCGGCCAGGGTCACCGACACGTCGTCGGCGCCCTCGATCACGTGGTGGTTGGTCAGCACCAGGCCCTGCGCCGCGTCGATGATCACGCCCGAGCCCAGCGATTCGTTGATCCGTTCCTGGGTCAGCTCGGGGAACATGCGGCGGAAGAACGGATCGTCGCCGAACGGGCTCACCCGCACCCGCTGCTTGGTGTGCACGCTGACCACGGCCGGCATCACCCGCTGCAGCATCGGCGCCAGCGAGGGCAGGGGCTGGCCGGGCAGCGATGCCGGCAGCTGGGCCACCGCGGGCACGCTCGCGGCGGCGCCGGGCTCGGCCCGCGCCGGCTGCTCCAGGCCGTCGCGCAGCGCGGTGGCGGCAAAGCCGCCGAACGCGGCGGCAAGGGACAGGGCGAGCAGGGTGGTCAGGGGCTTGGGGCGTTGCATGGACGTTCTCGAAAATCGTTCGGGCGGCCGCGGCCGCGCAGGCATTGGGGCAGGAGCGCTATCAGATCGCGTCCCGACGCGGGGATTCAAGCGCCCGGCGCGTTCGGAGGCTGCCGCCGGGGATCCACTGCAGTGTCCGCCCGGCGCCCGAAATCGGTGCTGAAAGCGGTTTCGCGGCAGGTCGCCAACCGGGCGCCGGGAATGTCCGGGGAATCTGCGCATTCATCGAAATACTGTTGACATGCCAACTGTGACGGGCGTAGCGTGGTATCCCGCGCCGCCACTACATCTTGGGGTCGACGCGGCGGGCAGGGCCCAGACATTGGGGGTTTGTGCAAAGCACCAATCCTCAAAACAGGCCGGAATACCGCGGAGCAGTCGCTACACCAGCCGGAGTAACAGCCGGAAAACCGACGCCTTGGGGAGGGCTCGTGACGGCAGTCGAGGCACAACGCAGAACAGTCAGCATCCAGGCGGCAGGGCGTGGCCCCACGAGGGCACGGCCGGTCGCGGCATCGCCGTCGGCGCGGTTCGCGCCCCGGCGTCGCTAACGGTTTTTTGCCCGCAAGGGCACAGGCAAGGCGCTACACCTACAACCACAAGAAGGCCGCCGCCCCGCGGCACGCAACACGGAGAACACCAGGAATGAGCACAGTACGTCTGGAGGCGGTGAAAAACCCGGCGGGCGGAGCCCCTGCGCAGCAGGAAATCCCGATGCAGCCCGCCTCGACCGACATCTGGGACAAGAAATACCGCCTCAAGACCAAGGCCGGCGTGCCGATCGACGCCGACATCGACGCCACCTATCAGCGCGTGGCCCGGGCCCTGGCCGATGCCGAGCCCACGCCCGAGCTGCGCGCCTACTGGAACGAGCGCTTCACCTGGGCGCTGCGCCGCGGGGCGATCCCCGCCGGCCGCATCACCTCCAATGCCGGTGCGCTCGAGCACAAGCCCGCCACCAGCACCATCAACTGCACCGTGTCGGGCACCATCACCGATTCGATGGACGGCATCCTCGACAAGGTCCACGAGGCCGGCCTGACCCTGAAAGCCGGCTGCGGCATCGGCTACGAGTTCAGCACCCTGCGCCCGCGCGGCGCGTTCGTGGCCGGCGCCGGCGCGTACACCTCCGGCCCGATGTCCTTCATGGATATCTACGACAAGATGTGCTTCACCGTGTCCTCGGCCGGCGGCCGCCGCGGCGCGCAGATGGGCACCTTCGACGTCAGCCATCCGGACGTGCGCGACTTCATCCGCGCCAAGCGCGAGGACGGCCGCCTGCGCCAGTTCAACCTGTCGCTGCTGATCACCGACGGCTTCATGCAGGCGGTGGCCGACGATGCCGACTGGCCGCTGGTGTTCCCGATCAACGAGAAGGAAATCGGCGACGTCGACCTGGCCAACGCCGACCAGGTGGTCTGGCGCGAGTGGCCCACCCACACCAACTACGTGGTCCGCGACGACGGCCTGGTCGCCTGCAAGGTCTACGGCCACCTCAAGGCCCGGCACCTGTGGGACATGATCATGGTGTCCACCTACGACTATGCCGAGCCGGGCTTCATCCTGATCGACAAGGTCAACGAGATGAACAACAACTGGTGGTGCGAGAACATCCGCGCCACCAACCCCTGCGGCGAACAGCCGCTGCCGCCCTACGGCGCCTGCCTGCTGGGTTCGGTCAACCTGACCAAGTTCGTGCGCAACGCCTTCACCGACCAGGCCAGCTTCGACTGGGAGGAATACAAGGAAGTCGTGCGCGTGTTCACCCGCATGCTCGACAACGTGGTCGAGGTCAACGGCCTGCCCCTGCAGCAGCAGCGCGACGAGATCCTGCGCAAGCGCCGCCACGGCATGGGCTTCCTGGGCCTGGGCAGCACCGTGACCATGCTCAAGATGAAGTACGGCAGCAAGGAGAGCTGCGAGTTCACCGAGCGCATCGCCCGCGACATGGCGGTGGCCGGCTGGGAAGTCGCGCTCAGCCTGGCCGAGGAAAAGGGCCCGGCGCCGATCATGGAGGAGCGCTTCACCGTCACCGCCGAGATGCTGCGCAAGCGCCCGGAAATGGCGGCCGATGGCTGGAAGCTGGGCCAGGAAATCCCCGGCAAGGTGCTGCACGCCAAGTACAGCCGCTACATGCAGAAGGTCGCCGAAGTGGCGCCCGAGCTGGTCGAGCAGCTGGCCGAAACCGGCGCGCGCTTCACCCACCACAGCTCGATCGCGCCCACCGGCACCATCTCGCTGAGCCTGGCCAACAACGCCAGCAACGGCATCGAGCCCAGCTTCGCCCACCACTACAGCCGCAACGTGATCCGCGAGGGCAAGAAGACCAAGGAGAAGGTCGACGTGTTCTCCTTCGAGCTGCTGGCCTACCGCCACCTGGTCAATCCCAAGGCCGTGCCGTTCGCCGAGGATCCGGCCGCCAAGCTGCCGGACTACTTCATCTCGGCCGACGACATCACCCCCAAGGAGCACGTCGACGTGCAGGCCGCGGCGCAGAAGTGGGTGGACAGCTCCATCTCCAAGACCGCCAACGTCCCCACGGATTACCCGTACGAGGACTTCAAGGACATCTACCGCTACGCCCACCAGCAGGGCCTGAAGGGTTGCACCACCTTCCGCTTCAACCCGGCCGCCTTCCAGGGCGTGCTGGTCAAGGAAGCGGACCTGGAAAACACCCTCTACCGTTTCGAGCTGGAGGACGGCTCCACCGTCGAGGTCAAGGGCAACGAGCAGATCGAATACGACGGCGAAATGCACACCGCGGCGAACCTGTTCGACGCGTTGAAGGAAGGCTATTACGGCAAGTTCTGAACACGCTCCCTCCCCCGATTGCGGGGAGGGTCGGGTGGGTGCGCGGCGCAAGCACGCGGCCTACACGCTGCAAAGCATGCAAGTCGGGTATAGGATCGCGCCAGCAGTCAACCTGCTCGCAGTACCCGTGAAACATCGCAACCTGCAACGCAAACAGAACTTCCACCCGATTGACCGCCCTTAAGGAGGGCACCCATGGCCAGGAAAAAGAGCAAGGGCAACGGCGTGACCGCAACCATTTCGGCCGCCGCCAGCAACGTCGCCGACACCGCAGCCAACGTCGGCAGCACCATCGCCTCCACCGCCGGCGGCGCCGTCGCCACGGTCAAGAAAGCCGCTTCCAAGGCAACCAAGGCCGTCAGCAAGACCGCGGCCACCGCCAAGAAGGCGGTCACCAAGCGCGTCACCAAGGCCAAGAAGACCCTGGCCGGTGCCAGCGCCGCCGCCAAGAAGGAAGTCGCAGCACTGCGCCGCAAGGGCGCCGGCAAGAAGGCCGCCAAGAAGAAGACGGCGAAGAAGTCGACGGCCAGAAAGGCACCGGCCAAGAAGGCCGCCAAGAAGGCCGCACCGCGCAAGGCGGCGAAGAAGTCGACGGCCCGCAAGGCCACCGCCAAGCGCGCCGTGAGCAAGGCCGCCAAGGCCGTGCGCAAGTCCACCGCCACCGCCAAGCGCAAGACCGCCGGCGTGGCGAAGAAGGCCAAGCGCAGCGCCGCCGGCAAGAAGGCCGCCGCCACCCGCGCGGCGAAGAAGTAAGCCGTTCCTCTCCCTCCCCTGCGAAGGCAGGGGAGGGTTGGGGAGGGGTGCTCTTCGCCCCCATATCAATAGCAACACGCACCGCACCAGGACACGCACGCAATGGCCGTCAAGATCGACAAGAAAATCAAGGGATACGCCGTGGTCACCCCCGAGGACAAGGCGCGCGAAGGCGCAGCCCCGGTCTCCGGCGAAAGCGTGCCCCGCTCCACGATCGAGGCGGAAGTCTCGGCCAAGCCCATGGCCGACGTGATCCAGATGCACGAGCGCATCGAGCGCCCGGAAGTGCTGATCGGCTCCACCTACAAGATCAAATCGCCGCTGGTGGAACACGCCATGTACGTGACCATCAACGACATCGTGCTCAACGCCGGCTCCGAGCACGAGCAGCGCCGCCCGTTCGAGGTGTTCATCAACTCCAAGTCGATGGAACACTTCCAGTGGATCGTGGCCCTGACCCGGATCATGTCCGCCGTGTTCCGCAAGGGCGGCGACGTGACCTTCATCGTCGAGGAGATGAAGGCCGTGTTCGACCCCAAGGGCGGCTACTTCAAGGCCGGCGGCGTGTACATGCCCAGCCTGGTCGCCGAACTCGGCACCATCGTCGAGGACCACCTCAAGACCATCGGCCTGATGCACGACCCGGAACTGAGCGAGCACCAGCGCGCCCTGATCGCCGAAAAGCGCCGCGCCTACGACGAACAGCAGAACAACGGCTCAAAAAAAAACGCTGAAGTAGCCGGTTCTTCCGCTCATCCTGAGCGTAGCCGGGCAAAGCCCGGCGAAGTCGAAGGGCCGGCCGGCCCCGACCGCAGCACCCCCGAAGGCCGCTCTGAGGAAGTCATCGAAGTCACCGGCGACGGCGCGAGCTTCCCGCCGTCCGCCACCATGTGCCACAAGTGCAACACCAAGGCCATCGTGATCATGGATGGGTGTGCGACTTGTTTGAATTGTGGGTATTCGAAGTGTGGGTGAGGCGAGGGGGGTGAATTCTCCTCCACCAAAGCGAGCGATTGTTTTCTCTGGGGCCGGTGCCTCTTTTGCTGTTGATCGGGGTGCATACCCAACAACTGCCGGCTTCTATGAAAAGCTGCCGGAGCGAATTCGACAGCACAAGTTGATCGCACGTCTTGTTGCAAACTTTGAGAAGAAATTTGGAGTAGGCCCCCCTGACGTTGAGAAACTTCTTTGGTCACTTGAAGAGATTGTTTCCTACTTACGCAAGGCTGAGGATTCAGATAGCCCCCTCAGTTGGGTGCTGCCAGACAATCACTTGGCAGTAGCGCTGGGCTTTCCAACGCTAGATGTAAGAGGTTTTGCGCGAGTCGCTCATCAAGGTGCGTCTCAAATAAACGACCTGCGAGACGTAATAAATTCTCAGCTTTACGACTACTACTCGGCAATTCCATCGCCAGAAAGCCTAAAAGAAAACTGGTGCTTGTTGCTGCAGGGATTAAAGGATCGCGGGTACTGGCTTGATCTGATAACGACGAACTACGATCTCGTTCTTGAGTATGCAACTCAGTACCAGAAGCTTGATCTAGGATTCGGAAAATCCTTTGGGGTTCTAAGTAGGCTCGACGTTGAGCTTTGGCGTCGTTCCATACATGAGAGTGAATTTGTTCCGTACGCAGATGGCTTAATTACAAAGCTTCATGGTTCCCTGAACTGGGAAAACGATCGAGGGGATGTGGTATTCGGTGGCACAACATTTAGGGCTAGACACGAACACCATGCGATTATTTACCCGGGATTTAAGGGTATACCATCAAAACAACCATTCTCGACCCTTCATGAGTATTTTGAACATGCGTCGCGAAAAGCCGACTTACTAGTGTTCATCGGATTTGCTTTTCGAGACGACTACATAAACTCGATTCTTTCGGCCGGTGCCATTAGCAAACGTGTTCTTGTTGTTGATCCCGGAACGATAAAAATCCCGAAGTCCCTGGAAACCACCGCTACTCATATTCGTAGTGGTTTTGATGCAAATAGTGTGTCCGAAGTGCTTGGGTATATAGACGGGAGCTAATCCGCGTAAACCAGCGTAGCCTGGGTAAGCGGCGCGCATTCGGGGCTGTTTGACATGAAAGTTCTTTGACAATCCAGACAACATCTATTCGAGGCTAGCTCGGGCCTTTTGACCGCAGATGTTTGTCTTCTCACGTAGGACACTGCAGCGCTTTCTATTCGACCTACACGGCGTGCTGGAAAGTGGCCAACTCACAAAATAGGGTCAGAGTAGACTTTCTCAATGAACTACGATAAACGCGAAACTGACCCCTGTTCTTTCCACGGCGCGAGCTTTCCGTCGTCCGCCACCATGTGCCGCAAGTGCAACACCAAGGCCATCGTGATCATGGATGGGTGTGCGACTTGTTTGAATTATAGGTATTCGAAGTGCGGGTAATCTAAATATGCGACGACGGCCAAACTATCTTTTCAGTGAAGGCGATCTTCGTGCAACGCTAGAAAGCCATAAAGAAGGCGCGCTCAAGAAGATCGCTCAATTTGATGAGAGTCGCCTACGTGACAACACCATAGAGGGACTTGAAGCGCAGCTTCTCGAAGAATATCTAGTTCATCCGCTTTTATTAGATAAAGGCAGCGTCCAGAAGTCCGTCAATGAAGTTCAGGTAGATGTTAGCGGAGATAGGAATCGATACATTAGAGATCGAAGCCAACCATTCAATGTCGGTGGCTACGAATATAAATGCGCATATAGGTATTCAGGGGACTCCCTGCTTTGGAAGCTCAGGCCGAGCAACTGGTCAAGCGTTCTTCCCGTTGGCAGTATCGAACCAGATGCAGGCGGTCGTGACGGAGTCATAACGTTCACAACGCAAGCTGCCGGCGAAGCAAATCCAGAGCAGATGATTTCTGCGATTGATCGGGAGCTTCAGACGACGGAGCAATATATCTCATGGCAATCGAATCAGGTTGATTCGTTCAATAGAGCTTTAGGAGATTCGTTGATTGCCGCGCTAAAAGATCGATTTTCAAGAATTGAATCCGCGGCAAAAACAGGGGTCAGAGTGGACTTTCTCAATGAACTACGAGAAACGCGACTCTGACCCCTGTTCTTCCGCTAATTCCTGTTTGGAATCAGTTCGCTTAGGACGCAACAAACAGCCCCGCTTCGGCGGGGCTTTGTCTTTGTGGGCCTATGCCTTAGCGAAATACATCTTCCAGCCATTCAGCTGCCTTCTCTTGAACAAGGTCAGTGGTGATCGAGTCAACGTCAACAGTTCCCACTGAGCCAGCATGCCCTCCACCGCGTGGGCGAATAGTGTTCTCTTGAATGTTGATGCTCTTGCGAACCTTATCCGCCTGGAAAGCGAGCTGAGCAGTATCGCCCCGAGAACGATACTGATGATCCCCCTCAAATAGCAGGCGAATTGTTACGTTAGGTGAGTGAGATCCTCTGCTGGACTGTATGAAAACAGGGGTCAGAGTCGACTTTCTCAGTGAACTACGAGAAACGCTACTCTGACCCCTGTTCTTTGCGCCTGATGTGCTGGGCGATGAGCGGTAAGGCCACTCCATCCGGGTGGCCTTTTTGTTGACCAGTCGCAGCCTGCGCGACATCGCCTCGCTACAACACTGCTACCAACCAGCATAGGGGGCGACATGGCTAAGTGGGCGGATTACGGCATTTCGGCTGTTCGGTACAACGCGGCGCATACGCACATCGACCGTATACGGGCTCACCCGGACAACGAGGACACGATTGGGGCCGGCGCGGAGTACGACCGCGCAACCATCGTCAAAGCGATCAAAGATGGGGTCACGTTCGTGACCATCGTAATGAGTGGAGGAAGCTGGCAGAAGGGCCAACCCGTCTACATCATCAGAGTCAACGGGGTCGAGTACATCAAGACCGTAGACAACGGGAAGGAACGGGACAACCTCGAAAACTTGCCGGAGTTCTGACAGACGGGACCTCGGGCTATCTTGCGCACATGGCCAATCCGCGACTGACGCCCGGGCAGCTTGACCTCGCCCGCACCCTGCTAGATGACGTGCGAGCCCGGCTTGTAGACCTGAGCGGCGGCGACAAGGAATTGCTCTTTGCCTACCGCCGCAAGGTCTACAAAGAGCTGATGCACGATGAGCGCAGCAAGCCTATGGTCCGGCTTCGCTTGAAGCAACTCAAGATGAAGGAGCAGCAAGGGCTTTGCCCGCTCTGCAACAAGCCCCTGCCTGAGCGAGGGGCGGTGCTGGACCGTACCCGGGCCGTCGATGGGTACACGCCCGAGAACACCCGCCTGATTCACGCTGCCTGCGACGTGGCCCATCAGGCGGCGAAGGGGTACACCTGAGTCAGAAGCAGACCTTGAACGAAGGGTTCCAGCCCTCCATGCTGAGCGAACGTTAGGCGCCACGGGGGGCGTGATGATCGAGCGATTTCAAGGGGACGAGGGACGGCGGCGCTTGGTCGCCGTGGTGACGGAACATCGGCTGGTAGCGAATCGCCAGGAGCTTGCGGAGCGGCTGGTAGCCGCGGGCGAATTGATTGAAGTTCCGGCAGGCACGGCCGTCATCAATCAGGGAGACCAAACATCAGACGTTTTCTTCATCGTCGCCGGCAAAGTTGAAGTCCGGGTCAACGGTAAGGTCGTTGCAAACCGGTTCCCGGGCGATCCTATCGGCGAAATGGCCGCCATTGAACCCTCGCAGCCGCGAGCGGCGTCAGTCATTCCCCTTGAGACGACCGTCTTACTCAAGGTCAGCGAGGCCGAGTTCTCGGCGGCTGCTGAGCAGTTCCCCGACGTGTGGAGGCGAATTGCGGCAACGCTAGCCCGGCGACTCGCTGAGCGGAATCACTTGGTGACTGCCCAGCGCGAACGGGTCCGGGTGTTCATCATGTCCTCGGCGGAGGCGCTTCCCATCGTCGACTTGCTCATCAAGCAATTCGAGCATGACCCGTTCTTGGCGGTGGCGTGGAAGAACGGCGTATTTCGGGCATCGAACTACACGCTGGACGAGCTGGAGGCCGAGTTGGACGACTCGGATTTTGCTATTGCCGTGGCGCACGCGGACGATGTTGTTATCACGCGAGACGACGAATGGCCGACCATCCGCGACAATGTCGTTTTCGAGTTGGGCCTGTTCATGGGCCGGCTTGGGAGGCGTAGGGCCTTCCTGATGGAGCCACGGAACGCGGACTTGAAGCTGCCGAGTGACTTGGCGGGATTGACGACCATCCCCTATCGCTACGAGAAGGGGAAAGATGCGGAGCATTACATCGCGCCTGCGTGCGCGAGGCTACGCGAGTTGATAATGGCTGCCGGAGCGAAGGACTGAACAATGAGCCTAAAGAATGACCTTGAAGCTTACTGCGGTGACGTCTTTCGCTCCGCATGGACGACTCGCGATGGAACGGTGGTGCCGGATGAGAATTCAAAGCTAGGGTTGAAGAACGAAGCCATCAAAATCGACGGCACCGTGCTGTATGCGGACCTCGCCGATTCGACGCGGATGGTAGATAACGAGATCGCTGGCTTTGCTGCAGAGGTGTACAAAACTTTTCTCTACTGCTGCGCAAGGATCATTCCGCATCAGGGCGGTAATGTGACGGCCTACGATGGCGACCGAATCATGGGCGTATTCATTGGAAAGAGTAAGAATACCAGCGCTGTGAGGGCGGCGCTCAACATAAAGTGGGCGGTCGATGAGATAGTGATGCCAAAGATGAAAGCGGTGTACACAACCAAGAGCTTTCAGGTAAAACATGTCACGGGCATAGATACCAGCGAATTATTTGTCGCGAAGACCGGCGCACGCGGCGCGAACGACTTAGTTTGGGTAGGCCGCTCGGCTAACTATGCAGCAAAGTTGTCTGCGCTCGATCCGAGCTACACGTACATTACGCCGGATGTTTACAATGCGATGCATGATGACGTTAAGTTTTCCGACGGAAACCCAATGTGGGTCAAGATGATTTGGACCGAGTTCAATAACTCGTACATCTATCGTTCCAGCTATCGGCAGAGCTTCAGCTAGGGAAAGATCCACCGCGCGACCTAAAGGGGACGGGGCCAATTAATCCGTCACATTCCCGCTCGCACAGGAAAAAGGTGTCAGGGACAGTTTCCAATGGAAGGTGAATTCGAGGGGCCGGACGCTCCACCCGCACGACCGTAGGCATCGAGAACCCGCTGGATGTCCACGAATGGGTCTTCCTCCACATGGGGGCCCAGCAGGGTGACGTCCGCGAAGTTGGTGTCCAGCAGGTGTTGGCGGATCGCGTCAAACTGTTCTTGCCACAAGTGGATGAAGATGCGTTCTACATCCGCGAAGTGAGGCTCAAGCTGCTTGGCGATATCGGTACCCAGTGAGACAACTCGACGGTTGGCAGTTCCGATGCCGAGATACTCGAAATGCGCGGGGCGCTTCGGTGGAAGTGACAGGACCAGGTCCTTGCGTTCGCCTAAGCCGTCATCGTGCGCCATCATCTTGTCGCGCAGGTGCATGAGGTACTCATGCAGGTCCAATGCTTCCGTGCTTACTTGGGTTTTCAAGTGAGCAACCGCCCATGATCTTCCTAGCAGCTTTCGCGCGTCACTCCGCTTGAACGGCTTGCCATAGATGACGACCGCGCTCCACCAGAGCGCTTGGCTGACGGGGGAGTCTTTGTCGTCCCACTCGTCCTTGCAGCACTCCCGGATCATCGCCAGTGCGCTGGTCAGGTCGCGTCGCGTCCAGGTCAGGATCGCGAACCTTTCGATCGCGCTCGAAGACACGCGAAAGTTCCCACTCCATTTGTAGGCGCCTGCCTCGTCTAGTACTGAGCAGGGGAACGGCGGTTGTGGGTTGGCGGCGTTCATTCATTTTCTCGGGACGACACAGTTCGCGAAGCCAGCAAGGGCGTGTGATGAGCTCAACGATCGACTTAAGAGAACCGAGGCAATCAATTTGCGGTGACGTGCGGGCCAAGACCCGCCCTACGGGGCTGATTACAGCCCCTTGAACATCTCGCTTAGCGGCATGCGCAATGCCGTGCCCAACACTTCGATGGCATCGATGGAGAGACGGGCGGCGCCGGTCTCGATTCTGCTCATGTAGGCACGGGTGTAGCCGCACTTGTCGGCCAGGGCCTCTTGGGAAATGCCGCGTTCCTTGCGCAAGTCTTTGATTCTTTTTCCGAACCGCTGGCGCAAGGGGGCCTTCATGCCCACCTTGTACCGGTTGTGTTCTAACCGTTACACATACCAAGTGTTACATGTATACTAATCGTATCCATGGGTACTCGCCCCGGATAAGGAACCCGCGCAGCAAGGGAGTGCAGCAAATGGACCTTGGCATAGGCAACCTCGCAAACCTGCTCGACATCCTCCACGACGACACCGTCCCCAACCGCCCCCACGCCGTACTGGCGCTGTGCTCCTTGAAGGACCTGAGCACCATCGACCGCAGTGCCACCCGCCTGGGCGACCTGTGCGGCCTACGGGCGACGGAACTGTTCCAGGTCGCCGCCCACCTGTCCGGCACCGCGGGCGTGGACCGTGCCGACGTGTTGCGCCTGCTCGACCACGCCGCCACCGCCCTGGAAGAAGCCGAACACTGGGCCACCCTGGCCACCAGCGCCCGCACCTTCTACCAACACCCCAAACGCGCCCGCCACACCGCACGCGCCATCACCGCCGCATGGCCGGCGCTGCGCGACAACCCTGGGTAAGCCAGGGAACGGGGGCGATTAATTTGAAGTGGGGTGCGGCGCATCGCCATACCGATGGCGGGTCAAGACCCGCCCTACGGGGTTAGGATTCTGGCTGTCGCTGCTCGACGGATAGACAGGCTCGTTTCGGCGGGACTAGGATGTCGATGAACAGGGGGATGCAGGGAACGCATGGGGGCTCGAGTTCGCCGCTGGACCGCTTGGGGGCTGGGTTCGCTGTTTGCGTGCCTGGTTTCTGTCGCGTGGGCGGCCGGCGACCTCGCCCCGCTTCGTGCCCAGTTTCAACTGCCCGATGATCAGGTGAACTACGCTGCCGCCAAGCTGATGGTGGATCACCTTATTGACCCGAGCACCGATACGGCAGCAGTGCGCCGCGAACTTGACGTATGGGAGCGAGCCGTTCGCGGAACCGTGCCCGCTAACCCCACGGCGCGCCAAGTGCTCGATGCGTTGCTCAAGACCCTCTATGAGCCGGGGCCCTGGAATCAGGGCAGGCCGTTTAGCTACGACTTGTCCGACCCTCTGGGTAAGAACCCAAAGAACAAGCAATTGGCCACCTACTTGGCTACACGCAAGGGCAATTGCGTGTCCATGCCCATCCTGTTCGTCATCCTGGGCCAGCGGTTGGGCTTGCCAGTAGCGTTGGCCACGGCGCCCAACCACGTCCTGGTCAAGTTCGCCGACGACACGCAGCAGATGTGGTTGAACGTGGAGGCCACCGCGGGTGGCTTCAAATACGACAGCAGCTACCAGCGCGAAACGGGGATCTCGGAAGCGGCGTTGGACAATGGGCTGTACCTGCGACCCTTGTTGCCGCACGAGGGCGTGGGTGTCATCGCCAGTAGCTTGATGGAGCACTACGGGGCACGGAGGGACGCCGACGAACTCATGGCCGTGGCCGACTTGGCGCTGACCGCGAACCCCAAGGATCCGGTGGCCATGATCTGGAAGGCCAATGCCTACTACCTCCAGACGCAGCAGCGCATCACGTCCAAGTATCCCAACGCGGCGGACGTACCCCCGGAACTCCATGGGGAATACCGTCGCCTGACCCAAGAAAACCTGGCGTGGTTTGCCAAGGCCGAATCACTGGGCTGGGCGCAGAAGACGCCCGAGCAGGAAACGAGCTATCTTCAACACATCCAGCGCGAAACGGCGCGAAGGGGGCAGTGATGCGCAAGACCATTGCGGGACTGTTGGCAGCTGGGTTGTGCGTGTTGGCGTTTGACGTGTCAGCGCGGTTCGTTTCTACGGATCCTGTGCAGCCTAAGCCGAACACGGGCGAGAACTTCAATCGCTATTACTACGCCAATAACAGTCCCTACAAGTTCACGGATCCTGATGGTCGGGAAATCCGAGCTGTTAATCCCAGGGATCAAGCCCGCATCGAAAAGATGGTTAACTCAGTGGCTGTAGGCGTCTACAAGTTCGACAAGGGTGGCTCGCTGCAGCAAGTGCAAAGCGCAGGCGATACATCACGCTTTTCGCAGCATTATTCTGACCGTCTCAATCAAGCGATCTCTAGCGACAAGACGATCAACGTCCAGATCGCCGATACCTATGAGAATGCGTTTACCGGCGAGAATATTCAGGTGCAGGGCGGTTTAACCCAGGCGCTTGGGAACGGTCTATCGGATCAGAACGTTGTAGTCACAGGTCAGAGCTACACTGGGGATATGCAGACTTCGACCGGTGCACCTTTAACGCAGACGCCAGGCACCATCCTCATGCACGAGATGGTGGGCCATGCCATTCCCGGTGCAGTTGGCTCTGAAACGGGAAATGCTGTCAGCAACGAGAACAATGTAAGGATTCAGCTCCCCGATGCTGATCTGAGGATGCGGGATGAAAGCCACATTGAATAACTGGCTGCCGGTCCTTCTGCTGTCTTTACCTGCATGCATTGGCAATGCTTGTGCCGTGGAAAGGACTCGCCCCTCCATAGAGGAACGGGTCCAAAGCGCCGAACTGGTGGTCGTAACCGACGACATTGAGTTGCTGCCGAATACGGGTCAGGAGTTCGACAAATTCTTCCGGGTCAGGGCCCGGGTGGCAAGCGTTCTCAAAGGGCAGGTGGCAGTCGGTGATCGCATTGAAGTAGTGGTGGACAACACCATAGCGGAACGCCGGAATGACTGCTGTGTGCCGGGCAATGTCTATGTCTTGTTCCTGCGCGAACGAGCCGGCAAATACCATTTCGTCGGCAGCCCGTCGGGGGCAGTCCTAGTTGAACTTAAAGGGCGCAAAGTCGCCGCGCCATAACCAATCAAAGGCTCAACGAATACACCACGGTATTGCAGGCTGGCGGTATGACCCAATCGAATTTTCCTGCTGCACATGCCGCTGGCCTATCAGCGGAGAGTGCTGTCATGGGGGCCGCCGCTCGCACATCCACGGGGGTTCCTACGCCGGCTTCAAATTTTGGCGTGCAATACCAGGACGCCAGTGGTGCCACGGTCAAGTCCTATAACTTCCTGCTCGATCAGAACGGGACGCCTTGATGAAAGCGAGGCATTGCATCTTGGCGATTGCCCTCGCGGCTGGGGGGCATGTGCACCTACCGGTACTGATCGACAGGGTGACGCACTCCAAGATGCAGCCATCATTGAACGATCTGCTATCCCGCCATATACCGGATACATTCGCACCTGGATCCAGTTCAAGGTAAAGGTAAAGGCAAGCGGAGCGGAACTAGTGGTTTTGCTGCCGCACTTCGAAGACGGCAAGAGGATTCCGGAAGTCGGCGAGACCTGCCAGATCCGCTACCACGCTGAAGCGATTGAGGGGCAGGTGGGCGACAAGAACGTTCAAGAGGCGACTGCTAATGTCGTCGATCAGATGGAATGCGAGAGGGGCTAAGATTTTGAGTCGGACCTATGCCAGTAGCGCAAGTTCAGGGAAATAGGGGTCAGAGAACAATTTCACATTCACTGCCGCAGGAATTAGTTTTCTGACCCCTGCTTTTCGGAGATTGACGGCCGCGCCTTCAAGCAAATCGACGCCTCGGCCAGAGCGATGCCGAGCCGATGTAGAGCCCCGGTAATGGGGCCAGGCTCATTCTCTTGGCAGTGCTCGCAGGACGTGGTGGAATTCAAGGAAAGACCAGCACCGACATGCGCGTTGTCGGATGCAAGGATCGAGGTTGTTGTCCGAGGGACGGTCGCCACCAAGTGCCAGCAGGCATCACCCGCTACGCCGTTCTTTCGCCCTTCCTGTGGTACGCCCGATAAAGTCGAGCATCAACGACGCGGCCACGGCCGCATGCGTCTCGAGCAGCAGGTGGCCGGCGTCGAGGACATGGGCTTCCATCCTCGGCAGCGCGCGCATCCATGACAGCACCTCGGCGAGATCGAAGTAGATGTCATGCCTTCCCCAGACCATCAGGACAGGGGGCTGCCAGCGCTCGAGGTACTGGGCGATGGCGTCGAAGCGGGCGGCGTAGTTCGCATAGTCCGCAATCAGCGCGCGCTGCGTGTCCATATGACCCGGCAGGTTCATCACTCGCCAATCCTCTTCCCAGGGTTCGGCGGGGATCCGCTCGGCCACGTCCGCCGGAACGCCCGAGATATACGTGTCGCGCGTGCCTGCCAGGGTCAGATGCGCGGTGGCCGCCGCTTCGTTCTCCGCGCTGGGCTGCGCCCAGTAGGCTTGCGTCGCGGCCCAGCCCGGTCCCCAACCAGTCCGATGCGCGTTGGCGTTCTGGACGACGAGGCCCAGCACCTGCTCGGGCGCCTGCATTGCGATCTGCAGGCCCACCGGCGTTCCCCAATCATGCAGGTAAATGAAACGCGGCCCGATGCGCAGCCGGTCCAGCAGCTCGGAAATCGCGTCACCGATGGCGGCAAACGAGACCGCCGGCAGCGCGTCGGACTCGCCATGGCCGGGCAGATCGGGCGCGATCACGCAAGCGGACTGCGCCAGCGCGGGCATGAGCTCCCGGAACATGCGCGCCGAGTTCGGCGTGCCGTGCAGCAGCAGCACGGCCGGCCTGGACGTCTCGCCCGCCGTGGCGTACGCCAGCTCAGTACCGCCCGACAAACGAAGTCGTTCCATTTTCATGGATTGCCCTCCATCCGGAATGCAGGGCCGTTGATAGGTGTTGCGGCGTTACCAGTCGGTGAGAATCACAGCAACGCTGGCTAACAACTCGTGTATGGGCTTTCCCTGCAACAGAACAGATTGATCGTCACAGGCGCACGTTTCGGCGTAGCGCGCCGTTCCGCATGCGCTGCGATCTGCAGCATCGCCGCCATGCAGCGCGTGCAGCCTCAATGCACGTAGTTGAACGCGACCACCGGCGTCGCGGAGTTGGTGGTGTTGCGGCCGCGGATCAGGCGCGCGCCGAAGATAATGCCGAAACGCGTAAGGCGGGTTAAAACCTGCCCTACGGGCGACGCAATCCGCGGGGACGGGTGGAGCCAGCAAAGCCGTAGGGCGGGTCTCGACCCGCCATCGTCGAAGCGACGGAACCGGAATACTCCGACGCCCCTTCCAGCGTTCGTCCGATGGTGGCGGCTTCCGCCACGCGGCATGTTGTCTCCATGTCCAACTACCGACGCGCCTGGGTACGGGGCGGCACCTACTTCTTCACCGTGAACCTGCTGGAGCGTCGCCGGCGATTGCTGGTCGACCACGTCGACCTGTTGCGCGGCGCCTTTCGCGAAGCCAAGGCGTCACGCCCATTCTCTGTGGTCGCATGCGTCGTTCTGCCGGATCACCTGCATTGCATCTGGAGCCTGCCCCAGGACGATCTGGACATCGCGACGCGGTGGCGGCACATCAAGACGACTTTCTCGCGCTCTATACCACCTGCAGAACGACGTTCGCAGCGACGCATGGCGAAAGCCGAACGCGGCGTGTGGCAACGGCGCTACTGGGAACACCTTATCCGCGACGACGACGACTTGCGGACGCACATCGATTACATCCACTTCAATCCGGTCAAGCATGGGCATGTCGCCCGGGTGGCGGATTGGCCGTATTCCTCGTTCCATGGATATGTGCGGCTTGGGGTGTTGCCGGAGGATTGGTCGTGGGATTCGCAGTGACGTGCGGGCCGTCGCCATACCGATGGCGGGTCGAGACCCGCCCTACGGGTTCGCGCAAGCCGTCGGACACCGGCCTCCACCCAAATCCGTTTGCGGTTGATGTGTCGGAGCCTTGCGCGCAAGCCAAATTGGGTCGCGGTTGGTATGCCGGAGCCTTGCACGGAGACCACATCTGCCAACTAAAGGGGACGAAGGTAATAAAGTCCTTATTCGCCTCCGTCCCCTTTGCGTCCGACCACGTGTTGGCAGCATCATTCCGCCGTTGTTCGGCCGATTGACATTGGTACCGCGCGCGTCCGATCGCGTCACCGGTCGCCCGCCGCGTCCGCGCCGAGTTGCTATGATCGGAGCGAGCAAACGCCGGTGCGGGAATCGTCCCGCCGCCGCGCACGCGCGCCGCGCTGGAGCGTCCCGCCGCGTCGCGCCGACTATTCGATCCGGAATCGCATGCGGCAACGCGCCTGGCATCTTCGGTGGAACGCGGCCGTCCTCGCCGCCATCGGTCTGGCGTGGGCCGTCGTCGCGCTGGTGTTCGCCGCACAGGGCTACGCGATCAGCGCCTACCGGGGCGCGCCCCAGCCGTGGTGGCCGTCGCTAGGGTATTCGCTGGCGATCTTCTCGGTGTGGGCCCTGCTGACCCCGGCCATCGTGCAGGCCGTGGCCCTGATCGAGGCGACGGTGGCGCGGCGTTCCGGCCGCGTGCTGGTCTACGTCGCCGGCCTTCCGGTCGTGTCGGCGCTGCATGTCGCGTTGTTCGCGCTGCTTTACTGGCCCGTCTACAGCGACGGCGGGCGCGTGCCCACGCGTGCGGCGATGGCGGCGCGGATGTTCGTCCAGAACGTGGACACCAACACGCTGTTCTACCTGCTGGTCGTCGGTGTCGCCGTGGTCGTCGCGAGGCGTCGCCAGGAGGCGCGGCCCGCCGTGACGCCCACGGCCGCGGCACCCAGCGATGCGGCCGAACCGGCCCCGCTGCAGGTCAGGACCCGGGGCCGGCTGCAGCTGGTGCCGCTGGCGCAGATCGACTGGATCCAGGCGGCCGGCGACTACGCGGAAGTGCACGCCGGCCGCCATGCGCACCTGCTGGACGAGTCGCTGAGCTCGCTGGCCGAGCGGCTGCCGGCGGCGGAGTTCGCGCGCATCCACCGGCAGAGCGTCATCCGCGTCGACCGGGTCAAGGAGGTGCGCAGCCTCGGACGCGGCGACGCCGCGGTGGTCCTGGCGAACGGGACCGAGCTGCGGCTGAGCCGTCGCTACCGCGCAAACCTGCTGGGCCGGCTGCCGCGCCCCGCGCCCGCCGATCCCGCTCGCCGGTAGCGGTGGTCCCGCTCGCCGAAAACCCGTAGCGCGGCGGCACCGGCGGCGACAGCATCGCCGCACCTCCACTGCGGGACCCTGCGACATGTCGATCCGGTTCACTGCGGCCTGCGCCGCTGCCCTGGTGTTGTTGTCTTTTGCGGCTGCGGACCGGCCGCTGCACGCGCGCGAACGCCCTGCAGCGCCGGTGCGGCAAGCGGTCGACCTGCAGGTGCCGCATGTGCCGACCGCGCTGCGGACCGGCGATGAGCGGCGGCTGGTTTACGAACTGCACCTGACCAACTTCGCCGCCCAGCCGCTGACGCTGGCGCGGGTGCAGGTGCTCGACGGCGACACGCACTCCGTGGTCCTCGACCTCGCCGACGCACCGCTGCATGCCGCCGCCGCGCTGCCCGGCGCGCCGGAGGCCGAGCAGCGCGCGCGGTCGATCGCCGAGGGTCGCCGCGCGATCGTGTACCTGTCCGTCCCGGCCACCGACACGCGCCAGCGCCTGCTGCACCGGATCGAACTGTCCCCGCCCGGTGCGTCCGCGGCGCCGATCGAGGTGGTGGGTGGCGCGGTGCGGGTCGCGCCGGGTGCGGCACCGGTGCTGGGTGCGCCGCTGCGCGGCGGGCCATGGGCCGCGTTGTACGACCCGGGGATGGAACGGGGCCACCGCCGCGTGATCTATGCCGTCGACGGCCGGGCGCGCATTCCCGGCCGGCACGCGGTGGACTGGATGGTCGCCGGTCCTTCCGGCCGACACGGTGCCCGCAACCCGTGGGCGGAGAGCGACGGCTTCGGTGCGGACGTCCTGGCGGTCAGCGATGGCGTGGTGGCCGCCACGCGCGATGGCGTGCCCGAGCCAGAGAAGGGCGCGGTGCGCGCGCCCGTGGCCCTCGCCGACGCGCCCGGCAACTACGTCGCGCTCGACATCGGCGGCGGCCGGTACGCCTTTTACGAACACCTCGCCCCGGGTCTGGCTGTGCGGCCCGGCCAGCGCGTCCGCCGCGGGCAGGTGATCGCCCGCGTCGGCTCCACCGGGTCGGCGAGCCGGCCGCACCTGCATCTCCACGTCAGCGACGCCAGCGCGCCGCTGGCGGCGGAAGGTCAGCCGTTCGAACTCGCGGGCTGGCGCGCTCTCGGCGCGTACCGCTCAATCGACGCGTTCGACCGCGGCGAGTCGTGGGTCGAGTCCGCGGCCCCTGAAACGCAGCCCGCAGATGCCGGCTTCCCGACGCCCAACGCCGTGGTCGTTTTCGATTAGCGGTGCGCGAAGCGGAAAAACGGGGTGAAAACAGGGCTCGGAGTTGATTTTCCCGGTGAACCACGAGAAGCGCGACTCTGGCCCCTGCTCTTCATAGTTGGCTCGCGACCGCCTCTGGTGCGACGGCAGCTGGATCCGGGATTTCGAGCGTCATATAGGTGCTGTTCGGGTCCTCGACGTACGTGTCGAACGGCGCGCATTCGACAAAGCCGAACGATGCATACAGCCGCCGCGCCGGCTCGAAATAGCCCATCGAACCTGTTTCCAGGCTCACGCGCTGGAACCCGGCCAACCGCGCCTCGGCAAGCAGATGCTGCAGGATCGTGCGTGCCACACCTTTGCGCAGATGCGCGCGGGCAGTCCGCATCGACTTGATCTCGGCATGCGCATCGTCCAGTCGTTGCAACGCACCGCAACCCAGTAGCGCATCGCCTTCGTGAAGAGTCCACACGCAGACGTCCGGTTGACGCAGGCCGGCCAGGTCGAGCGCGTGCTGACTTTCCGACGGCGCGGTCGCCTCCATCGCAGCGCGGTGCTCTTCCAGCAGCGCGATAAACGCCGGACTGTCGAGGTCGGCTCGTTTGATCAGCATGGAGTCGTCCTCTGCGACTATCTGAAGGATTCGCAGGGTAACAAAGCAAGCGATGGGGACGGAGGCAATTAGCCCGCGTCGTCGCGACCGAAAGAGGGCCGGGTCACAAGCTGCGCTAGTTTCCTCCGTCCCTTGATTCGGTAACCCTCATGAATGTCGGGTCCTTTGGCTCCAGGCGCGGACTCACCCGCAGCCCCGTCTGAAGGAATGGCGCATCATCGAAACGGAACCCTACCCGCGTCGGCAGATGCCCTCCGGTCGCAAGCAGGTAGGGTTCTGGCGCCAGGCGACGCCATCAACAGGACAGCAGCTTTGCTGCAACTTTTGGGGGTGAACGCAGATGCGCTTTTCTCGAATGGGGATGGGTCGCCGAACATTGCTTGCACTGGCAATTGGCTGTTGTATGCAGGTGGCTCTGGCCCAGGGCCTGGAGACGCAGCGCAACTACGATCTTCCCGCTGGCCGGCTGGTCGAGGCGCTCGATGCCCTCAGCGAGCAAAGCGGTCTGCAGATCGTGTACGACCAGGCGATTCTCTCGAAGAGCAACGCCCAGGCGATTCGCGGCGTGATGACCGCGGAACAGGCCCTCAAGGCGCTGCTGCAGAAGCAAGGGCTGGAATTCGAGCATGTCAGCGAACGGACCGTGCGCGTAAAGGTGGCGACCCCGAGCAGAGCGCCAGCGCCGCCGCCACCGCCACCGCGCCAGGCGCAAGAGGCAGTAGTCGATCTGGACAAGATCACCGTCACCGGCTCGCACATTCGCGGGGTCCATGCGAGCGCTTCACCACTGCTGACGTTCGACCGCGAAGACATCGAGCGGAGTGGGTATACCTCCTTCGGCCAGTTCGTCGAGAGTCTCCCGCAGAACTTCGGTGGTGGCGCAAGCCAGGACACCGTCGGCACGGACGGCAGCGTTGGCAACGACGGCTTTGGCAGCGCGGCCAACCTGCGTGCGCTGGGCCCAGGCGCAACGCTGGTGCTCATCAACGGCCAGCGCCTGGCATCCGGCGGGAACTCGGGGCAGTTCGTCGACATTTCCATGATTCCGCTGTCCGCCATCCAGCGAGTCGAGGTGCTGACGGATGGCGCTTCGGCGCTCTACGGCGCAGACGCCGTCGGTGGCGTCATTAACGTCATCACGCGTGACGACTACGAAGGCGCCGAAACGATGCTCCGCTACGGCAATGTCACCAACGGTGATGCGCCGGAGGTCCTGGCCAGTCAATCGATCGCCGGTAGCTGGGCCACGGGCAACGCGATGCTGGTCGCCGAGTACGGTCGTCAGGACCCGTTGCGCGCGGGCGATCGCGATTTCGCTTTTGCCGCGGATCCGGATACGACGCTCCTCCCGCAGCAGCGGCGCAACAGCGTGTTCGGAAGCATCAGTCAGCAGATTTCAGGCAACCTATCGGTCTTCGGCAATCTGCTCTACACCAGGCGCGACTCGGAGCACGAGAAAGTTCTTCTCTTTCCCGACACGCTGCATGATCGTCAAACGGCCCGGAACACCCAGCTCACCGGTTTGATCGGGCTTCGCCTGGACACGGACAACTGGAACGGCGAGCTGGTCGCCAATCGCTCGGAATTCTCTTTCGATTCCGAGCTCAATCGTGAGGGCGAGATCACGCGGTCGGACGTTGACACCGATGTCAGCGCGATCGACGCCCGGATCAACGGCGCAATCGCCCGCACATCCGCCGGTGACATCAGCGTGGCGCTCGGGGCCGGCTATCGACGGGAAAACGTCGACACGATCTTCGACGACGTGCTGCCTACCCGAGACGTGCACGTGGCCTTCGGTGAGCTGTTTGTTCCGATTGTGGGACAGGGCAACCGGATGCGCGGCATCGAAGCCCTGGAGCTGAGCATCGCGGGTCGCTACGAGAAGTTCAGCGACTTCGGCAGCAAGCTAACGCCGAAATACGGTGTTCGATGGAGCCCGGTGCAGGGGCTGGCTTTGCGCGGCACCTATGGGAAGTCGTTCAAGGCCCCGACGATGGCCCAGCTTGCCGGCGGCACCGAGTCCTTTCTCGCCTTTATTCCGAGCGATTTCGGGATCAGTGTGCCTGGAGACCCGTTGATTCTCGCGCGCACTCAGGCCGCTCATCCAGACCTTGATGCCGAAGAGTCCACCAGCTGGACGGTCGGCTTCGACGTTCATCGGCCTGGCTCGCCCTTCAGGCTGAGCCTGAGCTACTACAACATCGAAATGAGTGGGCGAATTTCGGATCCCTTGGTGGCCGGGTTCGACGCTTTCTTCAATCATCCAGAGGCGTTTGGCGACCTACAGGTCAGGAACCCCTCGGCAGATTCCATCAACCAGCTTCTCGCCGGCGCGACATCGTTCCTGGATCTCACGGGCGGCGCGTTCTCGCCCGATACGGTCGGCATGTATGCCGATCTTTCCCTGACCAACCTGTCTTCGGAACGTCAGCGCGGATTCGATCTGGAAACGAGCTACTTGTTCGACACCAGGTGGGGCCAGATCGACGCCTCCCTGAGTGCGAACTACATCACCAAGTTCGAGAAGGCGGTCACCTCGACCAGTCCGGCCGTCAATGCACGCAACGTGTTATCCGCCCCGGTCGACTTTCGCCTGCGCGGCGGTGGAACATGGACGCGAGGGGCTTGGACGTCATCGCTGTTCGTCAATTACACCGACGATTATCGGGTGAGCGACGAACCGGGGACGGCCAAGATCGACTCCTGGACCACGTTCGATGCCAACGTGCGCTACGCCCTTGAATCGGAAGAGGGCGCCTTCTGGCATGGGTTGAGCTTCACGGTCGGGGTGCAGAACCTGTTCGACCGCAACCCGCCGTACGTGGCCACGCCGGTATTTCTCGGTAGCAACCCCGGCTATGACCCGACGAACGCGGACCCGCGCGGTCGGTTCGTGTCGTTGACGGTGGCGAAGTCATGGTAGGCGCAGGCCGGATTGCGCAGCGGATCCGGGTCCTGCTGATCGCGTCGCTTGCCTCCGGATTTGCAATGGCGTCCACACCAATGAGTCGCAAGGATGCTGCTCAAGCGGGAGGATTCGAAATTGCCGACTACTTCCGGTTGCAACGGGTATCCGAACTTGCACTCTCCAGTGATGGCGAGTGGCTGGCCTATATCGTCGAGGGGCAGTCGCTGGAGAAGAACGCGAGGACGCGCGAAGTTCGTATACGACCACTCACTGGACCCGAATCGGTCGCCCCCGAATCGGTGGCCGACGCGAGTGCGATCGCCTGGATCCCCGGCACCCATCAGCTCGCCTTTCTCTCGGATCGGGAGAGGGTGACGCAAGTGTTCTCCTTCGATGTGCAGACCAAGGAACTCCAGAAGCGTACCGCCAGCGATTTACCCATCGAGAGCTTTCTGTTCGCGCCTGACGGGGCGTCGATTGCCTATTTGGCGCGACAAACCTCCAGTACGGAGGCCTCCCTCTATACGCGATTTCGAGAAGACAACACGGGCATCGTCATCGATCCGGCGACCACAAGCTCCCACGACTTCGTCAATCCGAACTGGCACGGGCAAGTACGGCGATCGAATCCGACACTGTGGTTGCGCAGATCCGGGAAGCCCGCAGTGCGCATCCCGGTGCCTGGCGATCCGTCGGACAATGACGGTGCGTACCACTGGTCGTCTGATAGCCGATGGCTGTCGGTCACCTATCTGGCTACCGACCTGCCCGCAGCCCAGTTGCGCGATGAGCGCACGAGCCTGGGCGTATACGCACCGGGTACGGGAGCGTTTCGCGTGCTGGCGGAAGCAACGCCTCGCGAAGGCCAGAAGTTTGGAGAGAGCTTTGCGGGCGGCGAGTGGATTCCCGGGAAACGACGGATGCTCGTAAGGCGGGTCAAGGAGAGCGAACCTTGGGTCAGTTGGGACTTTCCTGAGTGGACCGTCGCCGATCCATTCGCGGAGCTGCCGCGAGATTCCTCGAGATGGCATGCCACGGAAATCTATCCCAGTGGCTTGAGGTTCACTGCCATCGACGACTCGAAGGTACTTGTCGAGAACACCGTGCAGGGGGTGCATTCCCTGTTCGCTCTGCTACCTGGGGGCCTGCGCCCGGCAGAAGTGGTTTCGACCCTGGACGGAAGCAGCTCATTGGTAAGATTCAGCGCGGACGCCAAGGCCGCGGTCTTCGTCAATGAGAGCCTCACGCGCCCGCCCGAGATCTACGCATGGCGCGAAGGTCGGCCGCCACGCCCGATCAGTGACCTCAACCGGTCCATCGCCGCGAAGGTCCACTTCCGTGCGCGAGAGGTGCGCTGGTCGGCAGCTGACGGGCAGACCATCCAGGGATGGTTGCTCGAACCGCCGGCGTCGGCCGGATCGCGTCCATGGCCGCTCCTGACGCATGTGCACGGGGGTCCCGACTTCCCGTACCCCAATGCATTCCAGGCCTATTTTCACTATTGGCCATATGCCCTCGAGGTACTGGCGGAGCAGGGGATTGCGGTCTTCCTGCCCAACTACAGAGGGACGCATACATTCGGCAAGGTGATCGCCCAGGCGCAGGGCAATGAGCCGGTCGACGACATTGTTACGGGCATCGACCGGCTGATCGCCGACGGAGTCGCTGATCCGGAGCGGCTGGCGCTATCCGGTCACAGTCACGGCGCGGTGGTCGGACCGCAGGTCATGGCCCGAGCGAAGCGCTTCCGTGCCGCAGCGTTTGCTGAAGGCAGTGCCAACAGTGTCGTGATGTACGAATTGATGAGCGAGCAAGCCAATCGTGAGATCCACGATCCTCTGATGGGCGTCAGTCTGTACGAGGCGCCGCAGCGCTACATCGACGATTCGCCTGATCTGCACTTTTCTGGAGTACCAACGGCGACCCTCTTCGAGGGCGGTGCCTACACCGCTGCAATCCATATGCTCGGTTATCCGAAAGCAGCCCGCCGGGCAGGAATGCCGACGAAGTTCATCATCTATCCCAAAACCCAGCACAACATAGCGCTGCCAAATCTTCAGAGGGAGTCCGCATCCCGATCCCTGGAGTGGTTCAGGTGCTGGTTGGCCGACCTTGATCGACGGAACCATGGCGCGCTGAGGCCCATACGCGATCAAGCACCGATCTGCGGCGTAACCGACTGAACTGCAGCGTCTTTCGAGTTGGGTTCCGGCTATCACGATGGCCGCTGGCGCGCACTTCGGGGGCGTCCGGAAATCCTCCTCCGAACGGGATGCTGCCGGCCCACTCTCGGCATTCCCCATGAAAACCTCGGGGTGGGGCTGGATTAGCCGCTTTTTGTCCCGCACCCATCGGGGCGCTCATGGCTTCCCAGGCGCAGTCGGGCATGGGAAGGTAGGGTCTGGCCCTGCCTGGCCGCCTTTCACCGTGGAAGGCGCAGAAGCGGGCGGTTCAAATGGTGCATGGGCAGGTGAAGCCGGGTGCGGACATTGAGGGCATCGACCGCGATGTTGCCGCCGGTGAACCGCGGCACCTTGAGGTCTGGTTACAACAGCTGCGCCCGGCGCTCATGGCATTCCTGCGCCGCAAATTGCACGACCCTGCCGATGTCCACGATGCCCTTCAGGAAACCAGTCTGCGTGTATGGAGCTACGCCGCCCAATCAGAAGTAAGGGCGCCGGTTTCAGTCTGCTTTCACATTGCAGGGCGCGTGGCGATCGACTTCGCCCGGGCCAAAAAGCGTGCGCCCTACACCGAGCAACCTGACGCGCTCGAGCAGAGGGTGGCTACGGAGCCCGGCCCGGAGCGTTCTGCCTCGGCAGCGCAGACGCTGGAGCTGGTGAAAGAAGTGATCGGTCGTTTGCCGCCGGGTTGTCGGCATGTATTTCTGCTCAGTCGCAGCAATGGATTGAGCAATCTCGAGATCGCGAAGCGCTGCGGCGTTTCCATCAAGCTGGTGGAGAAGCAGATCAGCCGCGCACTTCGAGAGCTGCGCGAGCATGCGCGTGTATGGGAAGGAGAATGACGATGACAGGGGCAGCTGTCGGCGACCTGCAACGCATCCAGATCGATTCCCAGGCGCGGGAGTGGCTCCGGAATGTCCAGCGCGGCGATATGAAGCAGGAAGAGCTCGAGGAATTCGGCCGATGGATGGCGGTGGCCGCGCATGCGGAGGCGTTTGCCGTCAGCGAGTGGAGCGGTGCCTGCATCGACGCGCTTGATCATCGACCCGACCCGCAATGGCGCCGCTGGAAGCAGGAGGCGATGCAGCGGGCAGTGCTCGGTACGCCCAAGGTCGAAGCGCTGGCCAACTGGAGCGACCTGGTGTTCTCGCCAACGTCGCGTTCCCGCGAGCGCGCAAGCACAGGATTCCTCAAGGCTGCGCTCGCTCTGGCGGCCACCTTGGCGGTAGTCGCCGTAGGCCTGCATTGGCAGCAGGCCGCAACGCCGAACGTACTGCATTACCAGGCTGACGAGACAACGCGCGCAGTGCTGCTGCCCGATGGGACGCGTCTCACCCTGGACGCGGGCACGGCTGTCGACTACGTGAGGCTTGGCGATACGCGCCGTCTTGTGCTGCCCGCTGGCCGCGTGTACCTCAATGTAACCAAGGATCCTCGGCATTCACCCTTCGTGGTGGCTAGCGGTCAGGTCGAGACGGTCGTCTTGGGCACGCGTTTCCAGGTCAGTCAGACCGCTGAACGTACAGAGGTCGTACTGGAAGAAGGAAAGGTGCTCATGCAGCGTTCCGGCAGCTCGTTGTCCACGACGCTTGCGCCGGGTCAGCGCGGTTGGTGGACGGTAGGGGCCTCCAGTTTCCAGACAGCTACAGCGAATCCATCCTCAACCTTGGCGTGGACACGCGGGCGTCTGTTGTTCGAGAACGTGTCCCTGGCCGAGGCCATCGTCGATGTGAATCGATATTCCAGACACGTCAAGATCGAACTGGCAGAACCGAAGCTGGGAGAGCTCAGAGTTAGCGGCAGTTATATGGCCGGCGACCCGGAACTCGTCGTCGCGGCTTGGGAAGCAACGATGCCGGTGCGAGCGAAGCACGTAGGCAATCGGATCCAGTTGATGCACAAATGAAGATTGGGCTTTAAGAGGACTGGACTGAAGGGAGCGGAAGGGGCAAGCCGCGCTGATCCCGTCCGTCCACTCCGGTTTGGCCCCCCGTCACAGGCGCACCTTTCGGCGTAGCGCGCCGATCCGCAGCCTCTGCGATCCGCGGCATCGCCATCTGGCGTCCCGCCGCTCAATGCACGTAATTGAACGCGACCACCGGCGTCACCGAATCGATGGTGTTGCGGCCGCGGATCAGGCGCGCGCCGACGAGGATGCCGAAGCGGGGGCTGAAGTTGTATTCCACCGCAGGCGCCAGGTACCAGGCTTCGCTGGAGCCGGATTCGAAGCGCAGCGGGATGGGCGTGGGGTCCTGTTCGCCGTCGCGGACCACGCCGCTGACCTTCGTGCTGTCGCTATGGCGGTAGGCCAGGTCCAGCGCCAGCACCCAGTTCCGGGTCAGGCTGTATTCCCAGGCGGCATTGACGTTCCAGCTGTCGCCCGGGCGGGCGTGGCCGCGGAAGCCTTCCGGGGTGCCGTAGACGCTGACGTCGCGCAGCCCGGCCTCGCGCGAGCGCGTGGCGCCCAGGTTCAGGCGCATGCGCAGGATGCGGCCGGTGGGCATCCACAAATAGGTCTGGGTATTGAGCTGCAGCAGGGTGCTGTGCGCGCCGCCGCCGAAACCGTCGACGCCGCTGGGATCGAGCCGGTCGTACTTGCCCGTCGGCAGGGTGTGTTGCAGCTGCAGGGAAACGGCGGGCAGCCAGCTGCCTTCCTGGTACTGGCGCAGGCGGTACTGCAGCAGCACGCTGGAATCGGCGAGTTCGGGGCCAGCGCTGTGCATGCCGTCGCCGCCGCCACCAACCTTGTTGTAGCCGAACACCGGTACCAGGCCGACGGTCAGCGCGTCGGTGGCGCCGTAAAGCATGAAGGTGAGCGAGCCGAAGCTTTCCGCGTCTTCGGAGATCACGTCGTAGAGATAAGGCTCGATCAGGTAATGGCCCTGCGGCAGGGTGACGGCGCTGTTGGCGATGATCGGCCCGGTCCACCAGGCGTCGTCCAGGGACTGGCGCAGCGGTGCATCCGCAGCGAGCGCGGGGATGGCGGCGGGCAGCAGCAGCGATGCCAGCAGCAAGGCAGACAGCAAGTGGCGTGGCGGCATCGGTCCGTGTGCGGTGGCGGAGCCAGCCCGGATTCTGCCCGCGCGGCGGCGTTGGCGGGCGCGAACGCGCGATTCCTGCTGACGGCGTGTTGGCAACATGTTGCATTCCCCGAATGGCGGCGCGGCGGCCGTTGGCGTGCCGGGCATGCTGGCAGGGCAGCGGGCGCGGAACTATCAAGTTCTTTCGCTGTTAACCCGACGGGGATGGAGTAAATCGAAGGGCGGCGTCACCCGGCTGAGTGGCCGGTGCCGCTTGCGGGCGCAGGTTTAATGGGAGGGAGCCCACATCGGCAACAAAAAAGTATCAGGGACGATTCATGATGCGCAGCGCGGCAGAAGATGTTTGGGATATTTGCTGCCTGAGGAAGGGGAAAATGCGTCAGGGGTGATTCCAAACTGGGCCTCTCGGAAACTGTCCCTGACGCCGTTCTCCCTTTCGGGCATCCGGTGCTCGACCTCAAATCCCGGCTGCGGCCTTTGGCCCTGCCCGGGGCTCTGCTACCGCTCGTTAGGCCCTGCGCGATCGTCCTGCTACCAGTTGAAGCGCACACCGGCCTGCGCGCCCCAGTCGCGCTCCGTGCCGTTGCCGGTCGCTCGCGACGCCTCGAAGAACACGCCGGCGCGCTTGCCGACGCCGAGGTTGGCACCCAATGCGAATTCGCCGCCGGCGCCGGTGCGGTCGACGGTGTCGGGGACGATGCTGCCGCCGTCGCGGGAGGCAGTGATGCGTGGGTCGTCGCCGAAATCCTGTCGTGCGGCGGCTCGGGCGTAGACGTCGCCGCGTAGCCGCTGGCCTTGCAATGTGCGGCCGATGGCGACGCCGGCGCGGACGTAGGAGGCGTCGTAATCGTCGTGGCGGACGAGCACGCCGTTGCTGGTGGTGTGCTCGCTGCCGTTGACGCGGCCGACTGACAGGCCGACCTGCGGTTCGATGTACCAGTCCTGCGCGACGTGGATTGGAAAGCCGCCTTCGGCATGGAGCCGGTGCGCACGCGTGTGGTAGCGGCCGCGGATTTCGGCGCCGGTGGAGTCGCGCGCGGCGTAGAGGTTCTCCAGTGAGGCGGTGTCCGCACCGACGAGCACATAGGCGCTGCTGTCGAAGATCCATGTGCTGTACAGGCCGAAGCTGGTACCGGTGAGTTCCCCGTCGCCGCCGGTGTAGTCGGCATTGGCGCGGACGCGGCCTACGCTGATGCCGGTGTAGTTGTCGCCGGCATCGAGCGCGAAGCGGCGGTCGGCGCCGATGGTGAAGCCGGTGTAGTCCTGCTGGTGCTTGCGCGCGTACGCGGCGTCTGCGGTCAGGCGACCGCCATCGACGCGTGCCCAGACGCCGCCGGCCTGCGCATCGCCGTGACCGCGCGCCAATCCCTGCATGCGCCGCTGGCTGCCGGATTCGGCGAGTGTCCACAGGTTGAGGACACTGTCCACGGCTTCGGCTGCGGTGAGGACGGTTTCAGAAGGGCGGATGTCGATGTCCGGACCATCGCCATCGCCGCCACTGTCGCCGTCGCCATCGCCGCCACTGTCGCCGTCGCCGCCATTGTCGCCATCACCATCACCATCACCGCCACCGTCATTGTCGCCATCACCATCGCCGCCACCGTCGCCATCACCATCACCGTCGCCGCCATTGCCGCCATCGCCATCGCCATTACCAGAACCCTGGATCTCGATCCCGGTCAGCATGATGGTGCTGCCGTCGGCGTCCAGTTCCACTTGCGGCGTATAGGTGAACTGCACCAGCGCGTTTTCGAAGGTGCCGCTCCACTGGCGGTCGAGGCCCGCTACTGCCGCGAACGCGGCCGCGCCGCCGGCGGCGGCGCTGGCATCGACGATGACGATCGGTGTCGTGGCCGGGATCGTGGTGCCGTCGCTCAGGGTGGTCTGATTGACCCATGAGGTGTCGTCGAGCACCGGGTCGTAGACGATGGCGATGCCCTGCGCGCCGGTCGCGGAGAAGTTGCTGATGCCACCGCCGAACACGATGCGGTCGGCGGTGGCGGTGCCGGACTGGCCGGTGATGTCGCTGAGCAGATGGAAGCGCGCGCCGTCGCCGAGCGCGACCGTGCCATTGCCCGTGCTGCTGTCGATGACCAGCGTGCGGTAGCCATGCGCGGGCACCGCGCCAGGTTCGAAGCCGCCCCAGTGCGCGGCCATGTCGATCGTGCCGCCGTTGCCGAGGGTGAGCGTGCCTGCGCCGACGTCGTTCGACAGCGTGCCGGCGCCCTGCGGCATCCACGCAGCGCCGTTCGCAAACGTGAGATCGGCGCGGCCGACGCTGTAGCTGGTACTGGTCTGCACGCCGCCGACCAGGCCGCGCAGCCAGGAGTCGGAGGTGTCGAAATTGATGTCGACCGAGCCGATGTTGTCGTTGACGGCTTCGGTCGCGGTCGCGATGTCGCCGTCGAGCTGCACGCGCTGACCGCCGGCCTGGTTGACGGTGACGCTGGCGTCCTGGATATCGATCGGTACGCTCCAGATCGAATACGCAGCGCCGGTGCCGAACGGGCTCGTCGACACGGTCAGTCCCCCGGCGACGTTGACGGTGCCGAAGTTGCGGATGCCGTACACGTCGCGGTCGCGGTCACAATCTGGGTGGTCGGGCGGGTTGCAAATGGCGGTGACGGTGAACGACACCGGCGCGGTGGGCGAGGTGAACTCGATGTGGCCGCTGCTGACCAGGCCGTAGGTTTCCGCCTCCGAAGTGACATCGACGTTCACTGCGCCCTCGAAGCGCATGAGCGCACCGGGGGAGCGGTCATTGTTGAGGCCGGAGGGATTGCCGAACGGCGCGTAGCCGTTTTCATTCCCTTCGCTGAACACACGCACGTCGACGTCGCCGTGCCAGATCATCCACGCGTTGCGGTGTTGGTTGGAGATGCCATGCGCGGAGCGCGTGCCCGTCACGCTGACGGTGGCATCGCCGAAGACCTCCATGTCGCCCTGGTTGCGCACGCCGAATGCGGTCGAGCCCGAGGCAGCCGTGGTCAGCGACAGGTTGCCGTTCACCGTCAGCACGCTGTTGGTGTTGTCGTTGTAGATCGCATGGGCGTTGTCGCTGGGCCAGATCGACAGCGCCGAGATGGTGGTGTCGCCGTTGAAGGTGATGTTGCTGCCTTGCGAGTTGTAGACCGCATCGAGCGTGCCGCGGCTCTCGGCGAGGATCGTGGTCGGGCCGTTGAAGATGATGGTGCTGGCTCCCTCGGCCCAGACCCCGCGCGCAAAGCCCTGCGTGCGGGCGTGGAAGTCGGTGGCGCCGTTGAAGACCGTGGTGCTGCCGCCGCGGCCGATCACCGCTTGCGCGCTGTTGCCGAGGCCCATGCCGTGATCCGTGTCGTCGGCGTTGGCGGAGATCCTGGTGTTGCCGTTGACGGTGACCGTATTGCCATCGTTGAGGATGCCGACAGCTGAGCCACGGACGGTGCTCTCGCCGCGGATCGCCGACAGCTCCAGCCAGCCGCCGCCGGCCACGTCCAGCACCACCGGCGGGTTGCCGCGGGTCACGGACATTGCATGCAGGTCGACGTCGACGCCTTCCAGCGCCACGCTGTCGCCGTCGGCGAACGCGTAATGCAGCATGCCATCGTCGTCGATGGCAATGTCGTAGCCGGGATCGTAGCCGCCGCTGCCGCCGTCGCGATCGTGTTCGGCGACGCCGGTGATCGTGTCGTTGTAGTCGACCGCATGCACCGCGCCGGGTCGTGCGAATGCGCCGGCAACCAGCGCCGTCGCCACGGAGAAAGACAATGTCTTCAGGCGGCGCTGCGACTCTAGGCGACGGGCTTCGAGCCGCGCGTTGTCGATCAGGGATTGTTGCCAGAGCGGCGGGAGTTGCGATTGCCGGATCGCTTGGTACGTGGTGCTCGGTTGGTACGCGGTGCGTGTTGCAAGCAGGCGCTGATCGCGCCTCGACCGTGGATCGGACATGGATCTCCCCAAAATGGTGCAAAGGACTGCATTGCTGGTGCATGCAGTCCGAAATTTCTCCCTTCAGAAAACTAGCATAGTGCCCGCAGAACTGATCGATACGAAGGTCGTTGTGTGACCGCGTTCGCGTGCAGCGGTATGTGGTGAGCAAACGTTGCAAGGGAAGTTCCACGCGCTAGGGCGACGTAGAAAAGCAGCGATCAAGGTTGGGCTTCTGATGCGCGGACATCCCGGCGGCGGGCCGCGCGCGCGCGGCGCAGTGCCCGCCCGATGGCGGATCACTACCTAAACGCGGACATCTTCAGGGCAGATGGCAAATCCGGAAGAGGTGTCGTGGACAATTCCTGAGCTGGTGAGTCCCGGCGCAAGAATCGGATATCACCCATCGTGTCTACCCCGGATCATGGAAGTGCTTGGAACGCATCTCTCGACCAAGTCGATAGAGGGCCTTCCACCGGTAACGCCGGCGCCGCAGTCGCGCGCAGTTCGAACGTAGCGCGCGAAGTCCCCAGGCGACAACGCAACCGGAACGCGTCGCATCACGCACTGGAGCATGCATGAAAGCAGGCACAAAACCCGCGGACGCAACCGAACGTGACGTGCGCTGCCTTGCCGGCAGTGCAGGTATTGGCAATCGCATTGATACGCTGGATTGGACCCAGATCGCCACGGATCTGGACGAGCAGGGCAACGCCCTGATCCCGGGCCTGCTCTCGCCAGGCGAATGCGACGCTTTGGCAGGGCAATACGACAACGACCATCTCTACCGGAGCCGGGTCGTCATGGCCCGTCATGGCTTCGGTCGCGGCGAATACAAGTACTTCCGCTATCCCCTCCCCAACATCGTCCAGCAGTTGCGCGCCGCGTTCTATCCACAACTGGTGCCGGTCGCCAATCGCTGGCACCAGGCCCTGAACATCGATGTGCGCTTTTCGGACAGGCACGAGGCATTCATCGATCGGTGCCACCATGCCGGCCAGGTGCGGCCCACGCCCCTGATCCTCAAGTACGGCGCAGGGGACTACAACTGCCTGCACCAGGATCTGTACGGCGAACATGTGTTTCCGCTGCAGGTTGCGATCCTGCTGTCCCAGCCGGAGCACGACTTCACTGGCGGCGAGTTCGTGCTCACCGAGCAGCGCCCGCGTATGCAATCGCGCCCGATGGTGGTTCCCTTGCAGCAGGGCGATGCTGTGATCTTTGCGGTGCACCACCGCCCGGTCAAAGGCACACGTGGCGCGTATCGGGTCAACATGCGCCACGGCGTCAGCCGCCTGCGCTCTGGTCATCGCCATACCGTTGGCGTGATCTTTCACGACGCGACTTGAGCCACGCAAACTCCCTAAGATACGCCGGGCACGGCGTTTGCGTCTCCCATCGGATCGTGCCGCGAGAGGAGGCCAAAAGCCCGCTGAGGCAATCAGTCGGGGCCGTGGGTTCGATCGGCTCCATCAGCCCAGCGTCTCTGGTTCAGGTCCTCCACGATGCTTGGTTGGCGGATGCGGCCCATGTGTTCTCGTCGTCCGCACGCCAAGGTTCGTGCCGGCCTTAGGCGGCGACCATGACGCCAGAACTGCAATGCAGACAGGATATGTCGCCGGCGTCCTTCGGAAATACCCGGTTACAACTGGCGCGGCAACACCGCTTGCACCTGTTCGCGGCGCCCGCCATCGTCCGGACCACACGACGCGGAACTCCCGGCCGCAGCAGAAGCCGAGCACCTGCCATGTTCAAACAACTCATCACTGTGATGTGCCTTCTTGTGGCGCAGTGCGCTCCCGGTATCGCCAGCGCAGCGGAAAGCAATGTGCCCGCGGGCACGCGGGTGCTGGCCGACATGGCGTACGGGCCCGATCCGCGCCAGCGCTTCGATGTGTACATCCCCCCCGAGGCCAGGAATGCCCCCGTCCTGTTCCTGGTGCATGGCGGCGGCTGGCGACGCGGATGGAAGGATCATCCCGGGCTGATCCCCAACAAGGCCGATTGCTGGCTGCCGAAGGGCTACATCCTGGTGTCAACGGGATACCGGCTGATTCCGGATGCGGACCCGTTGGCGCAGGCGCGCGATATCGCCCGCGCGCTGGCGGTCGCCCAGAAGGAGGCGCCGGCCTGGGGCGGCAATCCGGATCGCTTCGTGCTCATGGGTCATTCGGCGGGCGCGCATCTGGTCGCGCTGCTGAGCGCAGATCCCGCTGTGGGCCAGCCCTTCGGCGTGCGTCGGCCGCTGGGCGCCGTGTTGCTGGATAGCGGCGCGCTGGATGTGGTCCGGATCATGCGATCGCCACGCCACCCGCGCCTGTTCGACGAGGCATTCGGTGAGGATCCCGCGTTCTGGCGCGCTGCATCGCCGCAGCATCGCCTGACCCCGGCCGCGCTGCCGATGCTGGCGGTCTGTTCGACACGCCGCCCGGACGACCCTTGCAAACAGGCCCGCGCGATGGCGAACGAAGCCACCCGCCTGCGCACGCGCATGGAGGTCCTGCCGGCGGCTCTGTCGCATATGGCGGTCAATCGCGATCTGGGAGTGCCGGGCGCGTACACGCGGCAGGTGGATGCGTTCATGGAAAGTCTCTTGCACTGAGCACTCGGCTGAAGTGAGGCGACCCGCGGCCGCCCCGATGCGTTTGGAGTAGGCGTATCGATCCGCACTCCAGCGCGTTCGTGTCGCCCGCAAGCTTGGAGGTCGCGCTTGTGCGATGCGCTGCCTTGGCGGCAAACAGTTCCGGATCGAGCGCCCCGTGGGCTGTACGCCGAAACGGAGTGCTCAGGCTCGGTCAGATGTCCGCGGGTTACGAAGCCACGACACACGATCCACGACCGATTGCGGCGCCTGGGTTTCATCCCGGCTGCTTCATGCGACCGCGCCGCTCCGGTCCGGTCGATCGTGTCTTACCACGGCGGGCATCGCGCCTTTACGGTGACTGATCGCGGCAATGGTGCCTTGCGCAACCGCGCACAGAACCTCGCCATCCCTCCCCAGGCTTAAAACGTCGCAACGGCAGACGGCCTGCATGGCGCCCGCATGGACGACGCTCGCCCGGGCGATGAGCACATCGCCGACAGCTGGACGGACATAGTTGATCTTGAATTCCGAGGTGACCACGGACGGCCCCAGTGCATACCCACCGGCGAACGTGAGGGCGTTGTCCGCCGCGTAAGAGATGACCCCGCCGTGTACGAACCCGTACTGCTGTTTGAGGTGCTCCAGGATGGGAACATGCAGCTCGACCATGTTCTCCGAGAACCGCACAACTTCGGCCCCAAGGAGTTCACTGAATGGCTGAGCCCGCAACACCCGTTGCGCGGCTTCAAGAGAGATGGACATCGCGTTGGACCATTGGAGAGGAAGTGTGGTGACTGCTGGCAGGCTCGACAGGGCAGGGGCGCGCTCCAAGCCATGGCCTGGCTCGACCCAATCGGCAGCGCTCGATCCACGTGATGCAGGAGGCGCAGAACCTGCGCACCACCGAGACGGGCGCGGCGATTACGGGCACACGTCGCCTTCGCGCTGCCCGCGCCTAGGTAGCCGGGCGGATCGAAGTCGGTCAGTGTGCGTCGGTACCCGTCGGTGCGGCGGGAGGCGTGCTCTGGAAGGGTTTGTATTCCGGCGGACCGAACAGGACCTTGACCCGCTGTCCCCAGCCGCGCGCCTGTCGCATGTCGCGGAACATCGTGGTCCAGGCGTGGAAGGCGATGCGCACCGGATTGTAGGAGTGCAGTGGGCTGGTCAGGCCGTATCGCGGCGGTTCCTCTTCACGCTCGCGGCGGAAGCTGCCGAACAGGCGGTCGAACACGATCAGGATGCCACCGTAGTTGCAGTCGATGTAACCCGGGTTGCTGGCGTGGTGCACCCGATGGTGGGACGGCGTGTTGAAGATGTACTCGATCGGGCGCGGCAGCCTGCCGATCAGCTCGGTGTGCAGCCAGAACTGGTACAGCAGGTTGCCGGCCACTGCCGCCACCACCAGCGGTACCGGAAAGCCGATCCACACCAGTGGGGCAAAGATCACTGCTGCGCCGGTGATCTTGCCCGTCCAGCCGAGCCTGTAGGCCGCAGACAGCGTGTACTGGTTGGAACTGTGATGCACCGAGTGGTTCAACCACAGCCAGCGCACGCGATGATCGGCGCGATGCATCCAGTAGTAGCAGAATTCCTGCCCCAGGAAGAGCAGCGCCCAGTGCCACCAGCGATCCATGGGGAAGGTCGCCACGCGCCACTCCCAGACGGCGTACAGCACCACGCCGACGACGCCAGACTTCAGCATCAGGTTCACCGCGATGCGGCCTGCGGCGTCGCCCAGCGAGGCCCAGTAGGCTTTCCAGTCGTGGTCGCGGCCGATCCGCCGCAGCAGCCAGCCTTCGACCGCTGCGATCAGCGCCAGCAACGGCAGCGGCGTCAGCACCAGCGCGAACGGTGACACCTCCATGGCCCCAGCCCCTGACGTTTAGCGGCGGAACCGCTGGCGCGCCATGCTCGCGGCTTGCTTGAGTTCGTCGCTCGACAGCCTGCCGTCCTGGTCGGCGTCGAGCTGGTCGAAGCCCTTGGCCACGCGCGGCAGGCTGGCATCGGCCTCCTCGCGGTCGATGTAGCCGTCGTTGTTGGCGTCGGCGGCTTTCAGCTTGTCCATCATGGCTTGCCTGGCTTGCGCCCTGCGATCGCTGTTCTGCGCGCATGCGGTGGTGGACAGGGCGAGCAGCACGGCCGCGAGTACGTAAAGGCTGGATTTGGACATGGAAAGGTCTCGTGGGTTGAAGAAAGGTGGCCGTCCCTGGCCGGGGGAGGACGGTTAGTTGCGACAGGCGATGACGTCACCGGCCGCATTGGTGCAGCTGTGGCTGTGGGTGACAACGCCGTTGTCGAGCGTGGTCGAACCGTTGTAGCTGTTGCCGTTCCGGCCCGTGGCGCTGGTACTGCGGCTGCCGTCGACATTGCCATCGGCGTCGCGCGTGATGTTGCCGCTGGTGTTCGCAGTGCCGCCATTGGCGCCGTTGACCGAAGCGCTGCGCTGACGGCCGGCGCTACCGTCGGCGTTGCGGTAGGCGCTGTCCTGACGCTGCGCGCTGCCGCCATCGGCGCCGTGCACGGATGCGCTGGCCTGGCGACCGGCGCTGCCGTCGGCATTGCGATAGAAGCTGCCCTGGCGCTGCGCGGTGCCGCCGTCGGCACCGATGGCGTAGGCACGGCTGCGTCCATCGACGTTGCCCTGGCCGTCGCTGTACACATTGCGACCTCGGGCATAGGCCCCGCGTTCGCCGTGGCCGGCGGCACGCGTCGCGGCGAAGCGGCCGCCCTCGGCGGAATGGGCCACGCCACGGCCGCGGACGCGACCCTGCGCGGACGCGTCTGGAACCGTGGAAACCAGGGCGCCGGTCAACGTCAGCAGCGCAAGAAGCACTGGAGTCTTGTTCATGGGTGTCTCCTTCCGGTAGGTGCGACGCGTCGTGCATCGCGGTGGGCACACGCTAAGCCGCCGGTTGGGGAGGGATGTGTCGTATTGGCCATCGGATGTGTCGGGAACGCCGCACGGAAACATCCGATTACAAACTTGCCGGCGGGGGGCGTTTGCGCGGAGCTGCGGCCATCCCCGATAGTGGATGCCATGGACGAACCACTCGCGCGCATCCTGCTGGTCGACGACGACATCCGCCTGCGCGACCTGCTGCTGCGCTATCTCGAATCGCAGGGCTTCGAAGTCAAGGGCGTGGGCGACGGCACGCAGATGCAGCAGGCGCTGGACCGCGGCCATTACGACCTGATCGTGCTGGACCTGATGCTGCCGGGCGAGGACGGGCTGGAGATCTGCCGCCGCCTGCGTGGCCAGGGAGACCCCACGCCGATCGTCATGCTGACCGCGAAAGGCGACGAGATCGACCGCATCGTCGGCCTGGAAATCGGCGCCGACGACTACCTGCCAAAACCGGTCAATCCGCGCGAGCTGCTGGCGCGGATCCGATCGGTGCTGCGGCGCGCGCGCCCGGTGCCGGGCGCGCCGCAGGTGGAAGGCGGCGAGATCCGCTTCGGACCGTTCCGCCTGGATCTGGGCCGGCGCGAACTGAGTCGGGATGGCGAACCGCTGCGGCTGACATCGGGCGAGTTCGCGGTGCTGGCGGTGCTGTTGCGGCACCCGCGCCAGCCGCTCAGCCGCGACCGCCTGATGAGTCTGGCCCGCGGCCGCGAACACGATGCCTTCGAGCGCAGCATGGACGTTACCGTCGGGCGCCTGCGCCGCGTTCTGGAGGATGACCCGCGCAACCCCCGCATCATCCAGACTGTGTGGGGCGTGGGCTATGTGTACGTGCCGCCGGGAGGCTCGGCATGATCGCGCTGCCCCTGCCGCGCAGCGTGTTCTCCCAGCTGGTGCTCGTGATCGGCCTGGTGCTGCTGGGCGCAGCGGTGCTGGCCGTCGCGCTGGGCCGCGAGCTGGCCACCGGGTCTGCGGCGGGACAACTGCTGCGTGCGCTGGACGCGTTCGCCGACGTCGCCGAGGAACTCGCGCGCAGCCAATCCCGGGACCGCGCCGCGCAGCATTTGCGCGAGGCCGGCCTGGAGGTGCGCGACGGCGTTCCGCCCGCGCGGGAAATGCGCATCGCGCCGTTCATGCGCGAAGTGCTGGAGCAGGCGCCGCAACAGCTCGGCCCGGGGCGCGAACTGAGGCTGGGTGCCGTCGGCAAGGCGAATGTGGTGTGGGTGAAGCTGGATACGCGACCAGTGCTCTGGGTTTCGTTCGCCTTCGATCGCGGTGGCAAGCGGGCACTGCGCTTCTCGCTGCTGATGCTCATTGTCGGTGCGGCGCTGGTGTGGCTGGCGGCCGGCTACTACGCGCGCCGCCTGGTGGTGCCGCTGCGACGCCTTGCGCATGCGGCGCCGGCGCTGGTGCGCGGCGAATCGCCACCGCCCGGGATCATGGCCGGGCCGCGTGAGGTCGAGGAACTCTCGCGCGCATTGACCGATTCCAGCAAGGATGTGCGCGAAGCAGCCGAAGAGCGCACCCTGATGCTCGCCGGCATCTCCCACGATCTGCGCACACCGTTGACCCGGCTTCAATATGCCCTTGAGCTGCAGCCCGGCGCCGATCCGGAACTGCTTGCAGGCATGCATCGCGATATCGCCGAGATCGACGCCATCCTGTCGCAATTCATCGCCTATGCGCGCGACGGCCGCGACGAAGCCAGCGAGACGCTCGACCTGGCGGTGCTGTGCCGCAACGCGGCCGGCGCGTCGGAGCAGGCATGGCAGGTCGAAACCCCCGTGTACGCGCCGATGACGGGGAAACCGATGGCCTTGTTGCGTGCACTGGAAAACCTGCTTGCGAATGCGCAGCGGCATGGCGCGCCGCCGTACAGGCTGCGGCTGGCACGCGAGGGCGACGCCTGGCGCATCGACGTGGCCGACCAGGGGCCGGGCCTGCCGGAAACGATGGCCGACCGCGTGCGCCAGCCGTTCGTGCACGGTGACGGCGGCGGCACCGGTCTGGGCCTGGCCATCGTGGATCGCGTGGCGCGACAGCATGGCGGCGCGCTGCTCCTGTCCAGCAACGGGCCCCGCGGCCTGCTGGCAACGCTCGTGTTGCGCGGCAGCTGACGCGTGCAGACTGAACCTGCGCACCACGAATGAAGGAAACAGTACGCATGCCCATCGGATTTTCCCGCAGGCGCCTGCTGCAAGGGGCAGTTACAGCACTGGGCGCCGCCGTGCTGGGCACCAGCGTGGCCTCCAGCGAGCGCAGGACCTATTGCCTGCTGCACGGCTCCACCCATGGACCTGGTGGTTGGCGCTGGCTGGCGCGGGAGCTGCGTCGCCTCGGGCACCGCGTCGTCACACCGAGCGTGCCGTATGAAGATCCGGCTGCGAGCACCGAGCGTTGCATCTCCGCCATCGATGCGCAGCTGCGCGAAGTGTCGGTACGCGGGCCGCTGGTCGTGGTTGCACATTCGATCAGCGGTCTCCTGTTGCCCGCGATAGCGGCCCACAACCACGCGGCACAACTGATCTACATCGCCGCGGCCGTTCCCGCCGCTGGCTTGAGCTTCCGCCAGCAGTTCGAGCGCACGCCGGACATGTACTGGGCGGACTGGGTGGAAGCGGGGCATCGCAGTTCGAAGGACGAGGCGATCGCGCGCCAGTTCCTGTACCACGACTGCGACCCGGCGGTCGTCGAGGAAATCAAACGCCACCGGATCCAGTTCGCGGCGAAACGGATCTGGCAGGATGTCTTCGCGGACCGGCATCCGGCGATCCAGGCCCGCTATCTGGTCTGCGCGCAGGACCGCGTGTTCCAGCCGGCCTGGATGCGCAGGACTGCGCGGGAAATCGTTGGCGTGACGCCCGAGACATTCGATTCGGGCCACTGCCCGCACCTGGCTGCGCCGCAGGCGCTTGCGCAGGCCTTGGCGCGCGATACCGGACCTCGTGCAGGGAAGGCGTAGCGTTGATGAAAATGGGGCCAGGCCCGGTGCCATTGCGCAGCGTTCGAGGGATGGCGTGCGCCGCGAAGGGCGCACGCACCTATGGATCTTCTCCAAGGCTTGGCGATTGCTGGTGGCCCGGATTGACCAAGCGGGAAACCGGCCCAGGTGCACGTCCTCGAAATCGGAGTATGCGCACGCATGCCGGCTGCGCAGTCACTTGCCTTGCACTGCGGCCTCGATCGCGGCGATGTCGATCTTCTTCATCTGCATCATCGCCTCGAACGCGCGCTTGGCGATGGCCGGGTCGGCGTTGGTGACGGCGTCGAGCAGGACGCGCGGCGAGATCTGCCACGACAGGCCCCACTTGTCCTTGCACCAGCCGCACATGCTTTCCTCACCGCCGTTGTCGACGATGGCGTTCCACAGGCGGTCGGTTTCGGCCTGGTCGACGGTGGAGATCTGGAACGAGAACGCCTCGCTGTGCTTGAACGTCGGGCCGCCGTTCAGGCCCACGCAGGGAATGCCCATGACCGTGAACTCCACCGTCAGGATGTCGCCCTGCTTGCCGTCGGGGTAGTCGCCGGGCGCGCGGTGCACCGCGGTCACCGCACTGTCGGGAAACGTCTCGGCGTAGAAGTTGGCCGCATCCAGCGCGGTCCCGTCGTACCAGAGGCAGATCGTGTTCTTGGCGGGGTTGGTCATGGCAAGGCTCCTGGGTGAGTGAAGGGGCGCCAGAACGGCCGCCTGTAGTCCCTCGACGGTTGGCCGACCGTGAAATCGACAAGGAAGTCCGTCCCACGCATCCATGCCGGCGTAGGGCGGGCATCTGCCCGCCACCTTGGAAGCCGGTGCAAGGCGGGATCCCAGGGCCAACCAGAGCCCCGCACCCGCCAGCGCCTCACGCACCGACCGCCGAGCATTGGGCGCAAGCCTCGGAGCTCGGCCTTCCGGCCAATTTGATTTGCGCGCAAGCGAAATCCAGTCGCGCGCAAGCCGAACCGGCTTGCGATTGGTATGCCGGTGCCTTGCGCGCAAGCGAAATCCGGTTGCGCGCAAGCCAAATCGGCTTGCGATTGGTATCGCGGTGCCTCGCGCGCAAGCCAGATCCGGTTGCGCGCAAGGCTTTTTCGCTTGCGCGCAAGCCTCGGCGGTTGGCGTTCGGACCAATCTGGTCGGCGCCTGGAGCTCCGCGCTTTGCGCGCAAGGGTCCAGGGCTTGCACGCAAGCTTCGGGACCTTGAGACAGGCTCCCGGTCAGGTGCGCTCTCACCTTTTCGCTGGACCAGGGGACCCTTCGTTACGGCCCGGCGTTCCACTGAGCCCTGCGATGTTTCCCGACGCCCGGCTCAGTCGCTCGTCGACGTCCGGAAGGCGATACCCGTGCGCACTGTGTAGCCGAGCATGAACGCCATGCCAGCGGCGACGACCGCGACCGAAGCGATTTCTGCGCCGCGCCGCGGTGCGAACGCCCACAGCGCGGCGAAGGCGAGGCCCGACAGCGTCATCGCCCAGCCGCCCACACGCAGCACCGATTGCGCCGCCGTTGCTTGGCGAATGGAGCGGGGCGGTCCATCGAGCATCTTCGGCATGGTGTTGCCGAAGGCCGCAAGGCCGAGGCCGATCAGCACCATGACCCCGCGGGTCACGGTTTCCCCGTCGATCATTCCCTGCTTGCGGGCATAGCTCAGCAGCAGGGCGCCGCCGACCTGCACGCCCGCGATGATGAGGGCACTGACGATGCGTTTCCTGGCGGTGCGGGAACTGGGTGTGTCGTTCATTCGACGGCTCCTTTTTGGGCCTGTTCGGGTGCGATCTGTTCGGCGGCATCGGCTGTCGCGGGGCTTCCGGCACCGGCGCCGAACAGCCGGGCGAAGCCCAGGAGCGCGTCCTCCAGCACCGACAACTTCAACTGATAGATGATGCTGGTGCCGATCCTGCGCGCCTCGATCAGATCCGCCTCGCGCAGCACCGTGAAGTGCGCCGACATGGTCGGGCGCGACACCGGGAAATGGTCGGCCAGCTCCCCCGCGGCCATCGGCCGCTGGCGCAGCAACTCGAGCACCTTGCGGCGGGTCGGGTCGGCCAGAGCCTTGAAGACGGCGTTCATTGTCGCTATTTAGCTAAGTATCGAATATAAAGTCAAGCAGAGCTTTGATGCTTGGCCAAGTGCTTGTTAATTCTGGGGTTCTGGGACCCGCGTGGTCAGACCATCACCTTTCGCTTCGCCCACCAGCAACATCGGTGACGCGTTTGCGCGCCATCCCGGCGGCCCATCAGGCAGGCTAGCGCTCCTGGTCCGCCAGATGCCATGTGTCGAGAATCAGGCCGTCGCGCACGCGGTTGATGGTGAGATGGTCTTCGATGCGTCCGTCCGGGAAGCGGAACTCCTCGATGTCCGCAACCCACTCGCCGAGCGCCACCGAGTCGGTGATGCGCACCTGTGCAGTGGGCCCGTTGGCGAACATCTCACGGTGCGCGCGCGTGCGGCTGGCCCGATCGAAGACCTTTGGCGATGGCGCGCCGCCCAATACGCTGGGATCGCGGCGCGGATGAAAGTGTCGGGCATCGTCGTGAAACAGGCCCACAAAGCCATCCGCGTCTGCGCGATTGGCCGCGATCTGCAACTGCCGCGTCACGGCTTGTGCGTCAGCACCCAGATCGGGCGTGGCATCCTCCACCATGGCGATGTGCCAGATGCGATCGATGGCGCCATCACGCACGCGAAAGGCCGTGAGCACATGGTCGGGAGGCGTGTGGTCGGGTAATGTGATGGCCGCCCGCGACACGACCAGCTCCCCGAGTGAAACCATGTCGACGATCTCGTGCCGGGGCCGTGGCTTCTGGAATTCGTCGCGGAAGTAGTTGCGAACCCGATCGTGGGTCCCGACCTGGTCGGAAAGCAGTCCCACCAGGCGATGCGGGCCGTTGGGTCGCTCGTATATCTGCACATCGGGCGACAGCACCGCAAGCAATGCATCAGGATCGGCGCGGTTTCTTGCTTCGAAATGCTTGAGCACGATCGCTTCGGCGACATTGGGGGAGGCGATAGCTGCGAGTGCAGCGGGTGCACACAGCCATGAAGCGATAAGCAGCAAGAGGGCGCGCATGGGTTCGATTCCGTGATGTCTGGGCGTCGCCATTGCCTTTGGAGGGCGGCAGGGGCAGGGCAATAACCTCCCGTCCTTGCCATAAGAAGGCCTTGGCAAGGATTCCCTATAAGGCGGAAAGCGGCGGAGTTGGGTCTTTCGGGATGCTATGGGGAGCTCGAAAGACCCACAACGAGAAAAAGCATCACCAGGCATAAGTGCGGTTTATGTATAAGCCGCCCATCCCCGCCGTTGGGCAATATGGAGCCAATCCAGCTTATGGGCTCGAGCTGCGGGCAATGTCCGCTGCGACCTCCGCAAGGCAGCCCGCTTTAGTCGAACGTTGGTTCGTTGGAGAGCGTTTTACGTGGCCGTGCGATATCGCTCCGCGACATGCGCCTGCCTGATGTCCGAAAGCAGGGTTTGCCGTGCTGCATCCAACGCGTCCCAGCGCGCGGCGGCCTGCAGTGGCGGGATGGTCACCAGCTCGCGGCGGTCGAAAGCAACCAGCGCTGCGTCCACCAATTCGCCCACTTCCATCAAATCGGGGAGCGCATTGATGTCGATGCCCGCACGCTCCCAGATCTCCGTGCGGGTACCCGCGGGGAGGACTGCCTGCACATAAACGCCCTTGGGCGAAAGCTCCAGGCTCAGGCCCTGGGAGAGGAACAGCGCGAAGGCCTTGGTCGCACCGTAGACCGACATGCCGAACTCCGGCGCCAATCCAACCACTGAGCCGATATTGACGATCGCGCCTTCGCCGGCCCGGGCAAGCCGCGGGGCGATTGCATTGGCGAGTCGGACAAGAGCGGTGGTGTTGAGCGCGACAATGCGAGCGACATCATCGGTCGCCTGATCGATGAAGCTGCCGGACTGGGTTGCCCCGGCATTGTTGACAAGGATCCCGATGCGGGAGTCGTCGCGCAGGCGCGTTTCGACGGCGGCCAGATCGTCGGTCTGGGTGAGATCGGCCTGGAGGATATCGACTGCAACTCCGTGTTCTTCGCGCAGCCGAGCCGCAAGGGTTTCCAGTCGTGATTTGTCTCGGGCAACCAGCACGAGGTCGTGGCCGCGCCGTGCGAAGCGCTCGGCGTAGGTCGCACCGATACCGGACGACGCGCCGGTAATGAGGACTGCAGGAGTAGTGGTCATGGGTTGGCTCTCTTTTGCGGGGAGGTGTTTGGTGAATGTATGAAGAGAAATGCGGCGTGCGACAGCGCGGCGTCCGAGCGTTCAAGCCGCACGAGGCGTCGGTGGCGGCGTTCTGACTATTTGACCTTGAGAACGACTTTGCCTTTCGAGCGACCGGATTCGACGTAGGCCAAAGCCTCGTTGGCTGACTCAAAGGCGAAGCTGCGATCGATCACCGGGCGAATGGCGCCAGCCTCGACCAGCCGGCCAATCTCCCGCAGCTGTTGGCCGTTGGCCCGCATGAAAAGGAAGGAGTACTTCACAGACCTGCATTGGGCTCTTCTTCTGACGCCGGCACTCAGCAGGCGAATGACAAGACGGACCAACCACGACGCCCCAATGCGGGTCGCGAATGCCGGGTCGGGAGGGCCGGAGATCGAAATGAGCGTCCCGCCTGGTTTCAGGACACGCAGGGACTTCTCCAAGGCGCCCGCGTCCTGGCTATGCAGAACGACGTCGTAGTTCCGCAGGACCTTCTCGAAATCCTCGTTCTTGTAGTCGATGACGGTGTCCGCGCCCAGGCTCTTCACCAGATCGACGTTGGCACTGCTGGTCGTCGTGGCGACCGTGGCCCCGAGCTGCTTCGCCAGCTGGATGGCGGAAATGCCTACACCGCCGGACCCTGCTTGGATGAAGATCTTTTGCCCGGCCTGCAGATTGGCTCGTTCAACCAGCGCCTGCCAGGCGGTCAGGCTCACCAACGGAAGCGATGCGGCTTCTTCCATGGTGATGTTGCCTGGTTTCGGCGCGACATCGTTCTCGTTCACGGCGACGAGCTCCGCGAAGGTGCCGATGCGCAGATCCGAAGGCCGCGAATAGACCTCGTCGCCTACTTTGAACTGCCGAACACGAGGGCCAATGCGGGTCACGATACCTGCCACGTCATGGCCCAGGACGAGCGGCATGCGGTAAGGCAGCATGAGCTTGAATTCACCGCTCTTGATCTTGGAATCCAACGGATTCAAGGCTGCCGCGTGAACCTGGATCAATACTTCATCGTCCCGGAGCACGGGCTCGGGCACTTCGCCTAACCGCATCGGTTCCTTCTTGCCGTAGCGATCGATGATGAAAGCTTTCATGGTGTTTTTCTCTCGTAGATGCATCGAGTTGTGGCAAATGACGAATGCGGTGGTTCGCTTGCGCAGGGCATGTCCCGGCCATTGACCCCAAGGACGCTTGGAGCGATGCGATATGCGCCTGCTTGCCTTTATCGCTGGCATGAATCGGAGCGACATCAGAGTATGACGAACATCATATTTCGTGGCGGCAAATAGGTCGCGGAATGCCCTCTGCGTTAGTCGTTGGAAATGAGATGGTTCAGTGCGGCCTTGCGCAACGCATCCGAGAGCCGCGGATCATCGACGGCGCGAGCCAATATCAACGCTCCGACCATGGTGGAGGCAGTCACCATGGCGCGTTCGTGCACACCGGGTTCTCCCCAGTCGGGAAACTGGCGTGCGATAAGGTCGATCATTTCCTTGATGCGGCGCGTGGCGGCTCGTCGTACTTCTGGCGTCTGGCGGGGCATCTCCGAGCCGAGGGCGGCCGTCGCGCACCCCGTTTCGATACTGTTTACGTGCATTTCAGAGAGGTAGGCCTGCACCATCGCCTGAAACGTCTGCCCGGGAGGCACGGCCGCAGCCACGCTCTCCATCGCCTGCACGGCTTCGCTACCCGCACGATCCGCCGCCTCGGCCAACATGGCCTCGCGCGAAGCGAAATGGGCATAGAAGCCGCCGTGGGTCAGGCCAGCGGCCTTCATGATGTCCGCAACGCCAGTGCCGTTATAGCCGCTACGTCGGATCGCACGCGCCGCTGCCTCGACGATGCGGTCGTGAGTGGCTTCCTTGGATCGGGTGGCCGTCTTTCTCATATTACACGCATCATATAATGTCTGACGCCTGATGCAAGCGGAGGGCGACGAACGGTAGATGTGGGTCGCGGGATACCGGTGGGTGCCTGGCGGCAGTGACTTCCTGTGCCGTTGGTCGATTTGCCCTGCAACGGCGTTTTAGCCTGGCGAAGCCAGCCCTGCCTATGTGTTCGAGCTGCTGGTAGTGTCCGCGGTGACGTCCGCAAGATCGTCGCCGAACTGGTGTGCGGGCGTGCGGCCAATCGCCCGCCAGCCGCGTGGCGGCATCGGCGGGCAAGCGGCCCATGGGGTTCACCGGCAACCGGCGCTGACGATCCACGCCCGCGAGTCGAACCACACGCCGTCATCGCGATGATGTTGCGCGACGATTGCGCGGAGTCGCGCCCGCTCGCGCTCGGCGGAAGCCGCATCCAGCGATGGCGACGCTTCGCGCGTGGCCTGGAATCGCCCGATCCATTGCAACGCGGCTTCGACGCTGTCGCCGTAGTACACGGGTTCGTGCACGTCCTGGAACGTCGCATCCGCGAAGCCGGCTGCATCCAGAATCCGCTCGACAACCGCGGAGTCTGCAAGCGAGAACGCGGCCGAGGACTGCGGACGGTCTCCCTGGATCGCCAGGGACCACTCGTTGGCCTCGAGTGCCTGCCACACCATCATGACCAGACGGCCGTCGGCCGCCAGCGCGCCACGGACGTTGCGCAATGCCGTGATGGGATCGGCGAAGAACATCGTGCCGAACCGACTGATCGCGACGTCGAAACCCTGCGCCGGCAACGGATGCGTCTGCGCGTCGCCGTGCTCGAATCGCACGTTGCGCACCCCTTCGGCTGCGGCAAGTTCGCGTGCGCGGGCGAGGCGGCAAGTTCGCGGGCGCGGGCGATCATCGGTGCCGAGTTGTCGCTGCCCACCGCGCGGCCGGCCGATGCGGCGCGCGCCGCATCGCGGGTGGTCTTGCCGGCTCCGCATCCGATGTCCAGCACGCGCTCGTGGGCATGAATCGCGCACGCACGGCGGAACGCGCGGTCGTGCAGCTGGAGCTCCGCATCGTAGTCCACGGCACGGACGCCGCTCGTTGCGCGCTCGTCTGGCGAAGTCGTTTCGGGAAACTCCATCATTCTTCCCTGCGTCCTGTCGGCCTCGAGTTGGCAAGCGTAAGGGAAACGGGAACAGGTTCGGTGTTGCGCGAGAGACAAGGCATCCGGGATCGGCGCGGGTACCCCGCATGGCCGGTTCGCTGATGCCCGCTTTCACTCAGCGATCCGGCGATACTGCAACCGGATCGCTTCCCGGAAACGCCCAGGCATGAGTTCGGAATCATCATCCGCAGCAAAGCAGACTGACGCATCCGCCGTCCGGATCGGCGCGCTGGTACCGCTGAGGCGGCCTGGCTGGGTGGAGGCGGGCCAGCACCTGCTCGCTGGGCTCGAGCTGGGCGTTTGCGAAGTCAACGGCGCCGGCGGAATCGACGGAAGGCCACTCGAGCTGATGGTGCGAGACACCGCCGCTGATCCGCAGCGGGCCGCGGCGGCCGTGGATGAATTGGCTCGCCTGGGCGCGGTTGCCTTGGCGGGGGAGTATCACAGCGTGGTCGCTCGCGCGGTGGCTGCCAGGGCCGACGCGCTCGGCCTGCCCTTCCTGTGCTCGTCGGCGGTGCTCGACGCGCTCACCGAACAGCCAACGCACTGGGTCGCGCGCCTGGCCCCGGCGCAGTCCCGCGGCTGGCGGATCTACGCGGATTTCCTGCTCGGCGCGGGCCACAGCCGGATCGCCGTGGCAGCCCAGTCGAGCGTCTACTGGGCATCAGGAACCCGCATTCTGCGGGACACCCTCGCGCCGCGCGGCGGCACGGTGATCGAATTCGACATGGGTGCGCTGGGCGCCGCGGCGGTGTGCGACGCACTCGTCGACAACCGCGCGACAGCCCTGCTTCTACTGGTCGGCACTCCGGAGCCGGCAGTGTCGATCGTCAAAGCCGTCCGCCACGACCCGCGCCTGGCCGGGATCATGATGGGCGCGCCGGCCGGGCAACCGGAGTTCACCGAATGGGCGAGGTTGCTGGGTGACGACGGCGCCGCGATCCCGTTCCTGCGCTATCTGCCCGAGCGGCTCGGGGCACTCGGGGCCCGAGTCGAGACGGCACTGCGTGAGCGGCTGGGCGAAGTACCCTCGTTCGTCGCCTTCGAAGGCTACGACACCATCACCGTTCTCGCCGATGTGCTGCGTTCCCACGGCGTGGACCGGCCGCGCATCGCCGAATCATGGCCGGGTGTTTCCGTCGAAGGCACGCGTGGCCAGATCACGTTCTCGCGCACGCCAGGCATCGGCGTCTGGCAATGGGCCTGGCCGCCCATCCAGGTCGTCGATCGGGATCCGGTGCAGCCCGATCGCTTCCGGATCCTCCACGCCGCACCTTAGGGTGCGCCCTGGCGCACCTCCGGGCGGTGAGCCAGCCAGTCCGCGTAAGGCGGGTCAAGACCCGCCCTGCAAGAGCGGACTTGAAGCAGGATAGTGTCGGTAATCGCTGGAGATCATGATGCAAAGTGCGGATCACAAGTTCGACCTGGTTCTGTCCTATCCGCAGTGGCAGGGATCAGGGCGTTCGCAGCATCTGCGCAGGGGCGCACTGGCTGCGGCTGAGGTCTGCCGCCGGTACGGGCCGCTGGTGCAGGTTCCCGATGCCGGAGCAGGCGAGGATGTCGGCGGGATCCATCGCTGGACCGCGATCGTCGAGCAGTTCCGTTCGGCCAAGGCGATGCTCGACGAGAAGCAGCCGCGTTCCGTGTTGACCGCTGGTGGAGACTGCGCCTGCGACGTCGCCGTGATCGATTATCTGCATGGACGCTACCCGGACCTGACCGTGCTCTGGGTGGACGCGCATCTGGATGCCAACACGGCAGCGACTTCGCCCAGCGGCAACTTCCACGGCATGCCGGTCGCCGCGATCATGGGCTCGGCCCCGGCCGATCTGCGGGCGCTGCTCTCAACGCCGCTGCCGCCCTCGCAATTCCGTTATGTCGCGGCGCACGTGGGCGATGATGGCGACTGGGAATTCCAACGCAATAACGCCTTGTCGTGGCTCGATCCCGATCGACCGGTTTCGGGGCCTATCCATGTGCATTTCGATCTGGATGCGCTCGATCCCGCCGCATTCCCGCATGTGGCCTATCCGGAGGGCAGGCTGTCGATGGAAGCAGGCCTGGCTGTGGTGCGCGGGGCCGCCGCCGGCTGCGCGCTGGTCGGGCTCACGATCACCGAATTCGCGCCCGCCGACGGGCGCGGTGCGATGGAGGGCAGCCGCTTCCTCGAGCGGTTATGCGAGGCGGCGGTCGCAGGCTGACGCTACAAACAGAACAGGTACGGCTCGCTCTTCCCACATCACTGGAAACGCGTTTTCGTTCGCCTCGTTTGACCGATCGCATGTTCGTTGCGAACGAAAATATGTCAGCGGCAACCGTTACCGGTGCGCTGATGCCATGTGCCATCGGTGCGCTGCGACTGCCACTCGTGTCACGGAAGCGGGTGTTTGCGATTCCTATACTCGGTCGCTGTCTACCCCCGGAGACAGCGCATGATCACACGCAGGCAGTTCCTCGCCACCAATGGACTGATCGTCGCCGGCACGGCAACCGGCGCGGTGAGGAGCGGCTTGTTTGGGCCGAGCCCGCAGGCGTTGGCCGCACCCACCGCAACCGCGTCGGACTCGGGCATACGGTGGACGACCGGCCGGCTGCTGCCGACGTTCGCCGAGCCGGTACATCTGCATGCGGCGAGCGTTGCGAGCCTGCCGGGCGAGGATCAACTCCTGCTCACCACCCTGCAGGGCCTGGTGAACCGGCGCAAGCCCGCGCTGTATTTCGTCTACGACCGCGGCGCGGACACGCCAGACGAACGCTGGCTCGCCGGCTTCGACCAGGACCAGGTAACCCTGCACGCCGACGCGTTGTCGTTGATCGCCGCGTATCGCGATCGCGCCGCGGGCGCGATCGTGTACGACCCCGAGGTGCCGGATTCGATCAACATCGCGACCACCCTGGCCGGGCTCGAGAACGCGGTAGTCGCCACCGCGGAGCAGGCGGCGCGGTACGGGTTCCCGATCATCGAGGACCTGCGCGCGCGCTTCGCCGGCCAGGACAAGGTGCAGATCTACCGCTGGCAACTCGAGCACCTGTGGCCGCGTTGCGAACACCGGCTGCTCGCCGGGTTGCCGCCAACCCGCGTGGTCGACGTCGAAGGCGTCAGCTGGCGCGAAGTCGCGCGCGAGACGCAGGAAATCCGGGATTCCTCCAACCGCGCGTTCCTGACCTTCGACCTCAGCCAGGAACTGGGCGGCGAAGCGGTGTACCTGCGCTTTGCCGATGCATTCACGTTCGATGGCTGGGGCGCCTCAGTCGGCGGCCTGGTCGCAACCGCCGATGGCGCGGTGATCGCCGAGTTCATTCCCGGCACCGCCGACGAGGAACCGTTCCTGTTTTCCGGTAATTCCGCGATCGGCGGCGACCAGAACCGGTTCGCCGATGGCGGCAACTATTTCGTCTACCGGCTCCAGCCGCCGGCGGGAACGACATCCTTCACCGTGACGGTCGACATCTGGAACCAGTACCTGGTGACCGCGACCGACACCGCGCCGTCACGGCGCGAGCCGGTCGCGTACTTCCGCGACTACGTCGTGGCAACCAGGGCGATGGTGGTGTGGCTCGACCCCAACGGCGAGCCCGGCGAGCTGCTGGCCGAGATCTTCGACCGCACGGCGAGCACCACGCCGTACCTGGGCTGGTTCTCCAACGACGTGGCAGGGGAATGGGGCGGCGTCGATCTGGCGGCGGCGCATCGGGTCGAAGTGTTCGCCGCGGATTTCTACATGAACGGCACCGTGCATGGCGGCGTGCATGCGGACATCTCGACCCGGCCGAGGCGATTGCGGCAGGCGCCGGTGGAGAACAGGATCTATCTGACCCTGACCTTCGGCGAAGGCGACAACCTGCAGTTCTGCCAGCGCCATTTGCGCGAGCTGTGGGACCACCCCGATCGGGGCAGGGTCCCGACCAATTGGACGATCAGCCCGGTGCTTGCAGACGCCGGGCCCGCGATCTACCGCTATTTCCAGAAGACCGCGACCGCCAACGACCTGCTGATCTGCGGGCCGTCTGGCGCCGGCTATACCTACGGCGGATCCTGGCCCGGTGCGAGCTTCGCCGACTACGCCGATGTCACCGAGCGCTATCTGCGCCGCACCGGCCTGGATCTGGTGTACGCCTACAACAATCGCAACGACAGCGACAACGGCTGGGTTCCACTCGACGGCGCGGTCCTGGAGACCTACCGCACGCGCACCAGCCTGCGCGGCATCATCCAGTCCTGGGAGACGGGCGGGATCCTGGGCGCCGGCGAGCTGCCGGTGATCGGCAACTACAGCAAGCCGGGCAATGCGGCCGAATACAAGCAGGCGCTCGACGCGCACGTCGGCGAGTGGAATGGCGAATCACCGTTCTTCATCGCGGCCGGCATCAATGCCTGGAACTGGAACCCGCACGACATCGTCGAGCTGGCCGCGCTGGTGGCCGAAGACGATCGCTACCGGATCGTGCTGGCGGACACCTTCTTCGATCTGCTCAGGCGCGCGCCGAACCCGCAGCCGCGCTAGCGGCTTCGTCGGCGCAGCCCGGTAAGCGAAACGCATCCGGCGCCCTGACGCTGGTGCTGCGAACCACCGGGGCGCGGCCTGCGGCCCGGGGTGCGGCGAGCGCATCCGCACGCGAACGCGAGTCGCTCGGCTCAGTCGGCCGTGGCCCTGTAAATCATGTGTCCCTGGCGAAACGCGCACCGCACCCTGGCGAAGTTGCGCGGATCGTCTGCCGGATCCGCGTCGAGCACGACGATGTCGGCGTCCATGCCCATCGCAAGCGTGCCGCGTCGATCGCTCTCGCGCCACGTCTTCGCTGGCTCCGTCGTGAGCGAGGCGAGAATCTGCATCGGCGACAGGCCGGCGTCCGCCATCAGTGCGTATTCCTGCGCGGGGTCGTAATCGGTCATGTAGCCGACGTCGGTGCCGAAGATCACGCGCCCGCCGGCGGCGACGAACGCGCGAAAATGGTCGATCGTCATCTTGATCAGGCCCCTGGCGACATCGTCGGGCACCTGCTGCTTTTTCAACTCGTAGCCGAGCAGCTTCAGCGTCGGAATCATCGCCATGTCCGCATCGACGAACTGGCGCAGGACCTCGTCCGGCCACGGTGTCTCGGCGCCCAGCGTCGTATGCGCCAGGATATCGACGCCGGCGGCGATGGCGGTGCGCACACCCTCGATGTCGGTCGGATGCGCGATCACCAGCTGATCGTGGCGATGGGTCTCATCGGCGGCCGCACGCGCGATGGCTACGGGCATGCGCTTGATGGTGCCACGCTCGTCGGTGGGCGGCGCAACGAAGAGTTTGGTTGCATCGGCGCCGGCGGCGACGTTGTCGCGGACTACCTGGACCGCTGCCTGAGCGGTTACCGGCTGAGGCAGGCGATCGCGCACTTCCTTCGGGACGTGCGACAAGTAGATGGGGATCCCCTGTGGCGGAAACACGGGCAGCCCGACGGTCAGTATTCTCGGCCCGGGCACTTCGCCGCTTTCGATCCGCGCGCGCAACGCGAGCGAGTTGTCGCGATCGAATGCAGCGGTATCGACGACGGTGGTATAGCCGTAACGGGTGAGCATCGAGGTCAGCGCGTCCTTCAGCGACGCTCCGGACTTGTCGCGCGCATTGGTGAACGCCTCGCCGATGAAATGCACGTGGCTGTTCTGAAAGCCGGCAGTGACGATGCCGCCGCTGCATTCCGAGACGGGCGTTCCGCCCGGAATCGCGATCTCGCCAGCGCCCACTGCGGCGATCTTGCCGTCGCGCACGAACACCGCGCCGTTCTCGATGGGTCTGGCATCCGCTGCGACGTAGAGCCTGGTTGCCTTCAACGCCCAGGTGGCGTTGGCGTCGCTCGCGAGCCCGGGCGTAGATGCGACCAGCGAGGCGAGAACGGCGAGATGCGCCGCGTGCCGGATTGCGAGCATGGGAGAGTTCCGGATGACCGCGTCGGCGGCATGATTGCAAATCGGCACCTGCGTTGCCACCAACGGGAGATCTGCATGGGGTACGCCCTGTCGCACCACCCTGGCCGCCGGGCCAGCGAATCCGCTTAAGGCGGGCTTGAGCCCGCCCTACGCTCAACAGCCAGAAATAATGTGCTCGGGAATGTCGTTTTCCGCGAACCCAGCTCGTCGTTCCCATGCCAGCAAACGAGGTCGGATCGAACGATGACCATAGGGGTGCGCCCTGGCGCACCACCCGGGCTCGCACGACAGATCAGCCGAAGGAGGGGCCGCGATGCGCAAAGCCCTGGCAACCAATCACCCGACGCCCGATGGCGTCATGCAATCACCTGGAGCCTTGCAATGACCCCCACTATCACCGCCTTTGCAACGTCGCCCGATCGCGGCAAGGGTCTGGCGCGCGACATGCGCGTGCGCTGGGCGCTCGAAGAAGTAGGCCAGCCGTACGACGTGCGTCTTGTTTCGTTCGAGGAGATGAAGCAGCCCGCGCATCTGGCGCTGCATCCTTTCGGGCAGATCCCGACCTATGAAGAGGACGATCTCGTCCTGTTCGAGTCCGGGGCGATCGTATTGCATCTCGCCGAGCGCCATGCGGGCCTGCTGCCGGACGATGCGAATGCCCGGGCGCGCGCGATCTCATGGATGTTCGCCGCGCTCAACACGGTGGAGCCGCCGATCGTCGAGCGTTCGATGATTGGACTGCTGGAGCGCGATGAGACCTGGTACGCGCAGCGCCTGCCGGCTGTCGAGGGTCGCTTGCGCAAGCGGTTGGGCGAACTGTCCCGCCGCCTGGGCGATGCCGACTGGCTCGATGGCGCCTTCAGCGCCGGCGATCTGATGATGGTGTCGGTGCTGCTCAGGTCGAAGAGCTCGGGAATCCTGGACGAATATCCGAACCTCTCCGCCTATGTCGCCCGAGGCGAAGCGCGGCCCGCCTACCAGCGTGCGTTCGCCGCGCAACTGGCGGTATTCGAGACGCAGGGCCGGGCCTGAGGCAGCGTCGCCCGGGTAAGCGACGCGCGGCTGGGTTAGCCATCAGCCTGCAGGCGCTACGGTTCCGGCACGCGCGTCAATTGGGTGTACGCGATCTGCCAACGGCCTTCGCGCCTGGTCCAGACATGCGCGATCCGCAGCACGCGACGGTGCTGCGCACCATCCTGTGTCCATGCCAGGTGCAGCAGGCCGCGGACCAGGGCGGTATCGCCCCACACCGCTTGCGCAGACTCCTCCACGACGTATCGGTCGATCCTGAATCCGGGCAGCCTGAAGTCGTCGAGATACGATTGTTTGGCCTGCAGCGAGGAATCCGAGTTGACGAGGATGTAGTCGCCGGCGACGAGATCCGAAAGTGCCGCGATGTCGCTTCGCATCGTCGCCTGTCGATATGCGCTTACGGCTTCGGCAAGTTCCGGCGGCATTCCGGCGGCGCCGTTGTGCGATGCCTGTGAGGCAAACGTCGCGGTGGGCACCGCCAATACCGTCGCAGCCAGCGCCAATAAAACCAGGCGCAGCAGGCCGATCGCATATCCGCCTCTGTTCGGCATGATGGTTTTCCTCCAAATCGGTCCGCGAGACATTCGTCGTGTCCGGCCGGCACAGACTCCGGCACGAACGACTCATGGACTGAGTAGGGGAAACCCGTATCGCGTTCAAGAACGCACTTCCGGGTAACCACAGGAGGGAATCCGCTACTGAGGCCACACCCGGCGTGGATGCGGGCGACGCATTTCCGTATCAGTCGTCCCGCGCGCCGGCGGTGAAGACGTAGCGTCCCGATCCGACGTCGATCGCCACGGCATCGCCATCCATCGTGGCCGAATGCACGCCGTTGGCGGCGTCGAGCGGAACGCCGGACTCGCGTACCACCGCGGCGCTGGCGGCCGGAATCCGAACGGTCGCCGTCGTTCCCACCGGCACCTGCGCTACCAGCTGCAGTCCCCTGGCCGTGCGCTGCCAGCTGCACGACACCGCGCCGTAGGGCGTGGACAGCGAGGCGCGCGCCGATGCCAGCTGGCCGGTGAGCCGCGGCGCGATCGAGATCCTGCGCCAGCCCGCGCGCTCGTCCGGCCGGATGCCGGCGACGTCGTGGTAGAACCAGTCGTCGATCGTGCCCAGGAAGTAGTGCCCGCGCGAGCGCGCCTCGCGCGCCCAGTGTTCCCACATGGTGGTGGCGCCGTTGGCGAGCTTGTAACCCCAGCTCGGGTAGCTGGTCTGCACCGCGAGCGCGTAGGCAAGGTCGGCATGGCCGTATCGGGTGAGGACCGGCAGCAGGTACTTGGTGCCGAGGGCGCCGGTATTGAGATGGGTGCCCTTGGCACGCACGTCGGCGGCGATGCCGTCGGCGACCCGCTGGGCGGCCGCCGCGTCCGGCGCCAGCTCGAACGCGAGCGCCAGTACGTTGTGCGTCTGGCGGTAGCCGCGATCGCCGATGCCGCGGTAGTGGCCGGTTTCGGGATCGAGGAACTCGGCATTGAAAGCGGCTTGCACCGCCCGCGCCCGTGCCGCGAAACCGGCGGCATCGGCGGAACGGCCGCGCACTTCGGCGATGCGTTCCATCGTCCGCAACATCCGGTATAGAAAAGCGGTTGCCGAAACGCGGGTGTCCTCGGGCGCATTTCCGCCCGCGGGGCTCGCCTCGGGGCTGACCCAGTCGCCCAGGCGTGAGTCGGCGATGCCACCCGGAGAGCGCGCATACTCCAGGTCGACATAGGCCTTCATGCCGTCGTAGTGCGTATCGAGCACCCGCCGGTCGCCCTGGTACTGGTAGAGCCACCAGGGAATGAGCACGTAGGCCGAGTGCCAGGGCGGCGCGGTGCCCCAGTCGCCCCAGTCCGCAGAACTGGGCGCGATCACCATCGGCGCTCCGTCCGCGCGACGACTGTCGTGGACATCGCGCATCCATTTCGCAAACAGCTCACCGGTGTCGAGATTCATCAGGAACATCTCGGCGCCCAGAGCCGCATCGCCGGTCCAGCCGTTCTTCTCGAACATCGGCGTATCGGTGGGAATGCCGTGCAGGTTGTTGTACAGCGTGCGCACCACCGCTTCGTGCGTGGCGTTCATCACCGGCTCGGCGCTGGTGAACGACCCGGTGCGCGCGGCGGCGGTATGCACGACAAGCGCTGTGAACGCCGACAGCGGCGGCGCGCCGCCGGGCCAGCCGCCGACCTGGATGTACTGGAACCCCTTGTACGAGAAGCGCGCGTTCCAGCGCTCCGGCGCGCCGGTGCCCGCGAGCACGAACCGGTCGGTCTGGAATCCGGATCCGAATCCACCGTTGTTGGACACGTCGACCAGGCCCGAGGCGAGCAGCTTCTCGCCGTACTGGAACCGGATCGTCGTGCCCGCTGGGCCTTCGGCGACGACGCGCACGTTGCCTGCGACGACGCTAGGGAAGCCGATCACATAAGTCCCGGGCACCGGTTCGGCGATCGACGTGGCGGGCAGCTCCTCCGCGATCCGGATAGGCGGCTGGCGCTGGGCGATGAGCTCGCCGCGGGGCCCGCGGCCCACGCTGGCCGCGGCCCAGCCTGCGTCGTCGAAGTCCGCCGTGTCGTAACCGGGTTGCACGTGGGCGGCATCGTAGGTTTCGCCGGCATACAGATCGTCGAACCGGGTGGGACCGTCGTGGATGCGCCAGGTGTCGTCGGTCACGACATCCTGGATGCGGCCGTCGGCGTACTCGATCCGCAACAGCGCGCGCACCACCGGTTCGTCGTGCCAGGGCGCCTGGTGCCACCGCCACACGTTCGCGCCGGTCATGCCGTAGAACCCGCGGCCGAGTTCCGCGGCGATCGCATTGCGCCCCTGGGCGAGCCGCGCCGTCAGGTCGACCGCGACGTACTGGACCGTGTCGTCGTAGTCGGTGAATCCGGGTGAGAGCAGATCCTGGTTCACGGGTCGGCCGTTGACCCGGAAGTCGGCGTATCCCCCGGCCGCGTAGTACAGCGTGGCCGCGGCGATGTCGCCGTCGATCTCGAACGCGCGGCGGACCAGCGGCGCAGGCATTGGTGGCGCCGCCGGGGGACGCGCATCCGTGGCGGGCGGACGCCGGTTGCCAATCCAGCGTGCTTCGCCCCAGTCGCCGTCGTCGAACAGGCCGGTACGGAACCACGAGGAAGCGCGGGCCACGCCGGCATTGGTCCGCACTTCGACCGTCCACGTATAACGCGTGCCCGGTGCGAGCGCAGGCCCGGCGTACTCGACTTCGATGGAAGCATCTCCCGCCACCGCACCCGAGTCCCACTGCATTCCATCGGGCCCGCTCACGACCAGCCGGTAGGACGCCTGGCGCACGTCGCGCGTATCCGAGTCGATGACCCACGAGAAGCGCGGCCGCGCCACGTCGATGCCGAGTGGCTCGGCCCTCCTCTCGACCGCGAGCGCGCGCAGGGCGAGCGATGCCTGACGCGCCGCAGTGGCCGGGAAAACGGCGATGACGAGCGCGAGGCATGCGATCAACACGCGCAGGCCAGGTGTGATGCGCTGCGCCGGACTGGGGGCACATGCGGCCACGGTATTGGCGATGCATGGCTCCGCCCTTGGGATGCGTCTATGCACGATGTCTCCCTCGTTGCCCGTCAATCGATTGCGTCTCGGCTCAGCGCAACCGCATGCATGCCATCTCGCATCTCGGTGGCTGTGCACAGGATTGCATACCGCGCAACGCGCATACCTCGACCCGGACAAAACGGGGCCAGGTGAACGCGTGCTCAGCGCGCGTCTTGTCGTTCTTGGCAGCACGCAGCGGCTTGCGCGAGCAGCCAGGCGCGGAAGGCGCGGATTTTTTCGCTGGTGCGCAGCGTGGTCGGATAGGTCAGCCAGTAATCGCGCTGGTCGCGCACGACCAGTTCGAACGGCTGCAGCAGGCGGCCGGCCGCGATGTCCTGCTCGAAGAACAGCGGCGAGCTGAGCGCCACGCCGTGCCCGGCGATCGCGGCGGTCACCGCGTGCTGCTCGACGTCCAGCTCGACGCCGGGTTTTGTGGTGAGTTCGGCGTCCGCCAGCCCCGCGGCGGCGAACCAGGCGCGCCACCAGCGCTCGCGGCCGAAACGCGGTAGCGCCAACATGTCCGCCGGCGTGCGCAGGCGTTCGCGCAGCGCCGGACTGCACAGCGGGGTGAACAGGCTGGGCAGCAGGAAGTCCGCATCCAGGCCGGGCCACTCGCCGGCGCCGATGCGGATCCCGACATCGAACTCGCCCCGGTTCAGGTCGACCAGTTCCACTGTGGTGTCCAGCCGCACCGCGAGCCTGGGATGCGTCAGCTGGAACGCGCCCAGGCGCGGGACCAGCCACGCCGACGCGATCGTCGGCAGCGCGGTGATCGCCAGCTCGGTTTCCACGCGTTCGATCGCCTGCGCGAACGCCGTGCGCAATTGCTTGAACGCATCGAGCACCGCGGGCGCCAGCCGGTGCCCGGCCGGCGTGAGCACCACCTGCCGCGGCTGGCGATGGAACAGACCCAGGCCCAGGCGCCGTTCCAGCTGCTTGATCTGGTAGCTCACCGCCGCCTGGGTCATGTGCAGCTCGTCCGCGGCCCGGGTGAAGCTGCCCAGTCGGGCCGCGGCCTCGAAGGCACGGATCGCGGGCAGGGGAGGCAGCACTTTTGACATAAGGGCACCTTATTTATGAGAGATGGATTTCTCGTTGTGTACGTCGCGGCGCGGACCCTAGGATCGCTGTGATGCAGCGATTTAGCCCCGGACGCGTCCACCACACCCAGCTTGCGGACGACTATGTGCCAGTAGCCCTGCTAGGGCAAGGCGGCCTGCGATGAACGCCGGCTCCGGCCTGCTCTTCGCAATGGCATTGGCGGCGGCGGTCGCCATGCCTGGGCCGAGCACGGCCGCCGCGGTGGCCCGGGTGCTCACGAGTGGCCTCGGTGGCGCGGTCCGGCTGTGCGCCGGGCTGGTGCTGGGGGAACTGTTCTGGCTGTCGTGCGCCATTCTTGGAGTGGCCGCACTGGCGGACCGCCATCAGGGCCTGTTCGTGGCGATCCGCTACGCAGGCGTCGCCTACCTGCTGTGGTTGGCATGGAAGCTCTGGCATGCGCCGGCCGTCGCAACCGCTGCGGGCGATCGCGACGACGCGCGCCTGCCGTTCGCGGGTCTGGCCATCGCCCTGGGCAACCCGAAGACGATGCTGTTCTACGTCGCGCTGCTGCCCGGCATCGTCAGCCTCGACGACCTGTACTTGCGCGATGCGTTGCTGCTGGGCGCACTCGCGATCTGCGTGGTTGCCGGCGTGCTTGCCGCGTACGTGCTGGCGGCCGAGCGCCTCCGCCGCCACCTCCATTCCCCCGTTGCCTTGCGTCGCGTCGGCCGGGGCAGCGCACTGCTCATGACCGTGGCGGCGGGCGCGATCGTCAGCCGCTAACCACCCAAACCGGAGTACATCATGCGAATCCTGATCCTGTTCATCGCCATGCTGGCGGCGCCGCACGCGCTCGCCACCGAAACCACCGCGACCAATGCCGAAGAGACGGTCGTGCTCAAGGATTCCGCCGCGCTCAATAACGCCGATCTGGATGCGTTGATGGCGGTGCTCTCGCCGTCGTTGCGCATCTACAGCCCCTCCACCGAGCCGCACACCCTGGTCGGGCCGCTGTCGGAGCGGATCGGCACGCGCGAGCAGGTCCAGCGCTACTTCAGCGAAGCCTTCAAGCAAGGGCCGCAGGGGCGCCACGAAGTCGTGGACATGGTGTCGCTGGGTGACCTGGTGTTGGCCCGCGTCGAGTTCCAGCTGCCCGGCGAATCGACGATCCGCCCCATGATCACCGGGTTCCGCGTCCGCGATGGCCAGATCGACAGGATCTGGCATATCGCGCGGTTCGACAGCGAACCCGCCGGGTCCGATGCCGCGCAGGCGGTGATCGATCGTTTCAACGGGGCGGCGGACCGCAACGATGTCGAGACGTTTCTCTCCCTGTTCGCCCCGGACGCGCGCAACTTCCATTTTCGCGCTGCGCCCGACACGCTGGGCGGCGGCCCGTCGAAGAGCATCACCGATGCCGCCAGCCGCGAGCGCGTGTTCCGCACCATGTTCACCGAGCGACCGGCGCGGATCGAAGCGCTCGACGGCTTCGCCTTGGGCGAATGGGTGGTCAGTCACGACCGCGCCACGCAGCAGGATGGTTCGGTCAGCGAGGGTCTGTCGCTCTACCGTGTGCAGGGCGGCCGGATCGTCGACGACTGGTACCTGGCCCAGCAGGCGCGCCCGTCTTCGCGTTCGGCGTTGAATGCGAAACAGTCGGGCGAGTGATCTGGGGCCGGCGCCGGTCGATCGTCACTCGCGCGTGATGCCGCCCGGGCGCCGTGAGTGACGGACATTCATGGTGGGTGGCGTCATCCACCCGGGACGAAGAGAGGGGTTCGCGTCAACCTGCTCCGCAAGCTGGGAAAGCCGCTGCGTTGCCCCTGCGTCGACCAGCTTTTTGCTGCACCCAATCGATCCGATGCGGCCGCCAAAAAGGGCTGTCAGGCCCCTCATTTTTGTTACTAAATCCCAACAATTGGCATCGCACCCTTTTCACTTCAGGGGGCGAATGCTCCGCAGGGTTCAGGGCACCCGCGAGGAGGCCTGCGATGAACCGTCCCGTCCATGAGCCGGGGTCGCCCCGGATCCTGATGGCCGCGTTGGCGGCTGCACTGACCGGCGGTTGCGGCGCGAACGCTGCCGGTGATTCTCCCACCGCAACGCCTGCGCCATCGTCTTCCCCTGCGCTGGTCGCGCAGGGCAAGCAGATCTTCCGTTTCGAAACCTTCGGCGACGAACAGCTATGGACCGACAAGCTGGCGCTGCATACGGTCGTCGAGACCAGCGTCGATCCCACCACTGCGCTCAAGGTCGGCTTGAAGGTCGATGCCGATGCGCTACCGCCGGGGATACTGGAATCCGTGGACCTCAAGAGCCCGGCGACCACCGTCGCGCTGCTCAAGTTGAACGCCGTCGTCGGGTTAAGGGCCACGGTCGATGCGGACAATCACATCACCCGGCTGGGTGTGACCTGCGCCCTGTGCCATTCGACCGTCGACGACTCGGTGCAGGCGGGCATCGGCCGGCGCCTGGACGGCTGGCCGAACCGGGATCTCGACGTGGGCGCGATCATCGCGCTGTCGCCGAACCTGCCCGCCGACAAGAAGGCGGTCTATACCAGTTGGGGACCGGGCAAGTACGACCCGCGCTACAACATCGATGGCAAGAACACGCCGCTGGTGCTGCCGCCCGCCTACGGCCTGGCGCACATCCGCAACGAGACCTATACCGCGGAAGGCCCGATCTCGTACTGGAATGCCTACGTTGCCGTGACCCAGATGGGCGGGCAGGGTGATTTCCACGACGATGCGCTGAACATCCACATCGACCACGACCCGGACCTGGTCACGGACAAGCTGCCCGCGTTGCGCGCCTACCAGCACAGTCTGGCGGCGCCCGCGCCGCCGGCCGGCAGTTTCGACCGCATGGCCGCCAACCGTGGCCGCGCGGCCTTCGGCCGCAACTGCATGGGATGCCACGTCGGTGCGACGGGGACGGACAACAACGGCGGCAAGCTGCACGCGCCGGAGGAGACCGGCATGGATGGCGCCTATGCCGCCCGCACGAAGAACAAGGCGTACCGGACCACGCCCTTGCGCGCACTGTGGCAGCACCCGCCTTATTTCCACGACGGAAGCGCAGCCACGCTTCCAGACGTGGTCGCGCATTACAACCGCCAGCTCGAACTGGGCCTGGCGGAGAATGAGCAGCGCGACCTGGTCGAATATCTGAAATCCCTGTAACCCGGCCTCTGGACGCAGAGGAGACCGGGGTTGCGATCGAAGGACAGTCTGCGGCGTTCTTGCGGATCGGAAAGCGGGCAAAAACATGTCGGCTTGAATCGTCGGGAGGCATGAGTTGCGGGAAGCATGTCTTCCCCGCCGCATGCCTTCACGGCTCGCACAGTCCCTGTTCGTCGCCCTCAACCGGCCTTCGTCGGAAAGCCCTTGGCGACGGGAGCCGGGCTGACTGACAGTGGCCAACCCCGAAACAGGGATTCGCCATGCGCCGCTTCCTCCTGCTTGCCTTGCTGTCCTGCACCGCCGTCCCGTCCGCCGCCGAGCCGCCAATGCGCGAAGCGCCGATCCATCTCACGCCCGGCGCCGCGCCGGCATCTCCGGAGCTGGTGGCGACGCTGGCCGAGAAGGACAGGCAGTTGTTCGATGCGGTGTTCGGCTGCAAGCCGGAGCTCTTGAAAACGCTGGTGGCGGAGGACTTCGAGTTCTTCCACGACAAGCACGGGCTGACCACGCAATCCGGTGCGCAGTTCGTCAAGGACATCACCGGCATGTGCGCGCGGCAGGCGGCCGGTACCGATTTCCGCGCGCGCCGCGAGCTGGTGCCGGGCAGCATGACCGTCCATGTCATCGGCAACTACGGCGCGATGCAGATGGGCACGCACCGCTTCTTCGCGTTGCGATCCGGCGAACCGGACCGTCTCACCGAAACCGGAAAGTTCATCGACCTGTGGAAGCGTGAGGGCGATGCGTGGAAGCTGGCGCGCGTGATCAGCTACGACCACCAGCTGGCGGAATGAGCCGCGCGAGTGGCCCCGAGTTCCCTTGCATTGAAGCTGCGGATGGAAGGGCGGAAAGCGATCGATGGCCGGCGCCGCCAGTCAGTTGTGTCCGTGCCGCTTCTCGGGCGGATTCTCGCGTGGATACCCTCTGGGTCGTCGCTCGAGCGAACGAGTGGGCGACCACGAGCCTGGATGTGCCTGGCAGCTCGCCCGCTTGCGCCTCAGAGCGACATGCCAGGCTGCCAGCCGCTGTCCGCGAAAAATGCCTTCGGATCGGCCATGCGCAGGATTTCGCCGACCGCGCGTCGCTTGTCCGGCGCATTGCGGTAGTAGGCCTTCACGATTCGATAGCCCACCCAATAGCCGAGATCGCCGGGCGTCTCCGCGGTGGCGTTGTCGAGCCATCGCGACAGGTCGGTGTCGTCCATGTCGGTGACGAACGCGGTCTCAATCTGTTTTTCGCGGCCGCGGGTGAGCGGCCCGAAATGGGAATACGCGACCTCGCCGGAGATCAGTTCGGCGATGAACTCGGCGGCGCCCTCGGCCAGCGAACGCTCGAGCACGGTCGGCTGCTCCAGCGCCGCGGTTTCCGCTGCGAGTTGCACATGGGCGTACTCGTGCGCGATCACGTGCACGAACCGGTCCTCTACGTCGGGATTCATCCACTTCACCGCGCACAGGGCTTCCAGTCCGATCTGCAGGCCGGTGTCGGGATAGCCGATGCCCACGGGTTTGCCGCGGCCCACGGCGATGGTCACCGGTGGCATGCGCGCTTCCGGGTACAGCGTGCGCAAACGGTCCAGGGCCAGCGTCAGGCGCTCGCGCACCTGCGGCAGCACGCGCATGCAGCGCCTGGCTTCCACGTACATTTCGGGCTTGCTTTCGAGGGTTTCAGCGATGCGTGCGCCGGTGACCCTGCGCAGCTTGGCGAGATGCCCGAGCCCCTCGGATCCGGCGTCCAGATAATCGCGCTGCAACTGTTCGGCGGTCGGATGCCCGTTGGCGTCGTCGTAGATGCGGTAGAAGCGCGCGACGTCGTCGACCACGACCATCGGCGTGGCTGCGCCGGCATCCTCGGTTTCCGCGGCACGGATCTTGGCCGACGCGGCCGCGAAGGCCAGCAGGCCAAGCAGGAACGCGGCCAGAATGTGCTTTGGGTTCGAACGTGTCATGCAGCAATTCCCAGTGTGGTGAACGAACCGGAGTCTGTCGCTATCCAACAACGATTCGACCTCCCGGCCAAGTCAGCGTAGCGAGGGTGATTGCAGCGTACCCGGGGCATTGGTCATGTCGCGATCCGGCCGGTGCAGGGCCTTGCCCGGGCGAGGTGTCCAGTCGAATGCCCGCCTGGAGCGCCAGCATCCGCTCAACGCATCGGCGAACGTCGGGTTCGATCGATGACTGGATGCCACCGCTGGAAGCAAATCCTCCAGGAAGAACGGCGACAGTTCCGGACGACCCGCAAGTCCGGACTCCGCATACTCGCGCCGGACACACGTGTGCCATCTTCTCAGCGGTACGACGTGCGGTGGGGGAACGTTCGCCAGCAGACGGGCCGCCGCCCGCGCCGTGCCGACAGAAGGTGCCGGCATCTGTCCGTCCTGGCCGCCTGTCGGCGTTGTCTGCGACCGAGCGGATGCGGCTCGGCGCATCGTGCGAGTCACCGGACAGCTTCCCAGTCGAGCCCAGCAGGAGCCAGCCGCGGTCAATGGGTGCGGATGATGCGAAGCGTGGAGCCGGCAGCGCCGGGGCCATGGCCGGGCGTCCGCGTTCATGCCCACGCGTCAGTGGCGATCACCCGGCCGGTCGCGCCGCCACAACCGGAGACATCCCATGAATCGAACCATCATGCTGGCCGCCTGCGTCGTTACCCTGGGCGTCCCCCTGTCATCTTTCGCGCAGGACATGGCGGTGACGGCGGGCGAGCAGGCCAAGGTCGTCCTGGACAACGACAAGGTCCGGGTGATCCAGCTGGACATCGCGCCCGGCGGCAAGACCGGCATGCATTCGCATGGCGACAGCCTCGTCGTATTCCTCACGGGGGCCGATGCGACCCAGACCGGCGCTGACGGCACCAAGACGCAGCGGCGTACCGAAGCGGGTGAAGTCATGTGGAGCGAGCCGGTCACCCACGACACCGAGAACACCGGCAAGGAAGCGGTGAAGGTGCTGGTCGTGGAGTTGAAGGAGCCGGCGAAATAGGAGGGGCGCTGCCCGGGTTGGGCGGTCCAGCCCGGGCTCGGCTGTGTGGCTTGCAGAGCTGGGATGGAGGCAGCCGCTCGCATAGTCGCGTTCCAGTGGATGCCTCCGCCCCGACCTCTGCGTCTGCATGCCGAAACGGCGCTCAGTCCGTCGCTCCGCAGCGCGAAAACGGGCCCGCCGCCAAGCCTTTTTGCACCGCAACATGCCTCTGGTGGATCCGCTGGTAGAGTTCGCCCTCTGCGTGTAATTCGGATCGCAAACGATGTTCCCGATCAGCCGTGCCAACGGCGCCTCCCCCACAACCGGCCGGACAGCGCCTTTTTTTAGGCCGCGTTCTGTTAGCGCTAACATCTACTTGGCCCAAATTGCCGTCGTGCCGGCATTCCGGCGAGAAGGAAGCGATCTGCCGGCTCCAGCCGGGAGGCTTGCATGAGCCTGTTCCTCGGACTCGATGTAGGCACCCAGAGCGTCAAGCTGATCGCCTATGACGCGCAGGCGCGCAAGGTCGTCGCCAGCCATGGCCATGCGCTGGAGCTGATCGCCCACGACGACGGCAGCCGTGAGCAGCGCACGGAGTGGTGGATCGATGCGATCCGCGCGTGTTTCGCCAGGCTTGAGCCCGTGCAGCGTGCGCAGGTCGTGGCGATCGGAGTGTCCGGGCAGCAGCATGGGTTCGTGCCCCTGGACGAAGCCGGGGGAGTCTTGGCCCCGGCCAAGTTGTGGTGCGATACCAGCACGCAGCTGGAATGCGACGAGATCATGGCCGCAGCCGGCGGCGCGGCGAAGAGCGTGCAGCTGGCCGGCAACCCGATCCTGGCCGGCTACACCGCATCGAAGCTGCCGTGGACACGCAAGCATCGGCCCGAGACCTATGCGCAGCTCGCATCGATCCTGCTGCCGCACGACTACGTCAACTTCTGGCTGACCGGCGAGCGCTGGATGGAGCATGGCGATGCGTCCGGCACCGGCTGGCTCGACGTGCGCACGCGACAGTGGTCGAAGCCGATGCTGGCCGCGACCGACGCGCAGCGCGACCTGTCGGCGCTGCTGCCGCCACTGGTCGCGGCCGATGCGAACTTCGCCATCTCACCGGACATCGCAGATGAACTCGGACTGCCGCGCGGCGTGCTCGTGAGCGCGGGCGGCGGCGACAACATGATGGCGGCGATCGGCACCGGCAACGTCGAGCCCGGCGTGCTGAGCATGAGCCTGGGCACCTCGGGTACGTTGTTCGCCTACGCCGACCACCCGGTGGTGGACGATGCGGCTGGATGGGCGGCGTTCTGCTCGTCCACCGGTGGCTGGTTGCCGCTGATCTGCACCATGAACTGCACGGTCGCCACCGAGAACGTGGCGAAGGCGTTCGGTTTCAGCACGCGCGACGGCGATGCGGTGATGGATGGCACCACGCCCGGCGCCGATGGCCTGGTGATGCTTCCGTTCTTCAACGGCGAGCGCACCCCGGATCTGCCGAATGCGCGCGCCAGCCTGTTCGGCATGGACCTGAACAATCTGAGTCGCGGCAACGTGTACCGCGCGGCGATGGAAGGCGCGACCTACGCGCTGCGCAATGGTTTCGATGCGCTGCAGGCCGCGGGCCTGCGTTTCGATGCCATCCGCCTGACCGGCGGCGGCAGCCAGAGCGCGGCCTGGCGGCAGATGGTGGCCGACGTGTTCGAAGTGAAGGTGGATGTCCCGGAACAGGCCGAAGGCGCCGCGTTTGGTGCCGCATTGCAGGCGCTGTGGGCGCATGGTCGTGCCAGCGGCGGCGACGCCGACATCGCCGACATCGCCCGCGAACACGTGCGCGTGGACCCCGCGCTGTCTGCGCATCCCGATCCTGTCGCGGTAGCGGCCTACCGCATGCATTACCCGCGCTTCCTGCGCCATCTGGATGTGGCGAGGGAACTCAACGCCAGCCAAGCAGGGACCGGCATGACCTGATGTCCCGCCGGGCAGCGCGCCCGGCGCGGTCCGGTTCATGCCCCGGGGTTACGGATTCCAGAACTCAACTCACGCCAACGAGCACAGCCATGAGCACACAACCCTTCATTGGTGCCAGGGAGTATTTCCCTGGTATCGGCCGCATTCCCTTCGAGGGCCGCGATTCCGACAACCCGCTCGCGTTCAAGGTGTATGACGCGAACAAGCGCATCGGCGACAAGACCATGGCCGAGCACCTGCGGTTCGCGGTGTGCTACTGGCATACGTTCACCAATGCCGGCCACGACCCGTTCGGCCCGGGCACCCGCAGGTTCCCGTGGGAAGCCGGTTCTTCCATGGCCACCGCCGAAGCCAAGGTCGATGCCGCGTTCGAGTTCATCACCAAGCTCGGCGTGCCGTATTACTGCTTCCACGACGTCGATCTGGCGCCGGACGCCGAAGATATCGGCGAGTACGAGAAGAACCTCAGGCACATGGTCGCCAAGGCCAAGGAGCGCCAGCAGGCCACCGGGGTGAAGCTGCTGTGGGGCACGGCCAACCTGTTTTCGCATCCGCGCTACATGAACGGCGCGGCGACCAATCCCGATTTCAATGTCGTCGCCCGCGCGGCGGTGCAGGTCAAGGCCGCGCTCGACGCCACGGTCGAGCTCGGCGGTGAGCATTACGTCTTCTGGGGCGGCCGCGAAGGCTACGCCTGCCTGCACAACACCGACATGAAGCGCGAGCTGGACCATTTCGCGCGCTTCCTGTCCATGGCCCGCGACTACGGCCGCCTCATCGGCTTCGAGGGGTATTACTTCATCGAACCCAAGCCGATGGAGCCGATGAAGCACCAATACGACTTCGACAGCGCCACCGTCGCCGGCTTTCTGCGCGAGCACGGCCTGGACAAGGACTTCAAGCTCAATATCGAAGCCAACCACGCCACGCTCTCGGGCCACACCTTCGAACACGACCTGCAGGTCGCCTCCGACCATGACCTGCTCGGCAGCATCGACGCCAACCGCGGCAACCCGCAGAACGGCTGGGACACCGACCAGTTCCCGACCGATCTGTACGACACCGTCGGCGCGATGATGGTGGTGCTGCGCCAGGGCGGCCTGGTCGGCGGCCTGAACTTCGACGCCAAGGCGCGGCGCGAATCGACCGACATGGAGGATCTGTTCATCGCCCACATCGGCGGAATGGATGCGTTCGCGCGCGGACTGGAAGTTGCGCACGGGTTGCTGACCGCATCTCCCTGGGAGCAGTGGCGCAAGGACCGGTACGCCAGCTTCGATGGTGGTGCCGGCAGGGACTTCGCCGACGGCAAGCTGTCGCTGGCCGAGCTGCACGCGCTGGCGGTGAGGAATGCCGAGCCGAGGCAGATCAGCGGCAAGCAGGAGCGCTACGAGAACCTGTTGAACCAGTATCTGCTGAAGGTTTGAGTTGCGAGGTGAGCCCTTCCCCGCAAGCGCGGGGAAGGCATGGACGGGAAGTTGTGGAAGGCGGCTTGTCCCGCACTTCAGCCTCCTAGCCCTTCCTGTAAACGGCGGAAGAAGCGGTGGATCGCGTGGTGAGCGGCGTCCGCGGGGCATGCGGATGCAGGGGTTTGACCACTACCAGGGAAGCAGCGGGCATGCGCAGCGCAATGCTTGGAAGTGCCACCTCTACGAACAGCGTGGCGAACATCCGCTTCATCGTTTCCGCCGCTGCTCGCGGTTATCGGACTGGCCAGTGCTCATGTGGAGGGCTGGGCACGCAGCTTCATGCCACCGACCACAGGCGCATTCCGCCCGCTGCGTCCCGGTCAGGCTCCGCTCCTCGTACCCGAGGTGCGCGCAGCCACCGAACCACGCTTGACCAGCACGTGCGCCACGACGTGGTCGACCACCACGCGCGTGTGTTGTTCCTTGCCCCGAATACTGCGCTGCAGGATGTTGACGGCCAGGTCCGCCATCGAGGCGACGGGCTGGTGGATCGTGGTGAGTTCCGGCCAGACATTGGTTGCGGCCGACGTATCGTCGAAGCCGACCACCGACAGGTCGCGCGGAACATCGAGCCCGCGACGGTGCGCCACCGAAACCACGGCTGCGGCCATGTCGTCGTTGCTGGCGAAGATCGCGGTGGGCGCCTTGCGACGGGCCAGCAGCTTTTCCGCGGCTTCCAGCCCGGACCGGTAGGTGTAGTAACCCTGTTGGACCAGGGAGTCATCGAGGTCGATGCCGGCCTCGCCCAATGCAGCCACATAGCCCTGGTAGCGCAGTTCGCTCGCGGTCTGGTTGGGGTGCCCCTTGATGTAGCCGATGCGGGTGTGGCCCAGCGCGGCCAGGTACGCGGTGATTTCCTTGCTTGCATGGAAGTCGTCGATGCGTACGCAGGAAATATCGTCGCTGGAGCGTCCCGACGCGATCGCCACTACCGGAATGCCGGCGCCGACCAGCTCGGAAACCACCGGCCTGGATTCGCACAGCGGCGGTGGCAGGATCACGCCGGCGACGCGCTTGGCGAGCATGCGCGCGGCGTGGCGCTGGGACTTGGCATCGGCCTCGTCCCAGGCCTCGATCACCAGTTGGGTCGCGGTGCGCGCGGTGCCTCGCAGCGCGCCCACCAGCAGCTCGCTGAGGTATGCGCCGCTGGGGTTGGTGTAGATCAGGCCGATGCGGGTGGCCTGGGCGGCGGCAAGCGAACTGGCGGCGAGGTTGGGTGTGTACCCCAGTTCCTCGACCGCGCGGATCACCCGCTCGCGCGTCGACTCACGCACATTGCTGGTGTTGTTGACCACACGCGATACAGTCATCGGCGATACGTTGGCGTGGGCCGCCACTTCGTCGATCGTGACCGCGTGGCCCCTACGACGAACCGATTTCCGGGACTTTGCTTTCTTGACGTTCCCCAAAGCTCGTCCCTCCAGGTGTGCGATGGCCGCAGTCGCAATCGAAAATCGCCGCCGCGCCGGCCGGATCGTGCAAGGCAAGAACCGGCAAGGCATAAGCCGGCAGCACGCAAAGGCGACGCGACGCAAGGCATGACGGTATTGGCCATGTTAGCGGGTACCGGCTGGACCGGCGACATGGCGCGCCGAGCCGCGAGCCGGGCGGACGCGATGAGGATGGACGGGCAGGGCAGATGAAGGGACCGCTCGCACTGCAAGCCGCGCCCGGCCGCCGCTACGGCAATTTCGCATTGAGCCGGGTTCTGGTTGCAGGCGCGTTGGTGCTGACCTCGATCCTGCCCGTGCAGCAGCTGCGCGCCGAGGACGGCTACGAGCTGTGGCTGCGTTACCGGCCGGTCGAATCCGCGCACTCAGGCGAGTACCGCGGTGCCGCCATGCAGCTGGTCGCGGCTGCCACGACGCCAACGCAGATCGTTACGCGCGCGGAGCTGCGGCGCGGCCTGAGGGGATTGCTCGGTGCCGCCGTGCCGCTGTCGGACGTGGTTACATCCAATGGCGCGCTCATCGTCGGCACGCCGGCCTCGTCGCCGCTGGTCGGGAAGCTGGAGCTCGACACCGGCCAACTCGGCGGCGATGGTTATCTCATCCGTAGCGTCGTCGTCGACGGACATCGGGCGACGGTGATTGCGGCGAACGATGATCTCGGCGCGCTGTACGGCGCCTTCCACTTCCTGCGCCTGCTGCAGACGCGGCAATCGCTCGATCGGATCGATGTGCGCGTAGTCCCTCGGATCAAGCTGCGCGTGCTCAACCACTGGGACAATCTCGACGGCCATGTCGAACGGGGCTACGCCGGGGCCTCGATCTGGGACTGGCACAAGCTGCCCGACTGGGTGGATCCGCGCTACACCGATTACGCGCGCGCCAACGCCTCGCTCGGCATCAACGGCACGGTGCTGAACAACGTCAATTCCAACGCGCTCAGCCTCACGCCGATGTACCTGGCGAAGGCGGCCGCGCTGGCGAACGTGTTGCGCCCTTACGGCATCCGCGTCTATCTCAGCGCGCGCTTCTCCGCGCCGAAGGAAATCGGCGGAATGAAGACCGCCGACCCGCTCGATCCGGCGGTGCGTCGGTGGTGGAAGGACAAGGCGGGCGAGATCTGCAAGACGATCCCGGACTTCGGCGGGTTCCTGGTCAAGGCCAACTCCGAAGGCCAGCCCGGTCCGCAGGACTATGGTCGCAGCCACGCCGACGGCGCCAACATGCTCGCCGACGCGCTCGCTCCGCACGGGGGCGTGGTGATGTGGCGCGCTTTCGTCTATTCCAGCGAACAGCCCGACGACCGCGCCAAGCAGGCCTATACCGAGTTCGTACCGCTGGACGGCAAGTTCCGCGACAACGTGATCGTGCAGGTGAAGAACGGCGCCATCGACTTCCAGCCGCGCGAGCCGTTCCATCCGCTGTTCGGCGCGATGCCGAAGACGCCGCTGATGATGGAGTTCCAGATCACCAAGGAATACCTCGGCTTCGCGACCCACCTGGCCTACCTCGGCACGCTGTACCAGGAGACGCTCCAGTCCGACACGATGGCGCAGGGCCAGGGCTCGACCGTGGCCCGGGTGATCGACGGGTCGCTGCACGGCCACAAAGTCACGGGCATGGCCGGTGTCGCCAACATCGGCACCGACCGCAACTGGAGCGGCTCGCATTTCGACCAGGCCAACTGGTACGCCTACGGTCGGCTCGCCTGGGATCCATCGCAGTCCTCGCGCGAGATCGCCCGGGACTGGGTCCGGATGACCTTCTCGAACGACCAGCCCTTCGTGGACTCCGTTGTCGACATGATGATGGGTTCGCGCGAAGCGGTGGTCGATTACATGACACCGCTTGGCCTGCACCACCTGATGGGCCGCGACCATCATTACGGCCCCGGCCCGTGGGTCGCCGGCGGACCGCGTGCCGACTGGACCTCGGTCTACTACCACCGCGCCGACCGAAACGGCATCGGGTTCGACCGCAGCGCAACGGGTAGCAATGCCGTTGCGCAATACGCGCCGCCACTGGCGGACAGCTTCGGCGATGTGAAGCGAGTACCGGAGCAGTTCCTGCTGTGGTTCCACCATCTGCCCTGGGATTACCGCACCCGATCCGGGCGCCCGCTCTGGCACGAACTGGTGCACCGCTACACGCGCGGCGTGAACGAAGTGAAGAAGATGCGCACGACCTGGAACGGCCTGCGCGGCCATGTCGACGCCGAACGCCATGCACAGGTCGCGGCCTTCCTCGCGATCCAGCAGAAGGAAGCGCAGTGGTGGCGCGACGCCAGCATCGCCTACTTCCAGCGCATCAATGGATTGCCGCTGCCGCCGGGATACGCACCGCCGGCGCAGCCGCTCGAGTACTACGAAGCGCTCTCATTTCCATATGCTCCGGGGAATGGGTGATGGCCAGGGCCTTGCTCTCGAAGGCACTGTCTATGTGCTCCGCGGCGGGTGCGCTGCTGGCGGTTTCGCTGTGCCTTGCGCTTCCCGCGCATGCTGCCGGAGGCGACGCAGCGCTCCTGCACGCGATGTTCCAGGACCACGCCGTGCTGCAGCGCGACCAGCCGATCCGGATCTGGGGTCGTGCGAGGCCGGCGGAGGAAGTACAGGTCGACTTCGCCGGCCACAAGGCGCGTACCCACGCCGGCGACGATGGGCACTGGGAACTGCAGATCCCTGCGCAACAGGCCGGCGGTCCCTATACGCTGACCGCGACCGCAGGCGACAAGGTCCAACGCATCGACGATGTGCTCGTGGGCGACGTGTGGCTGTGCTCGGGCCAGTCGAACATGGAGCTGCAGGTGCACCGCGCGCTCGACTCGCATTCCGAGATCAGCGGTGCTGGCAGCGAAACCATCCGCTTGCTCACGGTTCCACAGGCCGGCAGCGCGTTGCCGCAGGAAACCTTCTCCACGCCGACGCAGTGGATGAAGCTCACGCCGGAGACCGTGCGCGATTTCTCAGCCACCTGCTACTACTTCGCCCGCGAACTGCAGAAGACCGTCGATGTGCCGATGGGGCTCATCAACGCGGCCTGGGGCGGTTCGCGCATCCAGGCCTGGATCAGCGGGGATGCCCTGCGCGCCGCCGGTGGGTTCGATGCCGAGCTCGAAGTACTCGCCCAGTACGCAACCGATCCGGCGACCGCAGCGGGACGCTGGGGCGAACACTGGCAGCGGTGGTGGCGGGGGCTCCCCACGGTCGCGCCCGGCGAAGAGCCGTGGAATCCGGAGTACGGCGCCGATGAGGGCTGGGGCGATGCGCCGCGCGAACTGGGTGCGTGGGAGCACTGGGGCATCCCGGAGCTGGCCGACTTCAACGGCATGCTCTGGTTCCGCACCACGGTGGAGCTGACCGCCCAGCAGGCGGCGCAGGAAGCACGGCTTTCGATCGGTGCGGCCGACGAGATCGACGTCACATGGGTCAACGGACGCGCTGTCGGTAGCGCCTATGGCGGCGATGCGCGCGAGTACGCCTTGCCGCGCGGCCTGCTGCGCGAGGGGCGGAACATCGTCGCCGTCAGCGTGCTCGATACCTATCGCGAGGGAGGCCTCACCGGTCCGCATTCGGTACGCGCGCTGCGGTTCGGCGATGGGTCGAGCGTGCCGCTCGATGGCGCGTGGAGATACCGCATCGTGAGGGAAGACGCGAGCCAGGCGCCGCGCGCACCCTGGCAGACCGTGGCGGGCCTGACCACGCTGCATAACGACATGATCGCGCCGCTCGGCCGCTACGGCCTGCGCGGCGCGCTCTGGTACCAGGGCGAATCCAATACCTTCGAGGCCGATGCCTACCGCGACCTGCTGCGCATCCTGCGCAGCGACTGGCGCGCGCGTTTCGGCGCCGGGCTGCCATTGCTGGTCGTGCAGCTGGCCGCCTACGGCGATGCGCCGACCAAGCCGGTGGAGGGCGGATGGGCGGAACTGCGCGCAGCGCAGCGCGACGTCGCCACCGAGGAAGCGCGCAGTGCGCTGGCAGTCACCATCGACATCGGCGACCGCTACGACCTGCATCCGCCGAACAAGCAGGAACTCGGGCGCAGGCTCGCGCGCGCGGCGCGACACGTCGTTTATGGCGAAAAGCTGCCGCCGTCCGGGCCTGTGCCCCTGTCGGCGCGACGCTTGGCCGAAGCGGGCAAGGGCGACGCGGTCGTGGTCGCGTTTGGTGATGTCACCAACGGCCTGGTCGCCTACGGCGCCGACGCTCCGATCGGCTTCGAGCTTTGCGGCTCGGACGCCGGCTCCTGCCGCTACGCCGATGCCGAAATCCGCGGCAACGAGGTGCTCCTGCGCGCGCCGGTCGCGCAGCCCACGCGCGTGCGCTACGGCTGGGCCGACAGCCCGGTCGTCACATTGTTCGACGGCGCCAGGATGCCGGCCGGCCCCTTCGAGATCCATATCCAGTGACCAGCTCAAGCAACCCATCCAGGCGAGTCCTTCCACGATGAGCGCAGCATCCCGCACCGAAACCACCTTCCATCGCTCGTCGAACCGATGCGGGACGGGCGAGGCAATGAAGCAACGCCTGAAGGCGATATCCCTCCTGCTCTTCGCGCTGGCGGGCACGGCGCAGGCACGCGAACCGGTGCTGTTCGACTGGTTCGAGTACCGCGGCAACGACAAGGCGTTCGAGCAGCCGCTCCCGCCGGGTCGTTACCGCAACCCGGTGCTGGCCGGGTTCCATCCCGACCCGGCCGTGACCCGTGCCGGCGACAAGTTCTACCTCGTCAACTCGACATTCACCTACTACCCCGGCATCCCGGTGTTCGAGAGCGTGGACCTCGTGCACTGGAAGCAGATCGGCAACGTGATCGAACGGCCATCGCAACTCGACTTCGATGGCCTGGACGTATCGCGTGGCGTATTCGCACCCACGATCGCCTTCCATGACGGCATCTTCTACGTCGCCAATACCGCGGTGGACAGCGGCGGCAACTACATCGCCATCGCGACCGATCCCGCAGGCCCATGGTCCGATCCGATCTGGCTGCCGACCATCGGCGGCATCGATCCGTCGCTGTTCTTCGACGACGACGGCAAGGTGTACATCCTCAACAACGACGCTCCCCAGGGCACGCCGCGCTACGACGGCCACCGCGCGATCTGGATGCAGGAATTCGATCTCGCCGCGCGCAAGCCCATCGGCCCGCGCAAGGTGATGATCGACGGCGGCGTCGATCCTTCGACCAATCCGATCTGGATCGAAGGCCCGCACATCTACAAGCGCGAAGGCTGGTACTACCTGGTCTGCGCCGAGGGCGGCACTTCGGTCAACCATTCGCAGGTGGTGCTGCGCAGCCGCAAGGTATGGGGGCCGTACGTACCCTACGAGCACAACCCGATCCTGACCCAGCGCGACCTGGCCGCCGATCGCGAGGCCCCGGTGATCAATGCCGGCCACGCCGACCTGGTCGAGGGATTGGACGGCCGCTGGTGGGCGATTTTCCTCGCCAGTCGCGCCTACGACCAGGGGCACTACAACACCGGGCGCGAGACCTTCCTGTTACCGGTCGAATGGAAGGACGGATGGCCGGTGATCCTCGAAAACGGCCTGGCGATTCCCCAGGTCGCGAAAGCGCCCTCGTTCATGCGCGGAGAAGCGAAGCAAGCACCGATGAGCGGCAACTTCGTCTGGCGCGACGAATTCGACACACCGCAGCTCGATCGCGCATGGATGCACGTGCGGGTACCGAAGCAGCCGTGGGCCGACCTGCGCGCGCACCCGGGACGCCTGGCGATCCACCCGCTTGCGGAAGGCCTGGACACGCTGCGCAATCCTTCCTTCCTCGCGCGCCGACAGCAGCACATCGCCTTCGAGGCCAGCACGGCGCTGGCGATACCGGACGATCCCGGTACCGTGGCCGGCATCGCCGCGTTCCAGAGTGAGATGCACTGGTATTTCCTGGGCGTGCGCCGCGCGGGCAGGGCTGCAACGGTGTTCCTCGAAAAGCGTGCGGGAAAGGCCGTAGAAACCCTCGCCACGGCGAAGATCGCGCCCGGCGAAGCGCTCAAGCTGAAGATCGCTGGCAACGGCGGCGCCTATTCGTTCGCGCACGATGCCGACGGCAAGGGATGGAAGTGGCTGGTACGGGGCGACGACGGCACGATTCTCAGCACCGAAGTCGCCGGTGGTTTCGTCGGTGCGACGGTCGGGCCGTATGCGCGCGTCGAGCCAAAACAATAGACATGGGAGAAGCAGATGCATTCGCGTAGCGTTTCGATGAAGACCGTAGCCCTGAATGTCGCGGCGGTGCTGTTGCTCGCCTCCGCGCAAGGTGCCATCGCGCAGACCGCCGATGCAGCGCGGCCCTGGCTCGATACCAGCCGCAGTTTCGAGCAACGCGCGGCCGACCTCGTTTCCCGCATGACCCTGGAAGAGAAGGCCGCGCAGATGCAGAACAACGCGCCGGCGATCCCGCGCCTGGACGTTCCGGCCTACGACTGGTGGAACGAGGCCCTGCACGGCGTCGCCCGCGCGGGCGCGGCGACGGTATTCCCGCAGGCGATCGGCATGGCGGCGACGTTCGACATTCCATTGATGCAGGAAGTCTCGACCACGATCAGCGATGAGGCCCGCGCCAAGCACCACGAGTTCGCGGCGCGCGGCCAGCGTAACCGCTATCAGGGCCTCACCTTCTGGTCGCCGAACATCAACATCTTCCGCGACCCGCGCTGGGGCAGGGGCCAGGAGACCTACGGCGAGGATCCGTACCTGACCGCGCGCATGGGCGTGACCTTCGTGCAGGGCCTGCAGGGCGACGATCCCAGGTACAGGAAGCTCGACGCGACCGCCAAGCACTTCGCCGTGCACAGCGGCCCGGAAGCCGATCGTCATCATTTCGATGCGAAGCCGAGCGAGCGCGACCTGTACGAGACCTACCTGCCGGCGTTCGAGGCGCTGGTGAAGGAAGGCCAGGTCGCCGCTGTGATGGGCGCTTACAACCGGGTGTACGGCGAGTCGGCCAGTGCCAGCCAGTTCCTGCTGCGCGATGTCCTGCGTCGCGACTGGGGGTTCAAGGGCTATGTGGTGTCCGACTGCTGGGCGATCGTGGACATCTGGAAGAACCACAAGATCGTCGCCACGCGCGAGGAAGCCGCAGCGCTCGCGGTGAAGAACGGCACGGAGCTGGAATGCGGCGAGGAGTATTCGACGCTGCCGGCGGCAGTGCGCAAGGGGTTGATCGGGCAGGCCGACATCGACGATGCGCTGACCCGTCTGTTCGCCACCCGCATGCGCCTGGGCATGTTCGATCCGCCGGGACAGGTTCCATGGGCGCAGATCCCGTATTCGGTGAACCAGTCTCCGCAGCACGATGCGCTGGCGCGCCGCGCGGCACGGGAATCCCTCGTGCTGCTGAAGAATGATGGTGTGCTGCCGCTGTCGAAGGATCTCAAGCGCATTGCAGTGGTCGGGCCGACTGCGGACGACACGATGTCGTTGCTGGGCAACTACTACGGCACGCCGGCCGCGCCGGTGACCGTGCTCAACGGCATTCGCCAGGCGCTACCGGACGCGGAAGTCGTGTACGCGCCGGGCGCCGACCTGGTCGAGGGCCGCGACGATCCCGCAGCCGCACCGCTGATCGAAGCGCGCTTCCTGCGGCCATCGGCGGATGCAAGCGAACGCGGTCTGCTCGGCGAATATTTTCGCGGCCGCCAGTTCGATGGCAAGCCGGTGCTGACCAGGATCGATCCGCAGGTCGGCTTCCGCTGGGACCGGGAGGCGCCGACCAGCGACCTGGTCGCGCGTGGTGAGCTCGCGCCGGATACGGCGCTGAACGACGACGATTTCGCAGTGCGCTGGAGCGGGCAGTTGCTGCCGCCGGTGAGCGGCAGATACGAACTGGAAGTCGCCGCCAACGATGGCTATCGCTTCTGGCTCGACGGGAAACTGCTGATCGATGCCTGGAGCGACGCACCACGCCTGCGTGGCAAAACCGCCCCAGTCGAGCTGCAGGCAGGCAAGGCCTACGACATCCGGCTCGAGTACTACGAACACGAACACGACGCCGCAGTACGCCTGGCATGGCGGCTACCGGGAGCGAAATCCGCCTTCGACGAAGCGCTGGACGCCGCGCGCGATGCCGAGGCGGTCATCTTCGTCGGCGGCCTGACCGGCGACGTGGAAGGCGAGGAGATGGAAGTCAGCTATCCCGGCTTCGCCGGCGGCGACCGCACCGACATGCGGTTGCCCAAGCCGCAGCAACGACTGCTCGAAGCCCTGCATGCGACCGGCAAGCCCGTGGTGCTGGTACTGACCACTGGTTCGGCCATTGCCGTGGACTGGGCCAAGCAGAACCTGCCGGCGATCCTGGTCGCCTGGTATCCGGGCCAGCGCGGCGGCAGCGCCGTCGCCGACGTGCTGTTCGGCGATGCGAATCCCGCCGGTCGCCTGCCGGTGACGTTCTACAAGGCCGACGAGAAGCTGCCCGCGTTCGACGACTACGCCATGCGCGGCCGCACGTACCGCTATTTCGGGGGCGAACCGCTGTATCCGTTCGGCCATGGACTGTCCTATACGGACTTCGCGTACTCGGGGTTGAAACTGGATCGCAGCAATGCCGGCAGCAGCGACCAGGTGCGCGTCTCGCTGAAGGTGAAGAACAGCGGCGCCCGTGCCGGCGAGGAAGTCGTGCAGCTGTACCTGCGCCCGCTCGAACCGCGGCGCGAGCGCGCGATCCGGGAGCTGCGCGGCTTTCAGCGCGTGAGCCTGCAACCTGGCGAGGAGCGCACGCTGTCCTTCGTCATCTCGCCCGCAGCCGATCTCAGGCACTACGACGATCAACGCGATACGTACGCGGTCGATCCGGGCGACTACGAAGTGCAGGTCGGCGCTTCCAGCGCGGACATCCGACTGAGCCAGGGTTTCAGGATCACGGGAGACTAGCGATGCCTGGGAACAGGTCGCGTCGCCGCGCCAGGCAACGCCTGCGCGGTGACGCGACCCCGCCGCGTTATCGCGTGCGCTAGCGACGCGGGCCCGCGCCTAGCGGGGAAACCCGAGGCCGGTCGCCTTCACCCGGATGCGCGCGAGGAAGGTGTGCGAGCTCATATAGAGCGTTCGGCCCTCATCGCCGAAGGCGCAGTTCGAAACCGCGGTGCCGGTCTCGATGCGCCCCAGGCGCTTGCCGTCGGCGTCGAACACGAGCACGCCGCCGGGCCCCGTCGCAAAGATGCGGCCGTCGCCGGAGACGGCCATGCCGTCGGGCAGCCCCGGGCTGGCTTCGCCGACAAGGTCGGATGCATCGGCGAACACGCGTTTGTCGAGCACGGCGCCGCGGGCATCGAGCGAGTACGCCATCCACACCGGTCTGGCCGGGTCCGAGTTGGATACGTACAGGGTGCGCTCGTCCGGCGACAATGCGATTCCATTCGGAAAGCCGAGCCCGTCATCAAGTAAGTGGACCGTGCCGTCGGGATCGACCCGATAAACGCCATTGAACTTCAGTTCCTTGACCGGCGAATCGTCGAGGTCCTTCAGGCCGTAGGGCGGATCGGTGAAGAACACCGCCCCGTCGCTGCGCCGCACGACATCGTTCGGGCTGTTGAATCGGTGCCCGCCGTAGCTGGAGGCGAGCGCGGTCTTGCGCTTCGTCGCCGGATCGAGTCTGGCCACGATGCGCGTTCCGGAGTCCGCCATCAGCACCGTTCCCGAGGGTTCGGCGAACAAGCCGTTGGCGCCCGGTTCGCGCAAGGCGCCCAGGTCGGGACCGTCGTAGCCCGAGGGCTTGAGGAACACCGATAGCCCATCGCGTTCCGACCAGCGATACAGCGTGTTCTCGGGCACGTCCGTGAACAGCAGATAGCCCCCGGCCCGGATCCAGGCCGGGCCTTCGGACCAGGTGAAGCCTTCGGCGATCTTCTCGATGCGCGCGTCCGCCGCCACGACATCCTGGAAGGACGCGTCGAATGTCGTCAGGCGCCCGATCGCGGGAGAGTGCTGCGGTGGCGCTTCGGCCGTCGCGCAGGCGGCCAGCATCGCCAGCAGCGGGATCGCAAAAGCAGAGCGGGGCAGGTGGCTCATCGGGATTCTCCTGCGGATCGCCCACACGGCTTCCGGCGCCGGACAGGTCGGTGTCGTTGGCAATGGCAGCCGCGACACGAGAGTCTTGGCCAGATCATCGAAGCCTCTTGTGTATTCAAACCCGCTTCCCCCTGCCTTCCCATACTTCGGGAGGCGCCTTGCAGTAGCGTTCGATGAATTCCTGCTGCGGCGGCATCTGCGTCACCACGCGCGAGATCGGCTGCCGGATCGAGTCCAGCAGGTTTCGCAGGTCCGCATCCGACAGCGCCCGCGCCAGGGGATGGTGCTGCTCCGGCACGATACCCTGGCCAAGCAGGACGTGGGTCCACGAATCCAGCCGGAACAGCTCGTCCGCGCCCTGCCACGCGTGGGCGCGCTCGCGCCACGCGCGCAAGCGGATCGACAACGACTCGGGCAGGTCCATTTCGCGGCACTGCTTCCACATCGGTTCGTCGCGCTGGTTGGCGTGGTAGTGCAGGATGATGAAGTCGCGTACGTGTTCCATTTCGGCGCGGCTGACGTCGTTGTAGAGAGCGACCAGCGACGGTGCGATGCCGTCGAAGGGAAACAGCTGGATCAGGCGCACTACGGCGCTGATGGCGAGGTGGATGCTGGTCGACTCCAGGGGTTCGATGAAGCCGCTGGCCAGGCCAAGCGAAACCACGTTCTTGTTCCAGGCCTTCAGCCTGCGGCCAGTGCGGAACGGCACCAGCCAGGGATCCTTGATCGGCCGCGCACCGACGTCGCGTAATAGCTTGGCCCGAGCTTCGTCGTCGGACATGTGACGGCTGGAGAAGACGAGTCCGCAGCCGACACGGTGCTGCAGCGGGATATGCCAGCGCCAGCCGGCCTCGTGCGCGATCGCGCGCGTGTACGGCACCGGCGGGCCGATCGATTCGGTCTGCACCGCCACAGCACGATCGCTGGGCAGCCAGTGGTTCCAGTCTTCGTAGCCGGTGTGCAGGGTCTGCTCGATCAGCAGGCCGCGGAAGCCGGTGCAGTCGATGAACAGGTCGCCCTCCACGATCTGTCCATCCTCCAGCACCAGCGCTTCGATGGACCCGCTTTGCGAGTGCTGCCGGACCTCACGAATCTTGCCTTCGACGCGTTTCAGTCCGTAGCCCTCGGAGATACGGCGCAGGAAGCGCGCGTAAAGGCCGGCGTCGAAATGGTAGGCGTAGTTGACCTGGGGCTGTGTTTGAAGCGCGAACTGATCGCCGCGCGAAGCAACGGTTTCCAGGCAGAAGTCGCCCAGTTCAGATTGCATGCCGCGACGCAGACTGTCCAGCCAGAAATGATGGAAAGGACAGACAAGGGTGCCCTGCCCGGTGATGCCGAAAGGATGGATATAGCGCTCGCCTGGCCGGCGCCAGTTCTCGAAGGAAATGGAGAGCTTGAAGGTGCCGGCGACCGCGCGCAGGAACTCCTGCTCGTCGATCTGCAGGAAGCGGTGGAACGTGCGGATCGGCGGTACCGTGGATTCGCCGACGCCGACGGTGCCGATCTGCTCCGACTCGACCAGGGTGATGTCCAGCCGGTCGCGGAACTGATGCGACAGCGCACAGGCGGCAAGCCAACCAGCGGTGCCGCCGCCCGCGATCACTACCTTGCGTATCTGCCCGGTCTCCAATGCGGTCCCCTTGATGCGTGCCGGCGCAGCCGGCTCAACGGTTGAGTTTGCCGATCAGCATCGCGCGGATCTGGCGTGCCAGCGCATCGTCCACGGGTCCCAGCACCTTGCGCGCCGCTGTAGGCAGGTGCTCGCCGGCGCGTTCGCCGCGCCCGAAGACGTAGTAGTCGAAGACCTGACGCCAGGCCTGCTTTTCGCGCTCCGGGCGGTCGCGGATCGTCCACAACGCGTGTTGCAGCGCGAGCACCGGCGCCGGAATGTGTGCCGGCACGCTGCTCCACCAGTAGTTCACCAGCACGTTGAATGGCTCCAGCCCCTGCACATGGTGCCACCACAGGCTGGGAATGAAGATCGCATCGCCCGGTTCCAACACCGCGCTTTGTCCCGCCGCGAGCGCTTCGCGAAAGCGCGGATAGCGCTCGAAGTCGGGCGCGTCAAAATCGACCACGCTGACCGCCTGGCCGCCGGGCGTGGGCTCCAGCGGACCTGGATACAGGTTGCCGATCTGGTCCGGCGGAAACAAGGTGAAGCGGCGACGCCCGACCGCACAGCAGGCGATGTTGTTCTGCGCGTCGTAATGGCAGGACGCGGTCACGCGGTTGCCGATCCAGATGCTCGGCGGCGCGTGGATGCCGTGCGTGGCGAGGTCGAGGTCGTTCTGCGCGCGCAAGCCCGGTAGGCGCGTATCGACCAGCAGCGAGGCGAGGTACCAGGTCGGCGGCCGTGGGTCGTCGGCGTGCGCGGCGATCGCATCGAGCACCTCGTCCAGCGCGCCGCGCCGCACTTCGATGTTCAAGGCGGTGAAGTCGTCGTTGTAGAAAGGCCGCCCGGCGATCTCCGGGCCGCCGTAGGAGTAGGTCACCGGCTGGCCGTTCCAGGCGCCGCGCAACACGTCCATCGCCGCGTCCATGCCGCGCTGGCCGGCGCGGACCAGGTCCCAGTCGCGTGCCACGCCGCGCAGCACCGCCGGCTGGCCGGCGGCGAGCAGTTCATCCAGCGGCAACATGCCGGGCCGGCAGTCCGGCACCTCGCGCACGCTGGCGGCGGCCCCGGCCATCGCGCTCAGGCCGCCGCGGCGTCCTGCTGGCGCAGACGGCGCTGCTTTTCCGCCATCAGCCTGCGCAGGTTGTGCATCGAGCCCAGCATCAGGTACGCACCTTCGAGATAGCCGCTGCGGTGCAGCCGGTGCAGTGCGTCGGCGTCGAGCGCGGCCAGGCGTTCGCGGTCGATGCCGTGCAGTCCGGTCAGGCTCGCGCCGTGCTGCCCGTCGAACTTCAGCTCGACGTTCATCGGCTGGATCAGGCCCAGCTCGTCGAATGCGGCGAACATCGCCGTGCCGGCCTCGGCGCCGTCACGGATGCCGCGCAGCACGGTGATGACGTGTTCCAGGTACGGGCTGTGGCCACCGTGCGGCAGGAACACTGCCTCGCCTTCGCCCGCGCCGATGCGCGGGTGTTCCATGTCGACGTGCATCACCGGCTCCTTGCGCAGTTCGCCGTCGACGGTCTGTTCCTGGAAACCGATCAGGAACGGCCCGCGCGCGACGTAACCGGGTAGGTAGCCGGCGTTCCAGCGGCCCTCGCGCAGGAATAGGTTTTCGTTCGCCTCGAAGCCGAGCAGCGCGACCGCCTGCCATTGCCCGCCATCGCGCTCGCGGCGCAGGAAGATCGGGTATTCGCGCTGCAGCTCTGCGAACTCGGTGGGGAACGCCGGCACCATGCCGACCTCGTCGCCAAACGCGCGACCGAAGCCGGTGACGATACGCATGTCCTTGTGCGTCACATTGTTGAGCAGTTCGTATCTGGCCATGCGGGTTCGACTGCGGAGCCGGCGCGGGACACCGTTATGCCCCGCGCCAGCGGAAAAAGAAAGGGGACCACTGCCTGCGCAGCGGTCCCGTTCCGTCACGACATGCCAAGACTCAGAACTTGTAGCGGACCCCGATCATGTAGCGCGGGTTCTGGTCCAGCAGCTTGATGACCTGCTCGTCGGTGCGGCCGTGCCAGCGCACGTCCTCGCCGGTCAGGTTGATTACCTCGAAGCCGGCAGACCAGTGGTCATTGAACGCGTAGTTCACGTTCAGGTCCCACTGCTGATAGGCCTCGACGTAGAACGGATTGCGGCTGCCGCCCTGGTTGGCCATGATCAGGTACTCGTCGCGCCAGTTCCAGGCCAGGCGTGCGGACCAGCCGTACTTCTCGAACATGAAGGCGGCGTTGGCGCTGTCGCTCAGGCCGGTCAGCGAGAATTGGTCGATGCCCGGGTCGCCGCCGTCGTCGAAGCCCACGTCGCCCTTGACGATGGTGTAGTTGGCGAAGATGCCGAACCCGCTGTCGCCGAAGAAGTGCTGGCCGGCCAGTTCCCAGCCATGCAGTCCGGCCTTGTGCTGGTTGACCGGCTTGTTGACGTCGAACATGTACAGCGGGTCGTCGGCTTCGCCGACCAGGTTGTAGGCATTCTCCGTCGCCAGCGCCTGCGCGTCGGTGCCGTCGAAGGCTGCCAGCCCGGCCGGATCGTTGCGCAGCAATGCCGTCGCGGTGAACAGCGAAGTGTCGTTGGCCGAACAGGCCGCGGCATTGGCCGCGCCGACCTGGTCCACGCAGGCCTGGCTGGTCAGGAAGTCCAGCGCCGCCTGCGCGTCGGGACCGGACGTCGGGTCGGTCAATCCGTACAGGTTCTCGCGGACGACGGAGTTGCCGACGAAGTTGTCGACCGTCTTGCGCCAGTAGGTCGCCGCGATGAAGCTGGCGTCGTCGAAGTACCACTCCAGCGCCAGATCCAGGTTTTCCGATTCCAGCGGCAGCAGCCCCGGGTCCTGCGCGCTGCCGGTGGCGCGGGTGGACGGGTCGGTGAGGATCGAGCCGCTCGGGGCGTTCGGGCCCGGGCCCGCATAGAGGTTGCCGTAGGGCGCGCGTGCGATGGTCTTGCCGAACGAGGCGCGGCCCTTCAGCTCGTCGGTGAAGTCGATGCTGAAGTCCAGATTCGGCAACACGTAGCTGTAGCTGGCCTTCTCGCTGAACGGCTGCGTCTCGGCGGAACGGACGATGCGGAAATCATTGTTGGCCTGCCATTCGATCGCGCTGGGAATTGCCACCGCCGAGGTCGAGACCACATCGGTCTTCTCGTAGCGCACGCCGATCCGGGTGGCCGTCGGCATGCCGCCCAGTTCGCCCTCGAAGTCGACCTGCACATAGGCAGAGTTCGTCTTTTCCTCGACCCGGTTGTCGGCGGCGAGCACGTCGCTGACGCTGTTGCTGACACCATAGTGCTCGGCGGCCCATCGTGCCAGGTCGTTGGCGTCGCCGGCCCAGGCGCCCTGCGCCGCGCCGGAACCGTCGTAGTCGTCGAACAGGCCGACGATGCTGATCGGGTGCAGCAGTCCGATCAGGCCGTTGGCGCCGTCCTCTTCCACGTTTGCCACGCCCCAGTCGCCGAGGGCGGCATACATCTGGTTTGCCTGCAGGCGATGGGTCGATGACTTCGTGTTGTCGACACCGAACTGGAAGCGGCCATTGTCGAAGTTCCATTCGCCGTCGATGCGGGCCTGCTTGATTTCGCTGATCTGGGTCTGCGACTCGATCCGCAGCACCTGCGAGCCGAGCTCGCCCGGGGCGAAGTCGGCATTGATCACGCCGTTGGTCCCGGCGAGGGCATCGGCCTGGGTCGGATACCAGGTGCGCGCGGAGATGGGTAGGCCGTTGTTGAACCAGTACTCCTGGGCGTAGTAGCCGCCGCAGTGCGCGCTGGCGCTGCAGTTGTTGGTGCCGGCCAGGCTGAAGTAGGTGGCGCCACCGCCGGTCAGCGGGTCGTTGGGCCGGCTCTCGTTCTTGGAGTCGTGCATGTCGAGGCTGAGACGGAGACGGTCGTTGACGTCCCATGCGGCGTTGAAGCCGAGCGAACCGAGCTTGTACTTCTGCCGGTTGCTCTGCTGCTCGAGGCCGAAGTCCTTGGTCTGGACGATCTCGCGGATGTACACCGGCGTGGCCACGGCCCCGCTGGTGTCGAACTCGACGTCGGTGTATTGGCTGTTCTGCAGCCACATACCCTGCTCGCCGCGATCCTCGGCGATCTCATTGGTCGAGTAGGTGTAGTCCAGGGTCAGGGTGACGCTGTCGACCGGTGCGAACTGGATCACGGCCTGGCCGTTGATACGCTCGCGCTCGAAATCGGCGAAGGCATAGCGCAGGTCGTTGGGACGGCCGTACAGCTCGCCGAGCCCCGGCGCGTTGACCACGTCGGGGCCGCCCGGCATCGAGCCGGTCCACGGCTGGATGTTCCAGTTGTTCTCGGTTGCCTGCACCGAACCGCCCTTGCGCTTCTGATAGCTGGCGTTCAAGCCGATGCCGAAGGTCTTGTCGGGATTGGTCCAGCTGAAGATGCCGGACAGTTCCGGGGTCGCGTCGTCGCCTTCGAACGGCTGCGACTTGTCGTAGCCCAGCTTGGCGCCGGCGCTGGCGACCACGCCGGAGTGGTTGAGCGGCTTGTCGGTGAGGATGTTGATGGTGGCGCCGATGCCGCCGCTGGGCACGTGCGCCTGGCCGGTCTTGTAGACCTCGATGCCGTTGATCGCCTCGGAGGCCAGCTGGGCGAAGTTGAACGCGCGGGTGCCGCCGTCCACGCCGCCAACCGGCACCTGGCCGGCTGCGCCGAAGGCATCGGCGCCGGGGATCTGGCGGCCGTTGAGGGTGACCATGTTGAACTGCGGGCCGAAGCCGCGCGCGGTGACCTGCGCGCCTTCGCCATCGCGGCGCTCGATCGAGATGCCGGTGATGCGCTGCAGCGACTCGGCCAGGTTGGTGTCGGGGAACTTGCCGATGTCCTCGGCGCTGATCGCGTCGACCACGCCGGCAGCGTTGCGCTTGGTGTTCATCGAGTGCGCGAGCGCGTTGCGCATGCCGGTGACCACGACCGTATCGAGCGTGGTCGCGTCGGCCGGCGTCGGCGACGGCTGCGCCTGCTCGGTCTGCTCGGCCTGCTCCGTCTGCAATGCCGGCGGCGGTGCCTGCTGCGCCTGCGTGTCCTGGGCGAACGCAGGATTGATGACGATCACACCACCGATGATGGTGAACATGGCCTTCGATTTGAATCGCTTCAGCTTCTGATTCATGAGCGTGTCCTCAACCCTGGAGTTGTGCGGCCAACAGTGATGTGATCTCCGGTGTGCGACGCGGCTTGAGCAGCCATTGGGCTGTCACAAACCTGCGTCGCACCCGTCGTCATTGGTGCGAAGCATCGGCACCTGCAACCTCTCATCTGGATACCTCCCCTCTTGCGTTCGATGAATGTGATCGCCCCTCCCAAGGCATCCACAGGCTCGCCCCTGCACGAACCGCACGCGCGAAGCGCCCGGTTCGGCCATGCCGGCTTCGAACCCGCCTCAGAAACAAAAATCCGTGCGACAGCGCCACCGCCCTTGGCCCTTACCGATGGCGCCAAGCCCCCGTTAGCGGTAACAATGCGCATTGATAGCGCTATCATTTGCACTTGTCATCGTGCGGTGCAGCAAGGACATCATGGTTCCCTCGTCGCCGATTTCAGCAGCGCCTTCGTCAGCAGCCGGGACGCTTTCGGGCCGGCTGCCCCAGGATGATCGCGTTCGCGCGGCGTGCTCGCATGTCGGCCACAAGGCCGCGTATCGCCTCGCCAGCCAGACCCCGCCGCAGGACGGCGACATCACGACCCGGCCATGAACGACATCGCGCAAACCCTCTCCGTACGCGAAAAGGTCGGCTACAGCCTCGGCGACCTGGCGGCCAACCTGATCTTCCAGACCCTGGTCACCTTCATCGCGTTCTTCTACACCGATGTTTACCGGATTCCGGTCGACGTCGCCGGCACGGTGATCTTCACCGGGGGCCTGCTCGGTGCTTTCGTATTCACGCCGATGATGGGGCTGATCGCCGACCGCACCCGCACGCGCTGGGGCAAGTTCCGGCCATGGATCCTGTGGACGGCGATTCCATTCGGAGTGCTGTCGCTCCTCGCCTTCAGCACTCCGGACCTGGGCGAGCGCGGCAAGGTCATCTACGCGATGGCGACCTATACCTTGCTGGTGCTGGTGTACGCCGCCAACAACCTGCCGTATTCGGCGCTCAGCGGCGTGCTGACCGGCGACATGGCCCAGCGCAACAGCCTGTCCTCCTACCGCTTCGTCGCGGTGATGATCGCGCAGTTCATCATCCAGGCCCTGCTGCTGCCGCTGGTGCTGATCCTCGGCGACGGCGACAAGGTGCGCGGCTTCGAGAACACCATGCTGGTGTTCGCCGTGATGGGCACGATCTTCTTCCTGATCACCTTCCTGACCACGAAGGAGCGCATCGTCCCGGCGCCCGAGCAGAAGTCAACCATCCGCCAGGACCTGACCGACCTGGCGAAGAACACGCCATGGCAAGTGATGCTGGTGCTGACCGTGCTGGTCTTCGTGACCCTTGCCCTGAAGGGCGGCATGTACGTGTACTACTTCAAGTACTACCTCGATGAAGCTGCGCTGGCGAACTTCCTCGAGAACGTCGGCTTCAACCACCTCATCGCCGGGTTGAACTCGGTGCTCACCGGCGTGGGCCTGACCGAGTTCCAATGGCCTAAGGACGCGCCGACCTCGGCCTTCAGCCTGTTCAACGGCAGCGGCATCATCTTCATGATCGTCGGCATTGGTTTCTCCAAGGGCCTGGCCGACCGCTTCGGCAAGCGCGACGTGTTCGGCGGCGCACTGTTCGTGTCCACGTTGTGCCTGCTGGCGTTCTGGCTGTTCCCGCCGCAGGCGGTGGGTCTCGCGGTCGCGGCTCAGGTCCTGCACGGCTTTTTCTACGGCATCACGATCCCGCTGCTGTGGGCGATGGTGGCCGACGTGGCCGATTATTCGGAATGGAAGAACCACCGCCGTGCCACCGCGATCGTGTTCTCCGCGATCCTGATCGGCCTGAAGATCGGTCTGAGCACGGGCAGCGCGCTGGTGGCGAAGATCCTGGCCGCCCACGGCTACGATCCCGACCTCGCCGTGCAGTCGGCCGGTGCCGTGCGCGGTATCCAGATGGCGGTGAGCGTGTACGCATCGATCCCGTTCCTGCTGTGCGTCGCGCTCTTGTTCTTCTACAAGATCGACAAGATGACCGAGACGCGCATCGAGCAGGAACTGGCCGCGCGCCGCGCCGCGGGCATCGCGACTCCCTGATCGTCGCCGCAACGCAGCAGGAGCCCGCATGTCCGAAGAATTCGATCCGGTCGAGCTGCAAACGCTGGCCGAGAAGGCGATCTCGCCGCCGCTGGTCACGCACATCTACACCGCCGACCCATCGGCGCATGTGTTCGACGGAAAAATCTACATCTATCCATCGCACGACATCGATGCGGGCATTCCTTTCAACGATGACGGCGACCATTTCGGCATGCAGGACTACCACGTGCTGCGGATGGACTCGCCCGCGGATGGGGCAGCCGAGGATTGCGGCGTCGCATTGCGCGTCGACGACGTGCCGTGGGCCGAGCGTCAGATGTGGGCGCCGGATGCGGCGACCAAGGACGGCAAGTACTACCTGTACTTCCCGGCCAAGCGCGCCGACGGCCTGTTCCAGATCGGCGTGGCGGTAGGCGACCATCCTGCCGGTCCCTTCGTGGCCGAACCCGAAGCCATTGCCGGCAGCTATTCCATCGACCCGGCGGTGTACGCCGACGACGACGGTGCGTTCTACATGTATTTCGGCGGCCTCTGGGGCGGGCAACTGCAGAAGTATCGGGACAACGCTTATTCACCGGCGCACGAGGAGCCCGCCGATGGCGAACCTGCGCTGGGGCCGCGCCTGGCGCGCCTGTCGGACGATATGAAGCAGTTCGCCGAGGCGCCGCGGGAAGTCGTGATCTTGGATGAGGCCGGCGAGCCGTTGCGCGCGGGCGACCACGACCGACGCTTCTTCGAGGCGCCGTGGCTGCACAGGCACGACGGTCGCTATTACCTCTCGTATTCCACCGGCAACACGCATTTTCTGTGCTATGCGGTGGCCGACAATCCCTACGGGCCGTTCGTCTACCAGGGCCGGATCCTGACGCCAGTGGTCGGGTGGACCACGCATCATTCGATCTGCGCGTTCCAGGACCACTGGTACCTGTTCTATCACGACTCGCTGTTGTCCGGCGGCATCACTCACCTGCGCTCGATCAAGGTCACGCCGCTGCATCACGACGGGCAGGGCAGGATCCGCACCATCCATCCCTATGGAGAGTGACCCAAGGCGGTGCGATCAGGCGGTTCTAGAGTACGAACGCGAAGCGCAGCATCGTCCTGCGAGGCAATCTTTCGTCGCGTCACCGGTGGCGCGGGTCGTCAGGCGTGCGCCGCCCAGGCCGGCGATCCTGCGACGTAATCGATGCAAGGGTCGTAACGGCCCGGCACCTCGGTATAGCGCAGCGCCTGTGTGCAGCCGATCTCGGAGGTGAAGTAGCCCAGCAGGGCGAGCTCTTTCATCATGCGGAAGAACGTGGCTGGCTCGACTGGGGCGTCGGATGTGATCTCTTCCGCTTCGATGGAATCGTACGGAGGCAGCTGCGCCAGGCCCTGGCGCTTGCGGTCTTCGGCCTCGCTCTCGTACGCCTCCCGGTGTGCCTGGCGATCGAAGGCGGTCAGCACGGCCAGGCGTTGCTGCGGCGTGGCCTGCATGAACGGCACGTTGGCCGCCTTCGTCGCGGCGGCGTCGACCCGGCGCATGCCGTCGCGGAAAGTCTTCTGTTCGCCGGGGTCGTAACAATCGGTGACCATGAGCGCCATGAACGCGCCGACTTTCGCATCCTTCGCGCCCGGCGTCCTGGTGGCGGGAACGATCGTTTCCGCGACCTCGTCGAGGAACGCGATTTCCTGGGAGCTGAACTGGCCAAGACGCGTGTTGGCCGGGGCGCTTGCCGCCTTTTCTGCCGCCTTCTCCACGTCCTCCACGCGGCCGCAGCCGATCAGCGCCGCGCCGCCGAGCAGCAGGCTCACGCGTCGGATCGCCTCGCGCCGGGTGATCGTCGGGGCCTGTTCGGATTCGGATGGCATGGGTTGAGAGGACATGTTCATGTCGGCCCCGGTCACAGGTTGCGGCGCTTGAGCTCGTCCACGGCGAAGTTGGCCGCACGGGCGGTGATCGCCATGTAGGTCAGCGAAGGATTCTGGCAGGCGGAGGAGGTCATGCAGGCGCCATCGGTCACGAAAACGTTGGGCGCGTCCCAGACCTGGTTGTGCGCGTTGAGCACCGAGGTCTTGGGATCGCGCCCCATGCGCGCGGTGCCCATCTCGTGGATCGCCATCCCGGGGTAGGAGCCTTCGTCGTAGGTCTTGACCTTCTTCACGCCGGCCTGCTCGAGCATCTGCGCCATGTCGTCGATCATGTCCTTGCGCATCAGGCGCTCGTTCTCCCCGAGCGCGCAATCGATCTTCAGCACCGGCAGGCCCCATTTGTCCTTCTTTTCCGGGTCAAGCGCGATGTGGTTGGAATGCGCAGGCAGCATCTCGGCGAACGCGGTGGAGCCGATCGTCCATGGCCCCGGTGTGGTCGCCTCGTCCTTCATCTCGGCCCCGATCCCGAGCTCACGCACCGCGCGCTGCCAGCCCTGCCGGCTCGCGCCACCCTGGTAGCCGAAACCGCGCAGGTACTCGCGCTTGTCGCCAAACAGGTTGCGATAGCGCGGAATGTAGAACCCGGTCGGTCGGCGGCCGTAGTAGTACTTGTCGGCCAGGCCTTCGATCTCGCCTTCCGCGCCGCAGCGGAAATGATGGTCCATGAGATTGTGACCGAGTTCGCCCGAGCTGCTGCCCAGCCCGCCCGGCCACACGTCGGTCGCCGAACGCATCAGCAGCCAGGTCGAATTGAGCGTGGACGCGCACAGGAACACGATCTTCGCGCTGTAGTCGGTGACCTGCTCGGTCACCGCATCGATGACGCGCACTCCGCTGGCGCGTTTGCCGGTCTTGTCGAGCAGGACCTCGGTGACGATCGACCAGGGCTTGAGCGTAAGCCGGCCGGTCTTCATCGCCGCCGGCAGCGTGGACGACTGGGTGCTGAAATAGGCGCCGTACGGGCAGCCCAGCCAGCAGGCGTTGCGATACTGGCAGGGCGCGCGCCCAGGCAGTGCCTGGGTGGCGTTCGCGGTGCGCCCCGGGATGATCCGGCGCTTGCCGCCGAACGCGTTGCGCAGGCGTCCGGCAACCAGCTCTTCGCCGCAGTTCAGCGGCATCGCCGGCTGGAACTGGCCATCGGGAAGCTGCGCCATGCCCTCGCGGGATCCGGCAATCCCGGCGTGCTTTTCCACGTGGTCGTACCAGGGCGCGAGGTCGGCGTAGCGGATCGGCCAATCGACCGCCACGCCTTCCTTTTCGTTGGCCTCGAAGTCGAAATCGCTCCAGCGATAGCTCTGGCGGCCCCACAGCAACGAGCGCCCACCCACGCGGTAGCTGCGGAACCAGTCGAAGCGCTTCACCTCGGTGTACGGCGATTCCTGTTCGTTGACCCAGGCCGACTCGTTGGTCTCGTCCAGGAGGTCCCGCTTGAGCACGCTGTGCGCCTGCTCCATCGAATATGTGGCCCTGCCGCGATGCAAGTATTCCCAGGGCGCCTTGGTCGCGTTGACGTAGTCCTTGATGTGCTCGACGTTGCGGCCACGCTCCAGGAGCAGGACGCGCAAGCCCTTCTCGGTGAGCTCCTTGGCCGCCCAACCGCCGGAGATGCCTGATCCGACCACGATTGCGTCGTAATCTGTGGATTGCGCCACCATTGCCTCCGGGAAATTGACGAGGGACAAGCGCTGGATGCGTGCGCGTGATGCTATCGTATTTTCCGGATGAATGACTTGCGAGAAGCGATGCCCGCCTTCGGCTCGACTGCTTGCCGACTGCTGTCGCGTCCGTCCGCTGATTCTGCAAAGCGGCGACGCAGGCGCCTGGGCACGATCGGGTTCGGAGCACGCACGATGCTTTCGGTCCTGCCCCTTCACTCAAACGAAAGAGTCCGCCATGACCACGACGCGTAGACAATTCCTGGTTCGTTCGATCCAGAGCGGGGCGGCGCTGCTTGTGCCAGCCGTGCTGCCCGGCCGCGCCTTCGCCGGCGAGTCGGGCCGGCCGTACGGCATCCAGGTCTACGCGGTCAACCAGGCGTTCGAAAGTGATCCGGCAGGCACCTTCAAGAAGCTCCGGCAGATTGGCTTCACGGAAGTGGAATGCTATGCGGGCGGCAAGCTGTCGGCCAGGGAATACCGTCGAATGATCGACGACGCGGGCCTGGTCTGTCCCAGCACCCATCTGGATTTCGATCCGGCCAATCTGGAGGCGTCCTTCGAAACCGCGCATGCGCTGGGGGCGAAGTTCGCCGCCAGTTCTGCGTTGCGCTCGGCCATCGATCCCAAGGTATCGTGGGAATCCGACTTCAGTCTGGACGAAGCCAAGCGCACGGCCGAACTGGCCAATCGGATCGGCGAAGCGGCCAAGCGTGCCGGCCTGCAATACGCCTACCACAACCACGATTACGAATTCGCCGACGTGGGCGAGGGGACGAGCGGTTTCGACTTCCTGTTGCGCGAGACCGACAGCGACCTGGTCAAGTTCGAGATCGACTGCGGCTGGATGACGTTCGCCGGTCGCCGTCCCGAAGAGTATCTCGCCAGGGAGCCGGCCCGGTTCCCGATGCTACATATCAAGGACTATCTGGCCGCGAGCAAGCCCGCGGCCACGAAAGGTCCGCGGCCGGCCATGGTCGGCGCGGAACTGGGGCGCGGCACAGTCGATTACCGTCCGATCTTCGCCGCGGCAAGAAAGGCCGGCGTGCAGCACTACTTCGCCGAGCAGGAGGGGCCGTTCTCGCGTATGGATCAGCTCGATGCCGCCAAAATCGCCTACGAGTACCTGCGTTCCGTGCCGTGAGCAGGAAGATCGTGCGCAGTACGAGAGGACGGGCAAGCCGCTGAAGCGGCATCCACCCGTCTTCCGTCAGTGAAGTGGTTCGGCGGCGAAGCGCCCCGCTTCGGCCCGGAGTTGGCGATTTTACGCCTGCGCGGATGAAAAACTGAATCGTAGCCAGCATCGGAACGCGCATCTCACCGGCGTTTCACCACCGCAGCGGTATTGGACCTGCACCACACCCTGGAACGGAGGTTGTCGTGCGCAGGCTATTGCTTGGAATGTGTCTTGCCTTGGTGGCATCGGCCGCCAATGCTGATGGGGTGGAAAACAAATGGCGTCTGGAGCTCAGCGGCGGAGCCGAGTCGGCCGGCCGCATCGTGCTGCAGTTGGCGCCGGCCGAGGGGGATCCGATCCGTGCGACCGTGGACGTGGTCCAGGGACGCAGCGAGAACGGCATCGCCAATGACGTGCGCGATGCGCTGCAGGCGCAGGCGGGCAAGCGCTACAGCGTCGAGGTCGACGATGGCGAGGACGTGCTGGTGAAGAAGCACGAGGGCGAGCGCGACTTCGTCGTCACCATCGTCGAGAACAGCGTGCGGGGCGTGCGTATCAGCGTCAATGCCGAGTAGGCGCGCGATCCGGTAGGGGTAGGCGCGGGGTAGGGCGGAACCGCTGTGAGGCGTCCGCCCGTGTCGGAAAGTCGACCTGGATCTGATCTGGCAGCTGCCGCGGGCGGGGCTCTATCCGGGCGGAATCTGCACGATCGTTGCAACCATTGGCTCGGTGGGCGCATCCCATGCACTTCGACCCGATCGGAGGCAATGCGATGCGCAAGCTGCAATGGGGAATGGTGCTGATGCTGGTGGGGGCCTCGTCGGCCTGGGCGCAGGACGACTGCGCGTTCAGCGCGCCGCGCAACCTGGACCTGCCGGCAGGCGCGGTGAAGACCCTGGTGGTCCGCGCCGCGGCGGGCGGGCTGAAGATCGACGGCGAGCCAGGGCTGACCCAGGTGCAGGTGCGTGGCCTGGCCTGCGCCTCGAGCCAGCAGATTCTGGACGGGATCCGCCTGGTGCAACGGCGCGAGGGCGACCGGCTGGTGGTGGCCGCCGAGCTGCCCGAGACCGCAGGCCTGTTCGACGGCCAGCGCAGGCTGGACCTGGAGCTGCGGGTGCCGTCGCGGCTGGCGCTGGAGGTCAGTGACAGCTCGGGCGCGGCATCGGTCGAGCACGTCGCCGCGCTGCGCATGCAGGACAGTTCCGGCGATCTGCGTATCGCCCACATCCCGGGTGCAGTGCGCGTGGAGGACAGCTCGGGAAGCCTGAACGTGCGCGACGTCGGCGCATTGCATATCCCCAACGACAGTTCTGGCGAAACCAGCGTCTCGGGCGTGCGTGGCGATGCGATCATCGATGTCGACAGCTCGGGCTCGATCGAGATGCGCGACATCGGCGGCAACGCACGCGTGGGCCAGGACGGGTCCGGCAGCATTGTGGTCGAAAATGTCGCTGGCGATTTCACGGTCGAACGCGACGGTTCGGGCGGGATCGAGCATCGCGGGGTGCGCGGCAAGGTGCGCCTGCCAGAACGTTGAGCGCACCCGTCGCGAAACAGGGCGGGTACGCACATCGGTCGGGCACGAAGCGAGCGCATCCTATGCAGTGGCATGGGTTGCGCCTCGGTGCGGCTGTAAGTCATAACGGCGGCCCCGCAAGCGCAGGTTTCGCAGGAGTGCGATGGCGGGGACTGGGGCTGTCGCTGCCACGTATCACCGCCGGGACTCAGGAATCACGAACGAGTGACTGACACATGGGATGCCTGGATCAGCCGGCTGGAACGCGACCATTCGCTGTTGGAACCGAACCGGTTGCGCCAGCGTATCGAGGTGCTGGATCGACTTGAAAGTCATCCCACCTGGGGGGCGGGTCGAGGTGGCGGCGCAGACCCACGGCTATCGACAGAGCTCCATGACCGGATGGGTCTCCTGTGTGCGGATCTCGAAGCGGCCAACCAGCGGGTCTACGCCTCGATCCGCGAAGCGATACAGCAAGGTAACGGCGCGCAGAGCCTGCTGGAGTGGGCGGCTGGTCCGGTCGACGATGTACGGCACCGGGTCGATAGCGAGGGTTACGACGGCCTCGATGCGCTGCTCAGCGGTGTCCTGCAGATTGAGGAACCCAGCCCAGAAGCCCAGCTGGCGGCTGAAATGGTGTTCTATCAACCCACGCCGGCGCGCCATATCTTCGAACTGATTGTCCGTACCGGACTTTCCGAACATGACGTGCTGTTCGATCTAGGGTCCGGGTTGGGCCACGTTCCGCTGCTTGCCGCCATCTGCACTCGCGCCCGTTGCGTCGGCATCGAGTGGGAAGCGGCCTATGTCGATTGCGCACGGCGCTGCGCGAAAGCACTCAATCTGGCCAATGTCACCTTCGCGCGCCAGGATGCGCGCGCGGCCGATCTGTCGTCGGGGACGGTGTTCTACCTGTACACGCCGTTTACCGGTGCAATGCTGGGCGACGTACTGGCGATGCTGCGGCGGGAAGCGGCCGCGCGCGAGATCCGCATCGGCACACTCGGGCCCTGCACCGCGAACTTCGCCCGCGAGCCTTGGCTGGAGTACGCGGGCATGCCCAATTCGAGTGGGTTGGCGGTGTTCCGGAGCGTGGATCTGAGGGTTTGACGTCTGTATAAGCGGCTGGCTATTTGTCGACTAGCGTAGGCGACTAACGGTCGTGCCGCGGGTTTGGCCTGAGTGGGTGATCTGTCACGTCATCATCTTCCCCGCGAACCGGCACCACAATCCACGCGATATAACTCTTCCGGTGACGCAAGACCCCGCAGAAAGGCGGAGCCTTCTATTGCGCTTTCCAGCAGCCAGTCACAGGTTCAACGCACGATTTTCCAGGACTGGTTTGCCACAGACACCAGCGTCTGGGAATTGCTGGCGCTACCGGAGCGCCACAGGACATTTGCCCCGGTGGTCTGGTTGCGCATGAGGATGTCGGAGCGCCCATCCCCGTTGTAATCGCCTATCGCGCTGATGGCGAACTGGAGATTCACATTGGGCAAAGATGTTTTCCTTGCATAGTCGGCATTGCGCCAAATGACGGCCTGGCCGGTGGTGGGCTGGAACCAGAGGATGTCCGATTTTCCGTCGCCCAGAAAATCTCCGATGCCCGCGACCTGCCAGGACAGATTTGTCAGGTGTGTGATTGCCTGCGGCGTAGTGAAGTCACCGGAAAGCCAAATCGCATTCGCGCCCGTACCACTGTGGCGCCACAGAATGTCGGAGACGAAGTCGCCATCGAAATCGCCCAGACCTGCCACCTTCCAGGCAGTGTCGGTCACGCTCCTGACGGACTGCTGCGTCGCGTAGTCGCCCGACAACCACACCGCATTGGCGCCCGTACTGCCATGACGCCACAGGATGTCCGAGCGGCTGTCCAGGTTGAAGTCGCCTATCCCAACGATTTGCCATTTCTGATCCGTCACGGCGTGGAGAATCATGACGTTGCTGGAAGATGCGCCCCTCCATATGTGATTCGCGCCCGTACCCGAATTGCGCCAGAGGATGTCGGCCCGGGCATCTCCGTCGAAATCTCCGGTTCCCACCAACTTCCACGGACCAACCGGCACGTTCGTAAGCGTCGTCGTCGTCGTGCCACCTGCAGACCGCCACACGGCGTTTGCCCCGGTGGAAGAGTTCCTCCAGAGAATGTCGTCGGTCCGGTCGGCGTTGAAGTTGCGTGCGTTGGTGCGCATGCTGCGGATACCGTAGCGGGTAACGAACGCGTCCGAAGCACCGCTGTTGGCCGATTTGAACGGCAGCAGTGTCGAGAAGTTGGTCGAAGCCGTCGAGCCACCAAGGAAAATGCTGCTCGATCCATAACGCGCAATCGCCGCGCCTTGTTCGTTCCCGCTTCCTCCCAGATAGGAGGCCCAGAATCTCTCGCCTTCGTCGGAGTAGCGCGCGGTCATCGCGTCGAAGCCGCCGCCATTGGCGTGCTGCAGGCCAAAAACCGACGACGTTCCGATCAAATCAGTCGAATTCGTCGTGCCGATCACATACGCAGTTCCAAAGTCGTCGACCTTCACGTCCGTCAGGCGATCCTCTCCCGAACCTCCCAGATATGTGCTGTAGGCGAGCGCGGGAGTGGCACCGAGGGTAATCTTTGCCACGAATCCATCTATGCCGCCGGCCGACTCGTCCTGCGCAGGGTTCGCGGTCGGAAACGGCGCTGCCGAGGTTGCCTCGGTTCGGCCTACGACGATCACGTTGCCTTCTGGATCCAGATCGATACCCTCGCCAGCATCTGTGTTGGCGCTGCCGAGGTAGGTACCCAACTCCATTGCGATGTATGGGGCGACAGCAGCAGGGCTTAGCACCACGACAAAAGCGTCGGATCCGCCTCCAAGGCTGGTCTGGATCGCGGTCCCGGCCGACACGGGAAAATCGGTGGACGCGGTTTCGCCCGTGAGGTAGATCGCGCCTGAGCCTCCCGGTGACGGATCGACCGACATCGCGCTGATCTGATCAGTTCCGCCCCCACCAAAATACGTACTGAAAACCAGCGTGTCGCCCGACCGCGTCAGCTTCGCGAGGAATCCGTCTCTCGTTCCCCCGAGCGAGGCATCCATCGCAGAAACCCTTGGAAAGTTGCCCGACTCGGTTGAGCCGGCCACATAAAGATCACCCGATGGAGGCAGATCGATTGCAGTGCCCAGGTCCGCACCAGAGCCCCCGAGGTAGGTACTGAAAGCGAGAGCTCCCGCGCTATCGAGCCGTGCAACAAAAGCATCTTCCAGACCCCCATCCGCGGCATGCGTTCTCTGCAACGCATTGGCCACCGGAAAATTCGTGGATTTCGTGTGCCCGGTGATGTAGGCATTTCCGTGGATGTCGACGGCAATGCCCGTGCCGCCGTCGGCATTGCCGCCTCCCATGAAGGTGCTGTAGACCAGAGCGTTGCCATCCGTGTTGAACTTTGTGACGAAGATGTCGCCGCCACCGCGATTGCTGGACTGGATCGCGTTCTTGAGCGGGAAGTTGAGCGAAGCGGTAGTGCCTATGGCGTAGAGATTGCCGGCGTCGTCGGCAGACAGCGACGCAATGCCATCATCCCCACTTCCGCCGAAATAGCTCGAGTAACCCAGCACCGGGTCGATGATGAGGGGTTTGGCCGTGTCGTACGCCGCGACCTCGAAACCGACGCGATCCCCGCTCAGGAGACGGTAGCCGCCTTGCACAGGCTTGCGCCGGCCATCCACCTGCTGGTAGAGCACAGGTTTTTGCTGGGTGAGCGTGCCCGAGGCGGTTTCCAGGATGAGGTTGCCGTCCGGGTCCAGCCGCAGCCCGTCGACGCCACTGAACTTGACGTTGATGCGCCCCGGATTTCTGCCGGGCGCCACCACGAAGTCGTACTCGAGCTGCTGTTGCTTGCCGTAGTAGACCATGTCGATGCCGGGGTATACCTCGCGGTAGCGCACCCGGTCGTAGCGCTGGACATCGCGTTGCCATTGGTTGGGCGTGGAACCGTAGTAGTAGTGGCTCTTGCCTTGCTGCAGGCCGGCGCCCTCGACGACAGGCTCAGTGCTGGCGCCGAGCAGGGACATGCGTACCACCGTGGGTGCGCCCGCCTGTGTGGACACCTTCGTGGACCCGGGCTTGGATGGCAGGCTCAGCACTGCTTCGGTGGCGGTCAGGAAGATGCCGTACCCCGGACCCCGCGCCAGGAACAGAACCTCGGGATCCGTCTGGCCCACATTGCGCTCGAACGCAAGGGGGATCTGCGCATACCTGTGTTCGGTGCTGGCCACTGCACTGGGAACCGCCTTTGCCAGGATCGGCATCTCTTCGGAATCTGTGCTTGCCCACAGCGCGACAGCGGTACCTATGGCGCCTACCGCAAGCCAGTACGTCTTTTTCATCACTCAACCCGATGTGGCTGGAAGTCCCAGAAAACCCATTCTACTGATTGGCCGGACGTCGTCCATCGACCATTTGTAAGCGTAGCCGTCCACTTCCGGGCCGGCTCATGATGTGCGAGGTGTGGACCACGCTCGATCGGAGTCGGGCCGCGACAACCCGGCATTCCGACGGGCGCCTGCACCCTGTTCAGGAGGACTTGCGCTCCGAGAACACCCCGGGGGCAGTCCGCGGTCCAGGGCTCGATGCACCGACCACCGGCTGCCGGACCAGAAGTCCCGGCTGGAGGCTTTGGGTGGACGGTCACAGTGGGGCCGCGGTGGGTGGCGACATCTGCAGGAGCATCGACGACACCCAGCAGTGTGTAGTCGGACCGCACGACAGCAACGCGCCCGAGCCGGCCAGAGCGGAAATGATGGCTCGCGTGAACGCGGCTGAGACGACGCCCTACTCTTCGGTGCCTACCGATGCTCCAGGCAATAATGCGACAACGGCGTCCGCGATCACCTGCGGCTGGTCGAGCTGCATGTCGTGCGAGGAGTCGGGGACGTGCTGCATGCGACCTTGACGTGAACTGGCGACGATCGCGTCGTGGGTCGCTGCGCGCGCGGCCTGCATTCCCTTGCGCAGGTCTTCCGGCACGCTTGCATGCCCGTTGCCGGCGGCCAGCAGCACCAGCGGCGTCGTACCGTGCGACTCGTCCGGCGACACCGCCGAGCCGAAGATCGCTGCATTCTCGGTGAGTTCCGAGCGCAAGGTGCGCCAGTAGGCCGGCCGTTGCTTGTAGGCAGCAACGGAAGCGGCGACGCGTTCGCTCATCCACGGTGGTGCTGCCCGCAGGCAGCCTTGCAGCTCGGGCGGTGGTACTGCGAGCCTGCCGGTCTGCGCTCCCTGTTCACAGCGATCGAGGAACTGGTCGCGCTGCGCGATCATCGCGGTGTCCTGCACCTTCCACTCGGCTGGGAGGAAGGCGGCCAGATTCTGCTCGGGCGGATCGACCAGTACCAGGCCCGCCACATCACCGGGGTGCTCTTCAGCGTAACGCCGTGCGATGTTGCTTCCGAGCGAATGACCGACCAGCACGACCGGGGTCCGCACACCGGCGGCCTGGATCAGGGCCCGCAGGTCGGCCACGTCGGCGTCGAGCGTACGCGGCTTCGGTCCCTCGTCGCTGAACCCGTAACCGGCGCGATCGTATGCACATACCCGCGTTCGCGCGGCGATCAGCGGCTGCACCCGGAACCACGCGGTCGAATCGGCGTTCGCACCGGCCTCCAGGATCACGGTGGGCGCGCCATCACCCTCGCAGCGGAGATTGAGGCGACGATTCTCCGCGATGTTCACGAGATCGCCAGGGTCGGCGTAGGCGTCGGGCGTGCGTTCCGTAACGGTACTGGCGCCCGCTGTCGACGTGCAGCACGCTATCAGGAGCGCGGCGAGCAGAACGCGGCCCGAGTGGGTTGCCTTCATCGGGGTCTCTCCATGGGGCCGGGAGCCGGGATTTTATCCCGTGTACCTAGCGCGGCATGGTCAGCTTCAATCAGCACCATCTTCCAAATCTGGCGTGCCGGGGCAAGCGGGCTCATCATTCCAGTTCGCCATCATTCCCTGTCACCCATGACTCCATCCGCTGGCCCCCATGTCCACAGCAGTTCGCTCCGCCTTTCGCCCATCGTCGCCGGATGCTGGCGCATGGTGGAGTGGAACAAATCGGTCGAACAGCGCCTGCGCTGGATCGAAGACTCGCTGGCTCTTGGCGTCACCAGCTTCGATCACGCCGACATCTACGGTGGCTACCAGGCGGAGGGTCTGTTCGGGGAGGCATTGGCGGCAGCGCCGGGCTTGCGCGATCGCATGCAGATCGTGAGCAAGTGCGGCATCCGGCTGGTGTCCCCGCAGCGGCCGAGCCATCGCGCCAAGTGCTATGACACATCGCAGACGCACGTCGTGGCATCGGTGGAAGAGTCGCTGCGTGCGCTGCGCACCGACCGGCTGGATCTGCTGCTGATCCACCGGCCCGATGTGTTGATGGACCCGCACGAGCTCGCCCGGGTGTTCGAATCGCTGCATACCGCCGGCAAGGTACTGCACTTCGGCGTGTCCAACCATTCGCCTTCGCAACTTGCGCTGCTACACCAGTTTCATCCGCTGGTCGCGCATCAGATCGAGCTTTCACCCCTGCAGCTGGCGTCCCTGCATGACGGCACGCTGGATCAGTGCATTTCGCTGGGTCTGCGTCCCATGGCCTGGTCGCCACTGGGCGGCGGCCGGTTGTTCAACAACGACGACACGCAGGCGCTGCGCGTGCGCGATGCGCTCGCCCACCTGGGCAAGCGCCACGGGGTGTCGGAGGCGACGATGGCGTATGCATGGATCCTGCGACATCCCTCGGCGCCGTTGCCGATCACCGGCAGCGGCCGCATCGACGGCCTGCGCGATGCCGTGGCCGCGCTCGACCTGCGGCTGTCCGCGGAAGACTGGTACGCCGTCTGGCAGGCGGGCGCGGGTCGCGAAATCGCGTGACGGCGGCGGACCGACTTTGTCAGCGCAGCGATATTACCCACGCTTGTGATCTCGTTCACAAGTCGGGTGCTCCTGCAGCGTAACAGCCAGCCGCACCAGCCTTCCTACCGCCAACCGGAGGCGATCGAGCGAACGCAGATCGCGCGCGATGCTGTCCTGGCGCCAGGACGCCGCCAGCAGGACGGGCTGATTGCCGCCGTCGTTGTCCTCGTCAATACTCGGTGACACTGACTACATTGCTACCTGGTACACGGCGCGGTGGATGTCGCCAGCCGCGCAATAAGGACCGGATGCTACTCAGGGCCTCAATCATCTGGTTGTCGATTGGGCTGGCCGCAGTCGCTGTTGGCGGGTGCGCGTACGGAAGCATGCCGGCGGCAGTCAGGGCGCCACAGGTCGCCGAGGGCGGAAGTGTTCCACGTAGGTGGTCGCAGGCGGTCGTGCGCGCCAGGACCATCGAGCCTGGCGGGAAGCAAAGGCCGGCCGGGCCGGCGTTCGAGTATCAGTACCTGGCGCCGGAGTCGCCCGCGTTGCAGCCGATCTACACGCGGGTGCGTGAAGCCGATCTGCTGCATCGGCTCCCGGCGGTGCAGCAGATCGACGGAATGTTCCAGCTGCCGCGCCCGCTGCGTTATGTCACAGCGGAGTGTGGCGAGTTCGGTGCGTTTTACGTGCCGGAGACCACACGGATCGTGCTCTGCTACGAGACCCTGCGGACGTTGTACGAGCGCGGTCAGATGCAGCATAAGGCTGGCGGCCTCGATCCGGATTATCCCCTGCGCTACACGCGCGCCAATGTGCGTTTCATCGTGCTGCACGAAACCGGTCATGCGCTGGTCGACCTGCTCGATCTGCCGGTGACCGGTCGGCAGGAAGATGCGGTCGATCAACTCGCGGCGATGCTGATGCTGCATTTCTCCGGCGTCGACGAATCGCCCGAACAGGTCATCGAAAGCCTTCGCATGGCGGCCAACTGGCTGCTGACGCGCAGTACCGGCGCATACGACCTGGACGCCTATGCCGATGAGCACGCGCTGGGCGAGCAGCGCTATTTCAACCTGCAGTGCCTTATTTTCGGCACCGACCCAGTCAGATATGCCGAGATCGTCACTGCCGGCGACCTGACGCCGGCGCGCGCCAAGGCATGTCCAAGAGAAACGCGTCAGGTCGGACGCGCCTGGTTGCGCCTGCTCCTGCCGCACCTGGCTCCGAAGTACGAGATGACCGAGGCCGAAGCGATCCGCTACTTCGAGCGGCGGTGAGTGCGCCTGGCGGGAGGAAAGGCGCGCGCCATGATGGGGCAGGGCCCGGATCGCAATTCAGTGAGGGCCGAGAGAGACCAAGGCGCTCACCGGCATGTCGCCCTGGTCACCCGCGCGCCCGTGGACAATGATGAATCCCCGGGTGACGGATGTTTCGGGATTCAACGGCGCATTCATCGCATCCCAGACTTCATCCAGGCGAACCCAGACAGGCGGATATTTGTGCGCGGCAACATCGAGGATGAGCACTCGGTCGCTCTGCGCATGGTAGGCGGCCAGTGGTGAGATGTGCCCTGACTGCGCCTGTCCAATGTGCTTCCGCTCGTAGTTGATCAGCACGTAGTCGCCGTCACGGTTGAGGTTGGTGCGCACCACCTTTCGAAAGGCATCGGCATTCGTACTCGATGCGTTGATGACGCTGACGTTGGCGCCGTGCGCCGAAAGCAGGTCCCCCAGGTCCCGCAGCGACATCCCGATGAAGCTGACTTTCCATGGATTTGCATCCACGGATGGATTGGCGAACAAGGTCTGCTGATCGAGCGGCGTCCCGGCCACCCCGGCGGCATTGAGCGTCGTAATCGCAGTGGCCACACCGCAATACCCCTTGCGCGACTGGGCGACGAAGTTCGCCAAAAGTTCGTCGTAATCGGCGACGGCGTCGCTCTCGTCCAGAAGAGCCTGCCCCATCGTTGAGTCAAGCGGGATCAGGTTCGACGGGAGTGGTTGGTGCTCGACGGGTGGCGCGCGCAGATACTCGTTCCACACGACTCCCGTGCCCAGCAGAAGGGCAATGCCCGTCACGAACGCAAAACCAATAACCAGCCGCTTCATGGCGGTGTCGGAGCCTGGAACGGGGCGCGAACGGTGGCGCCATGCGATGAGATCGCGACAGGCATCAAGTCGTGGTGAAAGCAGTTTTTCGCGGCCATCGCCAGCGGCCGACGACAGAACCGAGCTCACTCCAAGGCGAGCGCGAAGGGGGTGGCTGAACCGAGCGCGGAAATCCATGCGATCGCCGCCCAATGGCGCAGGGCGACATCCACCTGCGATGGTTCGATCGATCGACGACGCGGTGTCAGGAACTGCCGATACCAGGTACGCCCGGGCGCCGACGCGCACGTCGTTCGCGCAACGACATGCGCATCTGCCGCAGCGGTTCCTTGAAGGGCAAGGCGATGCGCCGATAGAAGAAGGATAACGCGCGCCGCGAATCAGGTATCCGGTGCGCCAGTCCTTCCTCGATGGTGTACACGCAAGGCGCACAGATTCCGCAGGGCCTGCCGTGGGCCGGACTGTGGCAGAACCATGTCATGTCCATGATGCCGCCCCAGCCTTCGGCGTCGGCCCGCTGGCCCATGCGCACCTTGTCGAGGTGGAACAGCGGAAAGCCGAAGTAGCGGAACAGTCTGAACTCGGCGGAGTCCGCGTGCCTGGGGTCCACGCGGATGCTGCGATAGCCAGCCGGATGTTCGAATTCCATGGCGAACGGACGCACAAGCGCCTGGACCTTGTCGTCGATGTGGACGCCCAGCTCCATGTCGACGACTCCGTTCTGCTTGCAGAACGCCGGCAACCACGCGTACTGACTGCCAATGAAGACCCGCTTGCGGATCTGTTGCAGCGCCGCCGCGATCTCCGGATCCTCGGCGACATCGCCGACTTCAGCGATGCGCAACGGCTGCAGCAGCGCGCGCGTCTGCGGGTACATCTCGCGCAGGTGGTCGCCGATGCGCGCCATTGTCGAAAGTTCGGTCTGGGTCGAGGCGCGCGTCGGATCTTTCAGGTAATGGGGAACGACCTGGACCCGATGCAGCAACAACAGCTCCAGCAGCCGAAAGGTCGAATCCCAGCCGCCGGTCCAAAGCAGATTCGCGCAAGGGCTGTCTGCAGTGGCGAGGGGTGCATTCATCGGCGGGACTTTCCTCGTATACCTGCGCAGCCACATCGTTTTGGCATGCTGCCGGATAAGTTGCGTAATCGTGTCCGCTCGTAACGAAACATAAACATCACGATCACGTTACGAAGATGAATGCGACTTTGTCGCGTACGAAAGCGCTGCGAGGAGCATGGCAGCGACGGAGTCGACATTACGTTGCGTTCGTTAATGCAAAATGAACTGTGATGCCGATGTCGCAGAGTGTGATCGCAACGAGGTGTTATTCGACTGCCAAGGGCGCAATCGGACGCTACACTCATGCGCGATTTCGTTACTTGGATTGGAAGCGTGACATTGCAGAATGAACTCGGCACGTCAGCGACGCGTTCGGTTCCGGGCCTGGCGATACCGCCCGGTGCGTGGGATCGACAAACCTTCTGGCGCTTCGCCGACAATGCGAAGGAGGCGACCGAAGCCCTGGCCCAGCAGAAGATGAAGGCGTTGGCGCATGCGCCGGTCGAAGCGATGCGCCAGATCTGCACGCAGTACCGCTTCTTCACCATCGACTACATCAGCGACCTTGCACTGCTGGTGGCCAAGCTGCCCTTCGGCGGCTTGCGCAGCCTGTTGAGCCAGATCCTTGCCGAGGAGCTCGGTGAAGGCGACCCGGACAAGGCGCACCCCGAGGTCTACGACCGCTTCCTGGCGAGCATCGGCGTGGAGCCGGAGCAACTGGAGCGTCCCCTGCCCGCGAACCACGCCATCCTGAGCGGACTGACCGAGGAGTTGTCGCGTCGCGGTCCGGCCTTCGGCGTGGGATTGCGCGGGATGGGCGGCGAATGCCTGTGCCAGACCTATCTATCGGTCATGTTCGAGCACCTGCGCGGGCACCCGTATATGCGCGAGCACGAGAGCAGCATCGACTGGGAGTTCTGGACGATCCATACCGGCGAAGTGGACATCGTCCACGGCGAACTGACGCGCCAGGCCATCGACGATTACATCCGCCAGGACCCCGGCGCGCTGCCGGAGCTGGCACAGGGCTACGAGCGTAGTATCAATGCGTGGAACCTGTTTTGGCACAACATCTTCGATGCGTATGGTTCCCGGCCCAGAGCCGTGTCCCATGAGCACGCTGTCATGAGCATGACGCCATGAGTTCGATTGCCCAGTTCCACCTCGCTTTCCCGGTGCGTGACCTCGACGAGGCGCGCCATTTTTATGGCGAATTGATGGGTTGCCCCCAGGGCAGAAGCGACACGACCTATCAGGACTTCGATTTCTTCGGTCACCACCTGGTGGCGCACATCTCCGGCGAAGGCGCCCCACTGCACAGCGGGCGCTTCGATGGCGAGGCGGTGCCGATTCCGCACTTCGGCATGAATCTCGACCGCGGATCGTGGGAAGCGCTGGCGAAGCGGCTGAAAGCGGCCGACATCGAGTTCCACGAGGAGCCGCATCTGCGGTTGAAGGGCAAACCGGGGCAACACGTGACGATGTTCCTGTTCGATCCGTCGGGCAACGCGCTGGAGTTCAAGTCCTTCGACGACCCCGAACAGACCTTCATTCCCTGAGCGCGGCGATCCAATGCGCGACGTGAGCGTCGATGCCGTATCTGCTGCCCGCGGCAGCGATCGCAGGCATGTGCTGCATTCGTGGTCGGCACACGGCACCCTGGAGCCGGTCGTGGTTGCGGGCGCCGAAGGCGCACATTTCTGGGACGAGGACGGACGACGCTGGCTCGATTTTTCCAGTCAGCTGGTCAACGTCAACGTCGGCCACCAGCACCCGAAGCTGATCGCCGCAATCAAGGCGCAGGCCGAAACCCTGTGTACGGTAGCGCCGTATCACGCCAATGCGGCCACCAGCGAGGCGGCGCGCCTGATCGCCGAACTCGCCCCGGGCGACTTGAACCGGGTGTTCTTCACCAATGGTGGTGCCGAAGCGGTCGAGAATGCGATCCGGATGGCACGCCTGCACACCGGCCGCCACAAGATCCTGACCGCCTACCGCAGCTACCACGGTGCGACCGCCGGTGCGATCGCCGCGACCGGCGAGCCGCGACGGTGGCCGTCCGAACCGGGGCCGCCGGGGTTCATCAAGTTCTGGGGGCCGTATCCGTACCGCTCGGCATTCCACTCCGGCAGCCCCGAGGAGGAATGCGAACGCGCGCTCGCGCATCTGGCCGATACGATCATGGTCGAAGGCACGCAGGGGATCGCGGCGATTCTGCTGGAGACGGTGGTCGGGGCCAATGGCATCCTGGTGCCGCCGGACGGCTACCTGCAGGGCGTGCGCGCGTTGTGCGATGCGCACGGCATCATGATGATCGCCGACGAGGTGATGGCCGGGTTCGGTCGTTGCGGAGAATGGTTCGCGGTCGATCGCTGGGGCGTCGTGCCGGACCTGATCACCTTCGCCAAAGGCGTCAACTCCGGTTACGTGCCCCTGGGCGGGGTGATCCTGAGCGAGGCGGTCTCCGCCAGCTTCGCGAGCCGCGCCTATCCTGGCGGCTTGACCTATTCCGGCCATCCGCTGGCCTGTGCGGCTGCGGTCGCGTGCATCGGCATCTACAAGGAAGAGAACCTGATCGCCCGCGCGCGCCGTTTGGGTGAAGAAGTGATCGGACCCGCACTGCACGCGATGCAGGGGCGGCACCCTGCGATCGGCGAGGTACGCGGGCTCGGTGCGTTCTGGGCGATCGAGCTGGTCCGCGACCGCACGACCCGCGAGCCACTGGTACCGTTCAACGCTTCCGGCGCGGCCGATGCTGCCATGGTCGAACTTGCCGCGGCCTGCAAAAGGCAGGGCCTGTGGCCGTTCGTCGTATCCAACCGGATGCACATCGTGCCGCCGCTGAGCATCGACGAACAGGCGTTGCGCGATGGCCTGGCGATTGTCGACGAAGCGCTGCACGTCGCGGATCGCCACTACGTCGGGTAGCGGGTGGCCGCAGTTTTTAGACACGCCGCGAGGCCGCCCCAACGCGGCCCCGCGGCGCTCTCCCCGAATCAGAAGAAGCCGAGCTTCTTCGGCGAGTAGCTCACCAGCAGGTTCTTGGTCTGCTGGTAGTGGTCGAGCATCATCCGGTGCGTCTCGCGCCCGATGCCGGATTGCTTGTACCCGCCGAACGCCGCGTGCGCGGGATAGGCGTGGTAGCAGTTGGTCCACACGCGTCCGGCCTGGATCGCGCGGCCGAAGCGGTAGGCGCGGTTGGCGTCGCGCGTCCACACGCCGGCGCCGAGGCCGTACAAGGTATCGTTGGCGATCGCCAGCGCTTCCTCGTCGGTCTTGAACGTCGTCACCGACACCACCGGCCCGAAGATCTCCTCCTGGAAGATCCGCATCTTGTTGTGGCCCTTGAACACCGTCGGCTGCATGTAATAGCCGCCCTCCAGGTCGCCTTCGAATGCCTGCCGCTCGCCGCCGATCAGCACCTGCGCGCCTTCCTGCCGGCCGATGTCGACGTAGGACAGGATCTTGTCGAGCTGCTCGCTGGAAGCCTGCGCGCCGATCATCGTCTCTGGATCCAGCGGATGGCCCTGCTTGATCGCGGCCACGCGCTGCAGCGCGCGTTCCATGAAGCGCTCGTAGATCGACTCTTGGATCAACGCGCGGCTGGGGCAGGTGCAGACCTCGCCCTGGTTGAGCGCGAACAGCACGAAGCCTTCGATCGCCTTGTCGAAGAAATCATCGTCGGCGGCGGCGACGTCCTCGAAGAAGATGTTCGGCGACTTGCCGCCGAGTTCCAGCGTCACCGGGATCAGGTTCTGGCTGGCGTATTGCATGATCAGCCGGCCGGTACCGGTTTCGCCGGTGAAGGCGATCTTGGCGATGCGCTTGCTGGAGGCCAGCGGTTTGCCCGCTTCCAGGCCGAAGCCGTTGACGATGTTGAGCACGCCCGGCGGCAGCAGGTCGCCGATCAGCTCGGCCCAGACCAGGATGCCGACCGGCGTCTGTTCGGCCGGCTTGAGCACCACGCAGTTGCCGGCGGCCAGCGCCGGCGCAAGCTTCCACGCCGCCATCAGCAACGGGAAATTCCACGGGATGATCTGGCCGACCACGCCCAGCGGCTCATGGAACTGATAGGCGACGGTGTCCTCGTCGATCTCGCCGATCGAGCCTTCCTGCGCGCGGATGCAGCCGGCGAAGTAGCGGAAGTGGTCGATCGCCAGCGGGATGTCGGCTGCCGTCGTCTCGCGGATCGGCTTGCCGTTGTCCCAGGTCTCCGCGCGCGCGAGCAGGTCCAGGTTCTGTTCCATCCGGTTGGCGATGCGGTTGAGGACATTGGCGCGCTCGGCCGGCGCGGTCCGGCCCCAGGCGTCCTTCGCGGCGTGCGCGGCGTCGAGCGCGGCTTCGACATCGTCGGCATCCGATCGCGGGATCTGGCAGAACACCTTGCCGGTGATCGGCGTGATGTTGTCGAAGTAGCGGCCGTTGCGCGGCGCGACCCATTGGCCGCCGATGAAGTTGCCGTAGCGCTGCTTGAACGACGGCGGTTGCGTGAACTGAACCTTTTCCAGCTTGGTCATGGCGGCCCTCCCGGGGGCGGGTGAGTGTGCGGAGGTGCGCGTCACGCCGGTGGAAGCGGATCGCGGCAGGGTCAGGATGGGCGCCCTGCCGGCACCGCGCCTTGAGCTGGGTCAAACCAGGATGCGATCGTGGAATCGGAAGGGCTGCCCGGTTTTCCGGAGAGGCGGTAGGGTGCGCTCCCGTCTTCTGACGCCCTGAGACCGGACGCACGGCCTGCAGGCCGACCCGGCGCGGTCAACGCCCGCAGTCGGCTGGGAGCGAAGCGCCTCAGCGTTGCTGCATCGCTGCGCCGGCGATCGCCGGCGTTGACCCGGACGCCTGCGGCGGCGGCTCGGCGATATCGCGAAACATCAGCATGTCGCCGATCCGCAACGACGCGCCGTCGTAGAAGCCGGTCGCAGGCACGAAATCGCACGGATTGTGAAACGTGCCGAACAGCAGATCGAACACCGGCAGGTTCGCATAGTTGTCGCGATGCACCCCGGTGGCGTGATGGTACGAATGACTCTCGGGACGCTGCACGATGTAGCCGAGCCAGCGCGGCGTGCGCACATTGGCATGCTGCAGGATCGCCAGCAGCGTCAGGACCAGCAGCACCACGGTCGCCGCCTCGGCGGTGATGCCGACGACCACGGTCAGGGCGAAACTCGACACCGCGGTCCAGCCGATCATGTCGGCAGGGCTGAACCAGAACGCGCCGAAGGTGTCCAGCCGCTCGGCGCTGTGATGCATCTGGTGCAGGCCGCGCCACAGGATCGTGCTGCCGTGCATGCTGCGGTGCCAGGCGTATCCGCACAGTTCGTACACCAGCAGGCCTGCCAGCGCACCGCCCCAGGTGCCCAGGGCGCTCAGGTCGAACAGCTGCAGCGGCAGCAGGTATTCCGTCCACAGCAGCGGCAGGTACGACGAGAGCAGGAAATAGACGGCGAAGGCCGCGAGCCCACGCAGCTGCCAGCCGCGCGCGGCGGGCAGCTGCCGGGCCGGAAGCAGGAATTCCCACAGCATCAGCGCGGCGTAGATCGCCAGCACCGTCAGCGAGATGGGGTCGAACAGCAATTCAAGGATCGATGGCATGGCCGTGGCCTGTCTGGTTTACTGGGGCAGGCACGTTAGCCCCGGTACCCTCGACCGGATCAAGCCGATTCGGCAGCGGAAAGGACATTTCGGCCATGTCGCCCGATCCGCAGCAAAAAACCGTCGCCATCCTCGCGATGCCCCAGGCCGGCGCCTCGGTCATCTACGGCATGTACGACCTGTTCCGCTCCGCCGGGCGCGACTGGCAGCTGATCGTGGAGGGAACGCCGGGAGCCGGCGTCCTGCAGCCGGTCGTGGTCTCGGCCGACGGCGCGGCGATCGCCGTGGTCAACGGGGTGCAGGTGGTACCCGAGGCCTCATTCGATGACATTCCGATCCCGGACATCGTCTGCGTGCCGGAGGTGGCGGTGCATCCGCACGAACCCCTGGCGGGGCGATTCGATGCCGAGATCGACTGGCTCAGGCGCTGCCATGCCCACGGCGCGATTCTCGCGTCCGCGTGTTCGGGCGCCCTGTTGTTCGCCGAGGCCGGACTGCTGGACGGTCAGGAGGCGACCACGCATTGGGCGTTCTGCGATGCGCTCGGCGAGCGGTTTCCGACCATTCGCATGCGCCCGCGCAGTGCGTTGATCGCCTCCGGCGAGGGCCAGCGCTTGGTCATGGCCGGAGGCGGAACGTCGTGGGCCGACCTGACGCTGTATCTGATCGCGCGCGCCGCCGGTGTGGAAATCGCCATGCAGGTCGCGCGGGTCAATGTCATGGACTGGCATACGGTCGGGCAGCAGCCGTACGCGCAGCTGGCGCGCACGCGCCAGGTCGAAGATGCGGCGATCGCGCGCTGCCAGGTGTGGCTCGGCGAGCACTACAACGAGCCGGCACCGGTCGCGGCGATGGTGCGCCTGAGCGGGCTGGCCGAACGCACCTTCAAGCGCCGCTTCGAACACGCCACGGGGCTGTCGCCGCTGGAATACGTGCACAACCTGCGGCTGGAGGAAGCCAAGCACATGCTGGAGACGGGCGAAGACCCGATCGAAGCGGTGGCCAATGCGGTCGGCTACGAGGATGCGGGCTTCTTCGGCCGGCTGTTCAAGCGCAAAGTCAACCTGACGCCGGCGCAGTACCGGCGGCGTTTCGGATCGATGCGACGGATGCTCGAAAGCGGGCCTTGAGATGCGCGACCGTGTCTCGCTGGCATCCGGCCGGGCATGGGAGATGGGCTGACAACCAATCCGGTGCCAACGAGGCGCAGCGGACATCGCCAACGCGTCCGCACGACGATGGCTGCTGGCGATCAACGCCGCATGCGGCTCGCGCGTTCGGCGATCGCCTTGAGTTCGGCGCCCGAAAGCTGGCCGTCATCGTTGGAGTCGAGCCGGTCGAAGTGCTTGGCGATACGCGGCAGGCTGGTGTCGGCTTCGGATCGCGAAATGAGCCCGTCCTGATTGGCGTCCGCGGCCACCAGGCGTTCCTGCACGGCGGCGGGATCGGGGCGCGACGATGGCTGGGTCTGGGCCATGGCGGAGATGGACTGGGCGAACACGGCATAACCAACGAACAGACGCATAACGGAGTTCATTGCGGGATCCTGGATATGAACAGTGGGGTTGGCCGTCCTTGGCCGGGTGGGCCCGGCGGTCGCCACACGATGGGCGCGAGGGGTCGCCGATGCGTGCCTAGTGCTGATTGCTGAATTCGCGCGCTGCGCGAACCACAGGTTCGATTGCCGGGGTGGAAATACCCTATCGCCGCGCCCCGCAGCCGGCGTTGCCCATGCGTCAGCGGATGTGTCGCCTCAGGCCGGCTGAAACACCTGCTTACAAAGCCGATGGAGAATGCGCCAGCCGGCAGCGCGGGAACGCCCGGACCATCGCCAAGCGCCTGCGAAAGAAGCCTCCGAGGAGGGGCGTGTCCGTCGGCGTCGGTGCCGCGCTGGCTGCAACGCCATGCGAGGCCCGCGGACGGTCAGGGCCCGCGGACGATCAGGACCCGCCGTTCCGGCGCTTCGATGCGCGGCGTTGCCACCAGCGTTCGAGCGCATCGAGCGCGCGTCCTGTCGGGCGGCGCAGAAACGGCAGATCCTGCGCCAGCAGCAGCACGCCCAACGGCAACATCCACACTCCGAGAATCGGCAGGAACGACAGCACGCCGCCGAGGATCAGCACGATCCCCAGCGGAATGCGTACCCAGCCCGATGCGGGTTTTCTCACCCACCCGAGGAACCGGCCGAACGGCCCAGGCAAGGCCTGTTCCAGGCGTTGGTAGCGCTGCTCGAATTCGTCGTCTCGCTCGTCCATCGTTCCGGATTCCGACCCTGCAGTGCAGGGACGAGAGTTTGCCTGTTATGTGTAGACAGGGTCAGGTCCGTTCATTTCGCAAGCGCGAGCTCGCAGCCGACGGGCCCGGGGGAACGGACCCACGCATGGGTTCGCGTCGATTGCGGAGCCTGACCACCGCCTTCATCGCCCGCCGCTATCTTGTCATCTCCCGAGCACCCGATCCCCATGAATCAACACACCGCTCAAGTCCATGTTGCCCTGATTGGTTACGGCTTTGCCGGCCGCACCTTCCACGTGCCGTTGATCCAGTCGGTGCCTGGCCTGTCGCTGGCGCTGGTCGCTTCGCGCGATGCGGGCAAGGTCCGGGCGGACCTGCCGGATATGGAGGTGATCGGCGAGCCGCTGCAGGCGGCAACCGATCCGCGGATCGGGCTGGTGGTGATCGCCTCGCCCAATCACACCCACGCGCCGCTCGCGCGCGCGGCGCTCACGGCGGGCAAGCACGTCGTGGTCGACAAACCATTCACTCTCGATCTGCGTGAGGCCCGCGAACTGGTGACGCTGGCAAGGCGGCAGGAGCGGGTGTTGTCGGTGTTCCAGAACCGGCGCTGGGACAGCGATTTCCTGGCGGTGCGCGAAGCGATCGATGCGGGTCTGATCGGCGAGGTGGTCCATTTCGAATCCAGGATCGAGCGTTTCCGTCCCCAGGTCCGCGCGCGCTGGCGCGAGCAGGCCGGCCCGGGCAGCGGCCTGTGGTGGGACCTGGGGCCGCACCTGGTCGATCAGGCGCTGCAGTTGTTCGGTCTGCCCGACACGGTGCATGCCAGCCTCACCGCGCAGCGCACGGGTGCGACAACCGACGATTGGGCGCACGTCGTACTCGGGTTCGGCACGCGTCGCGCGATCCTGCACGCAGGCATGCTTGCGGCCGGAAGCGTCGCGCGCTTCATCGTGCATGGCTCGAAGGGCAGCGCGGTCAAGCAGCGCCCCGACCCGCAGGAGGCGCAGCTACTCGCAGGCCTGCGTCCCGGGGCCGCACGCTGGGGCCTCGATGACGACGCCCTGCAACTCCATGACGGCAACGGCATCCAGCTTCGACCGGCGCCGCGCGGCGACCAGGCGCGGTATTACGCGTTGTTGCGCGACGCGGTGCTGGGCATCGGCGACAACCCGGTGTCCCCGGCGCAGGCGCTTGCGGTCATGGCGGTGCTGGAGGCCGCTGCGGCGTCCGCGGCGCAGGGACGCACCCTGGCGCCGGCATTGACCGAAGAGGAACGCGCGGCGTTCGGGGAATGATGGACGCGGAGGCGCGCTGTTGCAGCGCGCGTCACTCGGAACCCCATGGAACTCGCCATAGCCAGCCCGGAGGCCCGGAGCGCCACGGACCGCACGCGCCGATTCAGTCGAGTCTGACCACCACCACCGACTTGGCCGGAAGCGCCAGCCGGAGTCTGCCGTCGACCAGGCGCGCACCGGAGTAGGGTGCGGGCGCCAGAGCGGCGGGCTGACCGGGCACGTTGTGGGCATCCATCCTGTCCGCCGTCAGGACTTCCCCCGACACGGCCTTGACCTGCAGCCCGGCCAGATCGATGTCCAGATCGACGCTGTCCCGTGGCGCCATGTTGGCGATGCCGATATGGATCTTCCCGTCGGCGCCGCGTGCGGCCGATGCGCTGACGGCGGGCACCGGGATGCCATCCACGACGGCATTTGGGGTGGTCAGGTCCAGCGGGAGCGAGGTCGCATCCTGGAACGGCACGTACATGCGGAAGGCGTGGTACGTTGGCGTGAGCGCGATCTTGGCGCCGTCGGTCAGGATTACCGACTGCAGCACGTTGATGGTCTGGGCGATGCTGGTCATGCGCACACGGTCGGCATGCCGGTGGAAGATGTTGAAATTGACCGCCGCGAGAACGGCATCGCGCAGGGTGTTCTGCTGGTAGAGATAGCCGGGATTGGTGCCCTTCTCGACGTCGTACCACGTGCCCCATTCGTCGACATACAGGCCCACCCGCTTGTCCGGGTCGTGCTTGTCCATGATCGCCGAATGACGGCCGATGTAGTCGTCCATCTTCAGGGTACGGGCGAAGGTATCGGCCCATTCCTTCGCGCTGAAACCGGTGGCGGGGCCTTTGACCTTCCAGTCGCCGGTGGGCAGGGTGTAATAGTGCAGGCTCAGCGCATCGAAGGCGTCTGCGGCGTTCTCCATCAGCACCTGTGTCCATCGCGTGTCGTCGCCGTTGGGACCGGTGGCCACGCGCAGGCCCGTGTTGTCCTGGTTCTTGTGGAAGAAGGCGCTGAAGCGGCGAACTTCGTTGGCGTAGTACTCGGCGGTCATGTTGCCGCCGCATCCCCAGTTCTCGTTGCCGATCCCCCACAGCGCCACTTTCCACGGCTTGTCGCGCCCGTTGCGGCGCCGCTCCTGGGCGAGCGTGTCCTGGCCGGGCGAGGTCATGTATTCGATCCATTCGCGCATCTCCCGCGGCGTCGAGCTGCCGACATTCACCGAGACATAGGCTTCGGCCCCGATCTGCTCGACGAAATCCATGAACTCGTGGGTGCCGAAGGCATTGGTTTCCGGTGCGTCGCCCCACCAGTTGTTCTTGCGGACCGGCCGCTGTGCACGCGGGCCGATGCCATCGCGCCAGTGGTACTCGTCCGCGAAGCATCCGCCGGGCCAGCGCACCAGCGGCGTCTTGAGCGCTTTCAGCGCGGCGACTACGTCGCTGCGGATGCCGCGCACGTTGGGAATGGGGCTGTCCTCGCCCACCCAGATGCCATCGTAGATTCCGCCGCCCAGATGCTCGGAAAACTGGCCGTAGAGGTTGCGGCTGATCTGCGGTCCAGGCTTGTCGGCATGCAGGATCGCCTTCGCCTGAAGCGTCTCTGCGATCGCTGCGTGGGTGCTCAGGCCCAGCGTCAGTGAGATGACGGTCACCGCAAGTGCCTTGAGCATCGAATCCTCCTCGTGTGTCGGCGCAGGTCTGCACACGGATTGGATACGTTTTTGCGCGTTTTATCCAGCGCCGCCGCCATATCGTGATCGCGCATGAACATTGCATTCGACATGTTGCACAGACATATATCGTTTGCCGCGGGCGCGTATATGGAATCTGGATACGAACGCCGCCTCGAGGCAGGTGCCACGGGCCAACAACGGGCTTGGGAATTTCGGAGCTCTGCTCGACCGTCCGCATGATCGCCAGACGCATGGCTGGGCGGCGGCTTTCGCCGCGACTCACTTCCGCTTCGACTTTCTCTTCGGCTTGCGCTTCGCAGCCTGCTTCTCCGCCGCCTGCTGCGCGCGGACCCGCTCGATTTCCGCGGGTAGTTGGCGTTCCAGCAGCGCGAGAAGATCGGCGGCCGCGTCGCTGTCGATGGGCCCGCCGTGCAGCGAGGTCGCGGTGACGCGGGTGGCGGTGACGGTGTCGCCGCTGGCCAGCGGCAAGCCCCGCGTGATCAGCAGGAAGGGTTCGCCCCGGTAACGCACCGAGTACAGATCCATCATCTGCGAGCGACCGTCGTACACGGCGTCGGGCAGGCGCACGACGATCTGGCCCACCGCATTCCAGGTATCCAGTTTGTCGGCTGCAAGGACGAACTCACCGCGTGTGCGCATGGGCGTTGCCGGTGCAGCCGCTGCTTCGGCCTGGGCGGATTCCGGTGCAGGTCGGGTCGCGCAGGAGGCCAATGCGATCAGCAACACAGCTGCAGCAGGAAAGCGGGTGTGCATGCAGACGGAACGATCAAGCAAAGGAGGTGCTGCAAGTCTGTCCACGGCCGATGCAACGCGGTGTAAACAGCAGCGGTGCGTCGCGCCCGACGGCACGGGCGCCCAGTGGCGCTGCGGGCCAACCGCGGGCAGATGCGTGGAAACGATCGAGCGGCGGCGCCAAGCGTGCGGATGACGACGGACTCAGCTCCACATCCGCAGTGGCATCAGTCCCCACCCTGCCAGCACCGCAGCGAACTGCAGCACGGCCAGCATCGACACCACATCGATCCAGGCCAACGCGCGCCATGGCCGGCGTGGCAACATCAGCGCCAGCCCGGCCAGCATTGCCACCGGCAGCAAACCGGTCACCGCGGCAAGCAGGCCACTGGCCGGGGTGAGATCGCCGAGCTGCAGGAACGACTGTTGCAGGAACAACGGCAGCGGCAGCAACAGCGCGGCAACACCGAAGAACGGAACGATCGCGGGATGCGACCATGCAGCGCGTCGCAGTGCGACCAGGCGCACGATACCGGCCACCAGCAGCCAGGCCAGGCCCAGCAGCCCGGCGACCAGGCTGATCCACAGCGGCATCAGCCTGGAGAGCGACACTTGCTCATAGTTCTGCGTGCCGGTGCTGATCGCGCGCCTGCCTTCGGGTGTCGCCACAAACGCGTGCGAGGCGATCACCCGGTCCTTGGCGCGGAACAATGCGCCGCCGGCAGGCGTCAGCGCGACATCCTCCGACTGGAAAGGCTCGAGACGTAATCCGCTCCCGTCGCGGGCGACGCGCAGGAAGTTCAGCGTCGTGTCGAGCCAGGCGAGGTTCGCGAAGCGGTTGGGCGAGGGCACGTAATAGCCTTCCCACGCGCGCGTATCGACCCGCGTCGCCTCCGGTTGCCGTGCTGCCGGGGCCTGCACGCGCAGCGCCTCGATCAGCAACCGGTCGAAGCGTCCATAGTCCGCTGTTTCGTGATCGGCGTTGTGCGCGACAAAGAACGCGCGCTGCTGTTCCGGGAACAGGCAGAGCATGGCGCGATAGCCGACGGTACTCCCGCCATGACATTTGCCGACCGCACCATGCCGGTCGCGCAGCGCCATGCCCAGGCCATAACCGACGCGCAAGCCGGCCACCGCGGCTTCGGTGGTGCTCGCCCGTCCCATTGCCGCCAACAAGGTGCTGTCGACGAACGGACGTCCGTGCACGCTGCCATCGCCCATCAGGAAACTGGCGAAGCGCCCCATGTCTGCGGCCGTGGTGGTGAACTGCGTGGCTGGCCGCACATATGTGGGCACCGCGGCCTGGCGCTTCCCGTCTTCGAAATGGCCCATGGCCAGGCGCGGATCGGCATGCGGCCCGTCCTGGGTAGTGAAGGCGAAAGTGCTGTCGTGCATGCCCAGCGGCCGCAGCAGATGCGTTTCCAGATAGGTTTCGTAGCGCGCACCGGTGACCGCCTCGATCACCATGCCGAGCAGGGTGAAGCCGGTGTTCGAATACGAATGACGGCTGCCGGGCCGGCTGCGCACGCGCAGCGGGCCGCGCCCGCGAAAGGCATCCGCCAGCGGCGTGTCGGCGTTGGGCTGCAGGCTGAAGACCTGGGAAAAACGCGCATCGTCCAGCCCGGCCGTGTGATCGAGCAGATGGCGGACAAGCACCGGATGGCTGGAAGACCACGGATTGTCGAAGATCATTCCGGGCAGCAGTTGCGACACCGGCGTTTCCAACGCGAGCCGGCGCTCGGTGACCAGGCGCAGCACCCCGGTCGCCAGCAGTGTCTTGGCCACCGAACCGACATGGACGCGCGCATCGGCGCGCAGCGCCTGGCCCGTGCGTGCGTCGGCAATGCCCGCGGCACCGGTGGCGATCGTTCCCTCCGCCACGATCGACCAGACCGCGCCTTCAAGCCCCTGGGCCCGCAGCTGCGCAGCCATCGCTTCATGCAGGCGCGCGCTTGCCAGCGGGGTCTGTGCATCCGACGTCCAGGGCATCAGCAGCCCAAGCAGGAGCACGGCCGTGAACGCCGGTACCCGCATCACGTGCGCCAGGCAGAGGTGGAAGGGGTGCCGTGCATGGAGCGGCAGCTGAGTGGTCTCATGCCGCCAATGTCGGGCCGGCCCGATCCGCTGTCCCGTGTCCGAGGTCATGGTGCGATGCGTTGCGTATGCGGTGACCACGCGGCCTTGCGGCGAAAAGGTCGGTCATCGCGGCCGCACTCAGCCGCATCGCCGCGCAATCCGGGATGCGGTGCAGCGGCAGTCGCGCTACATCACCAGCGCCGCATGCAACGGGGCGTTGCCGTTCCAGCGCCCGCGTCCGCCCAGTGCGGCCAGCTCGATCAGCACCGTCGCGCCCACGACTTGCGCCTGCAACTGTTCGGCCAGGCCGTGCGCCGCAGCCAGGGTGCCGCCAGTGGCCAGCACGTCGTCCACCAGCAGAACGCGCGCGCCAGGGGGCAGGGCTTCGGCCTGCACCTGCAACGCATCCTGGCCGTACTCCAGCGTGTAGGCCTGTGCCAACGTGGGCCCCGGCAGCTTGCCCGGCTTGCGCACCGGCACCAGCCCCGCGCCCAGCGCCCGCGCCAACGGCGCGCCCAGCAGGAACCCGCGCGCCTCGATGGCCAGCACCGCATCGATCCGTTGCGTTCGCCAGGGTGCGGCCAGCGCGTCGATCGCCGCGCCGAACGCCTGTGCATCGGCAAGCAGCGGGGCGATGTCCCTGAAGACGACACCCGGCTTGGGGAAATCCGGCACGTCGCGAATCAGTCGGGTCCAATCGGTCATGCAGGGCGCCCGCGGGAAAGCGCCATCATGCCGCGCCTGCGGCGCTCATGTCTGGGGGCGCGTGCCCGCACCCAGGGCGCGCGATCCGGCCAGGATCATCCGCACCATCTGGGTGAGCTGCGCAATCAGCTCCCGGTCGCGTTCGGCCGGCAGATCCATGGCGGTGGCGCCCATCGCGAACACCAGGCGGGTGATGGCGCGTGCGACCAGCCTGGGTTCATGCAGGGCGACGCCATCTGCGCGGCTCAGCCGCAACAGGTCGGCGTGCAGTTCCTCTTCGAAGAAGGTCAGCTCGCGGTCGACGGCTTGCTTGAACGCATCCGATCCCACCGTGCCCTCGCGCAGCAGCACGTGCAGCAGCTTGTCGTCGGCGCGCACCTGCTCCATGAAGGCCTCCACCGAACCGCGCACGATGCTGCGACGGGTGCGCGCGCGCTGGCGCGCTTCGCCGACGATCCGGCGCAGCGACTCGCCCGCCAGGCCGATCAAGGCCACGGCCAGCTCATCCATGTCTCGGAACTGGCGATAGAAGCTGTTGGGTGCGATCCCGGCCTCGCGCGCTACCTCGCGCAGGCTGAGCGTGGACACGCTGCGATGCGGGCCGATCAGGCGCAGCGCTGCGGCGAGGAGGTCCTCGCGTGAAATCCCGGTCTTGCGGGCAGAGGCCAGGTCGGTGTCCGGGGGAGGTGGAGGGTTCACGGGCTCAGGCTGTGACGTCGATCCGGCTTTGGAACCTGAAGCTACACGTGATCGTCTCGACGCACGAATATACATGTGTATACACAGTTGTGTTTCCGCCTGTATAGTCCTCGCATGACCACTCTGGCCCTGCTTTCCGCCCCCTCCAGCCTGCCGCGCCGCCTGCTGGCGCCCGTGGTGGACCCGAAGGTGTTCGATTTCTGGGCCTCGCGGGTGCATCCGGCCTGGTCGTGGGCACGTCCGCTGGCGCAGATCGTCGAGCGCCACCGCGCCAGCGCCGATGCCGTGACCCTGGTGCTGCGCCCCAACCGTCATTGGACCGGCTTCCGGCCGGGGCAGCACGTGAACCTGGGAGTGGAGGTCGATGGCATCCGCCTGACCCGCAGCTACAGCCCGAGCGCCGTGCCGGGCAGAGGCGGGCGGATCGCGATCACCGTGCGCCAGGTCGACGGCGGCAAGGTCAGCACCCAGCTGTGCCGTGACGCCCGCATCGGCGACGTCATGGAGATCGGCCCTGCCTTCGGTGCCATGACCCTCGACGATGCGCCGGCCTGCCCGAGGCTGTTCCTGGCCGCTGGCAGCGGCATCACCCCGCTCATGGCGATGCTGCGCCAGCGCACGGCGCAGCCGATGCCGGCACCGCTGACCCTGGTGTACTGGGCGCGCCGACGCGCCGAGTTGTGTTTTACCGACGAACTGCGTGCACTGGCGCAATGCGACGCCGGATTCCGGCTGCATTTCGGACTGACCGGCGAAACGCCGGACCAGCCCGACGAATTCACCGGACGGATCGATCCGGCGCTGCTTGCAGCGCTGGTGCCCGACCTGGTGCTACAGCGCGTCTACGCGTGCGGGCCCGGCGGCTTTGTCGACGCTGCACGCGCCGCCTGCGCGACCGCGCAGGCGTTCGATGCCGAAGCGTTCACTCCGCCGCCGCGCGCGAGCGATGAATCCGGCAGCGTGCAGGTCACCCTGGCGCGCAGCGGCCGTGTGCTGGAACTGCCACGCGGCGAACCGCTGCTGACCGCGCTGGAGGCGCAGGGCTTCAAGCCGGCTTCCGGGTGCCGCATGGGCATCTGCAATACCTGCGCTTGCGGCAAAGCGTCCGGCAGTACCCGCCATCTGCATACCGGCATCGCCGAGCACGAGCCAGTGTCCGCCCTGCGCCTGTGCGTGAACGGCGCCGCCAGCGACCTCGTCCTCGATCTGTGAACGTCACCATGACCTCGAACCGCAATCGCGCGCTCAGCGTCGCCGAACTCGAATCCTTCGGCGCCGAGCTCGATGCCGTGCGCGCACGCACCGCCGCCACCATCGGCCAGCGCGATGCCATCTATATCCGCCGGATCGTCGCGGCCGTGCGCTGGACCGGCTTCGCCGGACGCGCGCTGCTGATGCTGGGCGCCGTTGGCGGCGCGTTCCTGCCGGCGCTGCTGTGGCCGGCCTGCATCGCCGGCATGGTGCTGCTGGGGCTGTCGAAGATCCTGGAGAACATGGAACTGGGCCACAACGTCATCCACGGCCAGTACGACTGGATGCGCGATCCGCAGCTCGATGGCCGCACCTACGAATGGGACATCGCCGGCACCAGCGAGAACTGGCGCCGCTCGCACAACTTCAAGCACCACACCTATACCAATGTGCGTGGGCTCGACGACGACATCGGCTACGGCCTGCTGCGCATCTTCCCCGAACAGCGCTGGCGTCCGTTCTACCTGCTGCAGCCGGTGGTCGCGGTGGTGTTTGCGGTGCTGTTCGAGTGGGGCGTTGCGATCCAGGAGCTCAAGCTCGGGCGCTGGTTGGCCGGCAAGATGAGCACGGCGACGCTGCGCAAGAAATTCCGCCCGGTCGGGCGCAAGATGCGCCGCCAGATCGTCAAGGACTACGTGCTGTTTCCGCTGCTGGCCGGCCCGTTCTTCCTGCCGGTGCTGCTCGGCAACATCGGCGCCAACATCCTGCGCAACCTGTGGACCTACATGATCATCTTCTGCGGCCACTTCACCGCGGACGTGGAAACCTTCCCCAGGGAATCGATCAAGCACGAGTCGCGCGGTCAATGGTACGTGCGCCAGCTGCGCGGGTCGTCCAACATCGGCGGCGGCCGCTGGCTGGACCTGCTCTCGGGCAACCTCAGCCACCAGATCGAACATCACTTCTATCCGGACATCCCGGCCAACCGCTACGCGGAGATGGCGGTGGAGGTGCGCGCGATCTGCGCGCGCTACGGCCAGCACTACAACACCGGCTCGCTGCCGCGCCAGTTCGGACAGGTCATCTGGCGCATCCTGCGACACGCCTTTCCCAGTCGTCCGCCGGGACGGGCGCTGGTCGCGCAGGCCGCATAAGGCGCCGATCTCCGCGTTGCCAGCGTTGGCAATGCGGCGATGATTTCGCGATGTGCTCGAGCCGTGACGGCGCGCGCCGTGCCGGAGCGAGAAGCACTGCCGAGACAGGCTTGCGCCTTGGGCACGTCTGGTCGAATCCGCGGGTGATCGGGATACGATGCACTGCCACCAGCCGGATCCGTTGAGGAAGCGCAATGACCCTGCATACCCTTGCCGAGCAAAGCCAGTTTCGTCGCACCGGGCGACTCGACGAGGTCGATGCGCTGTGCGCGGCGTTCGTCGCGCGCTGGCCCGACGCGGTGCGCAGTTTCGTCTACGGTCGTTCGCCCGAAGGGCGGCCGATGCGCGCGCTAGTGGTATCGCGCAGCGGCGCGCTGACGCCCGAGGCGCTGCGCGAGCGCGGCGTTCCGCTGCTGATGATCCAGGCCGGCATCCATCCGGGCGAAAGCGACGGCAAGGATGCGGGCTTCGCCGCGCTGCGCGAACTGCTCGGCGGCGAGTGTCTGCTTGAGGTCGAAGCCGGGTCCCATATCGCCATGCATCCAGCTGCCGAGGGCCTGCTCGAGCGCATCGCCGTGCTGTTCGTGCCGGCCTTCAACGCCGACGGCCATGAGCGCTTCGGGCGCTGGAACCGACCCAACCAGGTCGGGCCGGAGGAAACCGGCTGGCGCGCCACCGCGCACAACCTCAACCTCAACCGCGACTACACCAAGGCCGACGCACCCGAGATGCAGGCCATGCTCGCACTGCTGCGCGAGTGGGACCCGCTGGTCTGCGCCGACATGCACGTGACCGACGGCGCCGACTTCGAACCGGATATCTCCATCCAGGTGGAGCCGGTCAATCAGGGCGATCCGCAGCTCCGCAACGACGGGATCGCGCTGCGCGATGCGCTGATCGGCAAGCTGGCGGCGCAGGGTTCGCTGCCGCTGCCGTTCTATCCCGATCTGACCGAGCCGGACGATCCGTCTTCGGGCTTCCAGCTCAGCGTGTATTCGCCGCGCTTTTCCAGCGGCTACTTCCCGGCACGCAACCGGTTCACGGTCCTGGTCGAAACGCATTCGTGGAAGGATTACGCCACCCGGATGCGGATCGCGCGCAACACGATCGTCGGCCTGGCCGAGCTGATGGCCGCGCGCGGTGTGCAGTGGCGCGCCGCCGTGCTCGATGCCGACGAGCGGGCGAGCCGCCTCGGCGGCGAGGAGGTCGAACTCGATTACGCCGCGGGCTGGCGCGAGCCCACGGCGGGCGAGGCTGCCGCGCCGGCGGAGGCGGGCGCCCAGGCCCAGGTCACCACGATCGAATTCCGCGGCTACGCGTATACCCGCGAGCTCTCGCCGATTTCCGGCGAGCCGGTGACCGTGTACGACCCGCGCACGCCGCAGGTCTGGCGGGTGCCGTTCCGCCGCAACGTGGCGCCGACGCTGAAGGTGCGCGCGCCGCGCGGCGGCTACGTCATCCCGCTGGCCTATGCGCCCGCGATCGGCGAGAAGCTGGCCCTGCACGGACTTGCGTTCCGGCCGTCGCAGCAGGACATCGCAGCGCTGGATGTGGAAGAGTTCCGCGCAACCCGGATGCGTTTTTCCGCGACCCCGTTCGAAGGCCGGATGCCGCTCAGCCTGGAGGGCCAGTGGCATCAACAGGCGCAACCAGTGGCTGCCGGCGCGCTGTTCGTGCCGATCGCGCAGCCGCGCGCACGGTTGCTCATGGCGCTGCTCGAGCCGCAGGCCCCGGACTCGTTCGCGGCGTGGGGCTTCTTCAATGGCCATTTCGAGCAGAAGGAATACATCGAGGACTACGTCACCGAGATCTTCGCTCTGAAGATGCTGGAGGAAGACGCCGCCCTGGCCGCCGAATTCAGGCGGCGGCTTGCGCAAGATGCGGAGTTCAGCGCCAATCCCGAGGCTCGGCGCGAATTCTTCCAGCGGCGGCACGCGTCCTGGGATGCGCGCTACGGCGTTTATCCGATCTACCGCACGGACAGCCTTCCTGTCCTGGCGTGAGCCAAGGGCGGCACACCGCGTGCCTGCGTGCGTCGCGTCCACGCCTTCGATACGGCGGCGCGCCTAGGATGCGGCTCCGACCCCCGGATCCGGAGCACGCCATGGCCGAGGCCACCCGCGAGGACATCGTCATCAAGCTCGACCAGATCGACACCGCACTGGAGGCGCCCGATGCCGACAAGGCGGCGATCCTGCGCGAGGCCGACACCTGGCGCAGGGCGCATCCTGCGCGCGAGGACGCCGATACGCTGTATTTCGCCGAGCGCCTGCAGGCCATCCGCGTCCGCCACGGCGCCTGATCGCGCCATGCCGTTCACCGCACGCTACGCAAGCAGCGAGCCGACACGCGCGGAAATCGATGCGCTCACCGGCGACACGCTGCTCGAGTTCGGCGCGCCCTGGTGCGGACACTGCATTGCCGCGCAGCCAGCGATCGAGGCGGCGTTGGCCCGGCGCGACGTCCGGCACCTCAAGATCGAGGATGGACGCGGCAAGCCGCTGGGACGGTCGTTCCGGGTGAAGCTATGGCCAACCCTGGTGTTGTTGCGCAACGGCATCGAATGCGCGCGTGCGGTGCGTCCCACGACCCTAGCGGAAGTCGGGAGCCTGCTGGAGGGGTGCTCCAGCGGCGGCGATTGAACATCTGCATTTCGCATTGCAGCACGAATGCACAACGCCTCCACACGATGACGACATCGCTGAATGCAGTTGTCTGAACGCATTCAACACTCGCGGCACCAGTACGCTGCAATATCACGGCGTGTAAAGGAACTCGCGTGCATGTTGTCGCCACCTGCGCAGGGGCGCGGGTTTCGATTCCCCTCGCGAACACACCGGAGATACAGAATGAAACTCCAGAACCATACTCTTGTCGCGCTCGCGATCGGCGCCGCGTTGGCGGCACCGGTAGCGCTTGCGCAGAACGCCAACGCCAATGCCAGTGCCAATGCTGGCGCGCAGGTGCAAGGCGCCGCCAATGCGCAGGTGCCAGATCCGGTGCCAGCCGCGGACCGCGCGGTCGAGCGTACCAGCGGCGCGGTACAGGACAGCACCCAATCCGCGCTGCAGGCAACCGAGCAGGTGCAGGACAAGGCGCACGACAAGATGCAGGACACCACGACTGCCCAGACCGACGACATGGACGATGCACAGGACGCCACGCAGGATGCACCGCCTGCACCGCCGACCCAATCGCAGGGCGCCGCCAATGCCGCCGCGCATGCCTCGGTCACCCAGCGCGATCTGTGGAATCGCCTCGATGCCGACAAGGACGGCATGATCAGTGCCACCGAAGCCGATGCGGATGCCGATTTCGATGGTCGCTTCGCGGCAATGGACAGCGACGGCGACGGATCGATCTCAGACGCCGAATACACCACCTATGCCAAGACCAGCCTTGCCACCAGTGGCGAACACGCCGCCGATCATTCCCAGGCGGCGATGACCAGCGTCTGGAGCAATTTCGACCAGGACGACGACGGCAAGCTGAGTGCGACCGAGGTGGAAGCCGACGCGAACCTCAAGGTGTCGTTCGCCGACATGGACGGCGACGATGATGGGTTCGTCACCCAGGACGAGTATCGCGATTACGCGATGGTCAATCGCAAACCGGCGGAGTCCGAGTCGCCGTAAACAACTAGGCTACAGACGTTGAACATCGGCCGGGGCGCATTGCGCCCCGGCTTTGTTTTGCGCTGCACCATGGCTATGCGCTCGGCGCGGGCCAGATCGTGCGAATCCTCATGGACAATGCGCTGCCATAACCCTTCAGCCAGTACCGTATCTGCTTTGCTCCGAAGGAGACATACGATGAACAACACGGTCATTCCCCCAGGCACGCGCGTTGTGGTGGCCGATGGCGGCGGCGCGCGCATCCTGCGCAATGCGGGTAGCGATGGCGAACTGTCGCTGGAGCAGGTGGAACTGATCGACCCGGCGCAGCTGCCGCTGGCCACGCCTGCGGGCAGCCAGCCGCCGGAGCAGAGCGGGGAGGAAGCCGAGGAAGCCGGTTTCGCCAAGCGGCTGGCGCAGCGTCTCAACGACGACGCGCTCAAGCACCGCTACGAGCATCTGGTGCTGATGGCCGATGCGCAGACGCTCGGCCAGATGCGGCCGCTCCTGCACAAGGAAACCCGGGCGCGGCTGCTCGCGGAGTACGACAAGAACCTGGCGAACTCGCCGCTGGAAGACATCGCGCGCGCGCTCTCCTGAGCGCAAGCGTCAGGCGGCGGGCTGGGGCCCCGGATTGTTGCGTCTGAAGCGGTACAGCACCGCACCGGACGCCAGTGCGATCGCCCCCGCCAGCAGGTTGACGGCGCTGGCGCTGGCGAGCAGGGCCGCCGCCAGCAATGTCGCGGCGATCGGAATCGCCGGACCACCGGGCAGCTGTAGCGCGGCCTCGCGCTCGCCATGACGACGACGCAGCACCAGGACCGAGAGCGCCGTGCCGATGTAGGCGCACAGGCGTGCCACCACCGACAGCAAGGCCAGCTGCACGAACGAGCCCGACAGCGCCAGCACCAGCGAAAGCGCGCCCACGGTCAGGATCGCCGGCACCGGCGTGCGGAAGCGCGGATGGATCGCGGCCAGTACGCGCGGGCCGTAGCCATCCATCGCCAGCGCATGCAGATAACGTGGCCCGAGCATCACCGTGTTGCTGTTGGTGCCCAGGATCGAGACCGCCGCGCCCACGGTCATCAACAGCGCCAGCCATCCGCCGGCGAAGCCCGACGCGGCTTCGGCCAACGGCGTCTGCGACCGGGCCAGGCCCGGCAGCGTGCCGAGCGCGATCCACTGCACGCTGAAATAGATCAGGGTGACCGTGGCGATCATCGACAGCATGGCGAACGGCACGTCGCGCTTCGGATTGCGGTACTCACCCGCGGCGGCAGGCAGGTTCTCGAAACCCGCGTAGGCGAACATCAACAGCAGCGCGGCTTCACCCAGTGCGCGCGGCGCGGGTGAGGAAGCCAGGGGCGCGGCCAGCGACATGTCCACGTGCCATGCGCCGATCGCCACGAACAGCAGCAACGGCAGCACCTTGGCGATCGACAGCAGCACGCCCGTGCGTGCGGCCGCGCGGACGCCGACCACGTTGATCGCCACCAGCAGCGCCAGGGAACCGGCGACGATCGCCACCCGCATGCCGCCGCTGGCGGCGTCGGGCCAGAAGTGGGTGACCGCTTCGGCCAGGCCATTGCTCAGCGCCGCCGCGCTGGAGATGCGCGTAAGCAGCAGCATCCAGCCCACTTCGAATCCGATGAAGGGCCCGAACGCTTCGCGTGCATACAGATAGCCGCCGCCGGGCTGGTCGAAATAGCTCGCCGCCTGCGCGTAGCACAGCACCAGCAGGCTCACCGCCAGCCCTGCCAGCAGCACCGCCCACAGGCTCGAGGGTCCCAGCAGGGCCGCGGCCGCGGCGGGCAGCAGATAGATCCCGCTGCCGATCACGTCGTTGATCGACAATCCGTACAGCTGCCAACGGCCCACCGCCCGGCGCATGGTGGGCTCCGCCCCAGGCGAGATGGGTGTGCGTGCCGGAGGACTCATGCGCGGCACGCTAGCACGATGCGCGGCAAGTCCGGCGGCCGCGCGCGGCGCACGGGCGCCGGTCGAATCGTTTCGTTTACATCTGGCCGGGGCTCGGCATTGCGCGCCAGGCTCAGCGCGTGCGCACTGCGCGCTTGGCCGTGGCAGCCTTCTTCGCCGTCCTGCGTCCCGTCTGCTTGCGTGGCCCGGGCTTGACGGCCGTCTTCGCCTTCTTCGCCGCCTTCGCAGGCTTGACGGGCTTGCCGGCGCCGCGCTTGCCGATCGCCTTCCTGGCTGGGGCCTTTGCGGTTCTGCTGCGCGCGCCGGCTCCGGGGCGATCGCTGCCCGGCGGCTTGCGGCTGCGTCCGGTGGCCACGTCGACGATCCGGTTTTCCGCCATCACATCGTCGTTGCCGGTCACGCTGGCGATCGCGAACGTGACCGCCTTGCCGATCCAGGTGCCCGGGCCGTCCCAGTACTCCACCGTGCGCAGCGCAACCTCGATCAGCACCAGGTTCGGATCCTGTGGACCCTTGGGAAAGAACGCCTTCAGCGCATCGTTCCAGAACCGGTCGATCAGCGCCTGGTCGCGATTGATGCGCGCATCGCCCGCGGCCGAGAGGTAGGTGTTGGCATCCTTCGAGCTGTAGGCCACGTTGATCCTGGGATGGCGACGGATCTCGGCGACCTTGGGACTGTCCGCTTGGGTGAAGAACCACACGCGTTCGCCGTCGAACGAGGCCGCCTGCGTGGACAGCGGACGGCTCACCAGGTAGCCGCCCTGGCCAACGGTGGTCAGCATCGCGATGTCGATCTTTTCCATCTGCTTGGCGAGGTATTCGAGCTGCTGTTTGCGCGTGGTCATCATCGGCTCCCTGGCCGCGTGATGCCTGAGTTTGCGAATCCGTCGACGCGCGGCGCGTGAAGACGCGGGCTCATCCACTTCCGGATTAACAGGGTGAGCTGAAAAGTTCAGGCTGTTCGCCTCGCCGTTGGCGCAGACCTGGATGCGCGGCGTATCGCGGTTGGAACCTGCATGCACGCAGTCACCGATGGAACGCGGACTACACCGGGCCTCGTGGCGCCAGCTGGCGCCGGGGGGCGCATGCATCGTTAGAATCACACCCTTCGTACGGGAGTCGTCCATGGCCATCCAGTCGTTGCAGGAATTCATCGCCAGGTCGAAGGAGAAGGACGCCAGCGGCGAGGCCTTCGAGCTGGAAAGCCCGTACATGCTGGAAGTACGACTGGACGGCATGGTCTGGGCCAAGGCCGGCGCCATGGTCGCGCGCAAGGGCGAGGTGAAGTTCACCCGCCAGGGCGTGCTGGAACAGGGGCTGGGCAACCTGCTGAAGAAAACCATCAGCGGCGAAGGCATGAGCCTGATGAAGGTCGAGGGCCGTGGCCGGGTCTACCTGGCCGACGCCGGCAAGAAGATCACCCTGCTGCGGCTGGCCGGCGAGTCGATCTTCGTCAACGGCAACGACGTGCTGGCGGTGGAATCGGGCATCCGCCACAAGATCACGATGATGCGCAGCATGGCGGGCGCGATGTCGGGCGGGCTGTTCAACGTGCAGCTGTCGGGCAGCGGCATCGTGGCGATCACCTCGCACTACGAACCGCTGACCCTGCCGGTCGGCGGCGATGCCGGCGATGTCTACACCGATCCCAACGCGACGGTGGCCTGGTCCGATGGCCTGCGCACCGAGATCGTCGCCGACATTTCCTTCGGCACCCTGATCGGCCGCACCAGCGGCGAGACCGTGCAGATGAAGTTCAGCGGCAACGGCTGGGTGGTGGTGCAGCCCTACGAGGAACGGCCGATCCTGCAGCCCCAGACCTGAGCCGCGCATCCCCGGCCGCGCAGGTCGGGGCTACGTCCCCGCCGCAGGCATCGACAACCCCATCGCGTCGGCGCGGTAGCGCCGACCTACCGCAATGTGCGCTCGAACAGCGCCAGGGTGCGTTTCCACGCCTCCTGCGCCGCAGCGGCGTCGTAGCGCGGCGTGGTGTCGTTGTGGAAACCATGCTGCGTACCGTCGGGCTGATACACGGCATATTTCACTTTCGCCGCCTTCAGTGCCGCTTCGTACGGTGGCCAGGTCGCATTGACGCGCTCGTCGGTCTCGGCCAGCACCACCAGCAATTCGGCCTTGACCTGTTTCGCCTCCTCCGGCGCCGGAGCGGGGCCGTAGAACGGAGCCGCCGCATCCAAATCGCTCAACTGCGTCGCCAGCCAGTGCGACATGCCGCCGCCCCAGCAGAAGCCGACTACGCCAAGCCGGCCGTTGCCGCCATCGAGCTTCTTCGCGAAGCGCGCCGCGGCCAGGAAGTCCTGCTTGCTCTTGGCCTGGTCGAGCTTGGCGAATTCGGCCCGGGCCTTGTCCTCGTCGCCGGGATAGCCGCCGAGCGGGAACAGCGCATCAGGCGCGAAGGCGATGAAGTTCGCGACAGCAAGGCGTCGCGCCACGTCCTCGATATGCGGATTCAGGCCGCGGTTCTCATGGATCACCAGCACCACCGGCAGCTTGCCTTCGGCCCTGGCCGGCCTGGCGAGATAGCCGCGCGCCTTGCCGTTGCCGTCGGGCGAATCGAAATCCAGAGGCGAGGTCGCGATGCGCGGGTCGTCCGGCTTCACCTGCTGCGCCGCCGCGAACTGCGGCGCAAGCATCGCCAGCAGGCCGGTCGCCGCCGCCATGCCACCGGCGATGCGCGCGGTACCGGAAAGAAACCCGCGGCGATCGATGTCGCCGTGCACGTACTGGTCGAACAGGCGCAGGACTTCCGGGTCGAAATCGCGCGCGGTGGGGCGTGGCATATCGGACATGGTCGCCTCGCGTGGGAGTCAGGATTGCGGGAGCCTAGCCCAGCCGATGTTAGTGCCGCGCCAGCGGTCACACGCGCGCTGTGTTCGACGGTGAATTGCGGATCGGGAAGCGCCGCGGCCGGCGCGGCTCAGCCGCGCGCGCCGCAATAGACCGCATGCAGGGTTTGCAGGATGCGCTCGGCCGGCCCGGGCGCGATCGAATACACGATGCTCTGCGCCTCGCGACGGGTGCGCACCAGGCCGTCGGCGCGCAGCACGGCCAGGTGCTGCGAGAGTGCGGACTGGCTCAGGTCGAGCTGTTCGTTGAGCTCATTCACCGACCGCTCCGCCTCAACCAGCAGGCACAGGATCATCAGCCGCTTCTCGTTGGCCAGGGCCTTGAGCAGCTGGGCGGCGTCGCCGGCGTGATCGCGCATCTGCTCGGCGTCGATGGGGTAACTGGCAGCGCGTCGCGCCATGTCCGCTCCGTTACGGTGTCAGTGGGCAGGTTCGGGCACATGCACCGGCAAATCGGCTTCGGCCCAGCCCATGATGCCACCGGCGATGGAGCGGACGTTGCCGAAGCCCAGTTCGCCCAGGGTCAGCGCCGCCAGCGCGGCGCGGCCGCCGCTGCGGCAATACACCACGACCGGCCGCTGCGGGTCTTCGAGCGACGGATGCGATCCGACCTGGAATTCGAGCACGCCGCGCGGAATGTTGACTGCGCCCGGCAGGTGCCCGGAGACGAACTCGGCGGGTTCGCGCACGTCGATCAGCACGCACGCGGCCTCGGCGGCGGCTGCGTGCGGGGGGATTTCGACGATCCGTTTGCGGGCCTCGGCAACCAGCTGGTCTGTACTCAGGGGCATGAGTGGATCCTAAATATTAGTTGACACTAATATAAGCAAACACTAAAGTAATTGCAAGCAGCGCGTCGCGGGCTTGATCAGGGTCAATACGGCCCTGGCTGGCTCCGACAAACATGAGCCATTACCGGAGGTCCGCCATGGCCAATATCGTCGTTCTGGGAGCCGGCCTGGCCGGCATGAGCGCTGCCTACGAGCTGCGCGACCGGCTGGGAAAGTCGCATCCGATTACGGTGATCGGCGACGGCGAGCGGTTCAGTTTTACGCCCTCCAATCCGTGGCTGGCGGTGGGTTGGCGCCAGGCCGACGACTTCACGTTCGCGGTTGGCGAGTACCTGGCGAAGAAAGGCATCGACTTCGTGCCGCATCGCGCCACGCGCATCGACGCAATGGGCAACAGGGTCGAAACCTCCGACGGCCGGGTCTTCGACTACGACTACCTGCTGATCTGTACCGGTCCGCGCCTGGCCTTCGAGGAAGTGCCCGGCACCGGGCCCGCATCGGGGCATACGCAGTCGGTCTGCACCACGCCGCATGCACAGGAGGCGTGGGACGCCTATCAGGTTTTCCTCAAGGACCCCGGGCCGATCGTGATCGGCGCGGTACAAGGTGCGAGCTGCTTCGGGCCGGCATACGAGTTCGCGATGATCGTCGATGCGGACCTGCGCAAGCGCAAGCTGCGCGACAAGGTACCGATGACCTTCGTCACCAGCGAGCCCTATATCGGCCACATGGGACTGGGCGGGGTGGGCGATTCCAAGGGGCTGATGGAATCGGAAATGCGCCAGCGGCATATCCAGTGGATCACCAACGCGAAGGTCAAGGAGGTGCGTCCAGGCGAGGCGATCGTGGTCGAACACGACGGGCAAGGGCAGCCGACCGGCGAGCGGACGCTGCCGTTCAAGTTCTCAATGCTGCTGCCTGCGTTCAAGGGCGTGGATGCGGTGGCCCAGGTCGAAGGGCTATGCAATCCGCGCGGGTTCGTGGTCATCGACAAGCATCAGCGCAGCCCGCGCTACCCAAACATCTTCGCCGCGGGCGTGTGCGTGGCGATCCCGCCGGTGGAGGCCACGCCGATCCCCACGGGCGCGCCCAAGACCGGCTTCATGATCGAGTCGATGGTCACCACCATCGTGCGCAACATCCAGGCCGAACTCCAGGACAAGCCTGCGGACTTCGAGGGCACCTGGAACGCCGTGTGCCTGGCCGACATGGGCGATACCGGTGTGGCGTTCGTGGCGCTGCCGCAGATCCCGCCGCGCAACGTGACCTGGACCAAGGTCGGCAAGTGGGTGCACGTGGCCAAGATCAGCTTCGAGAAGTACTTCCTCTACAAGATGCGGCACGGCACCTCGGAGCCGATCTACGAGAAATACGTGATGAAGGCGCTGGGCATCGAGCGCCTGAAGACCAACGGACACGGCAAATAAGCCCGGTTCGCGACGACCTGGAAATGCGCAGCCATGCAATGGAAAAACACCACCGATCGCTACGGCTCGCTGTCGATCGCGATGCACTGGCTGATGCTCGCGCTGCTGGTGGCGGTGTATGCGTGCATCGAGCTGCGCGAGTTCTATCCCAAGGGCAGCGATCCGCGCGAGGCGTTGAAGCAGTGGCACTTCATGCTCGGGCTGGCAGTGTTCGTGCTGGTGTGGCTGCGGCTGGCCCTGCGGATGGCGGGAGCAGCGCCGCAAATCCGGCCCGCGATCGGCGTCTGGCAGCACCGCGTGGCGGTCGCGATGCATCTGGCGCTGTACGTGTTCATGCTCGCCATGCCGCTGCTCGGCTGGCTGCTGCTGAGCGCCGAAGGCGAGCCGGTGCCGTTCTTCGGCCTCGAGCTGCCGGCGCTGGTCGGAATTGACCCCGCGCTCGCCGATTCGGTCGAAGAACTCCACGAAACCATCGGCACCGTCGGCTACTACCTCGTCGGCCTGCACGCGGCGGCGGCGCTGTTCCACCACTACTTCCGGCGCGACAACACGCTGCTGCGGATGCTGCCGCAGCGTCGGCGCTGATCAACGGCTTCGCCAACCCTTCTGCAAGGAGAACTGAAATGAGTCTGGACCGTGCCGTCATGGCCTTCGCGGGCGTGATGATCCTCATCAGCGTCGCGTTGAGCCAGCTGGTTTCGCCGTGGTGGTGGCTGTTGACCGCCTTTGTCGGCCTGAATCTGCTGCAATCGAGCATCACCGGCTTCTGTCCCGCCGCGATGCTGCTGCGCAAGCTTGGCGTCGGCAAGGGCATAGCCCCGGGCTGCGGCTTCCGCTGATCGAAGCCAGAGAGCGAAGCGCCGCCATGCCGATCCGCAGGAGTTTTCTCGTGGCAGCCCTGCTGCTGGCCCTGACCGCTTGCGGCAGCGAGCCGCCGCAAGCGGGATTGCCGCCTTTGCCTGCGTTGCAGACGGTTGTGGCGCGGGTTGCGGACGACACGCACGGTCGCAGCTGGGACGGCGTAGTCGAGGCCGTGCAGCAGGCGGTGCTGACTGCGCAGACCAGCGGGCGGGTCGTTGCGGTCGACGTCGACGTCAACGACCGGGTCGTGGCCGGTCAGGTGCTGCTGCGCCTGAGCGCGGTCGAGCAGCAGGCCGGAGCGAACACCGCCCGGGCGCAATTGCGCGCCGCGGAGGCTGCGGCGGTCGAGGCCGAAGCCAACTACCGGCGCTTCGCCGCATTGGCTGCGGACCGATATGTTTCCCGCGCCCAGATCGACCAGGCGCGCGCAAGCCGGGACAGCGCGAACGCCGCGCGCGATGCGGCGCGTGCGCAGCTCGCGCAGGCCGGCCAGCAGGCCGACTACACCGTGGTGCGTGCGCCCTATGCCGGAATCGTCAGCGCGCGCGAGGTGGAGCCGGGCGAGAGCGTGGCGCCAGGCCAGGACCTGCTGTCCGTGTACGCGCCCGGCGCGTTGCGCATCCAGGTGCAGGTGCCGCAGTCCGATGTGGCCGGCATCCGCGCCGCGAATCGCGCGCGCATCGTGCTGGGCGACGGACGCATCCTGGATGCCGCGCAGGTGATCGTATATCCGGCCGCGGACCCTTCCACCCATAGCGTGGCCGTGCGGGTGATGCTCCCCGATACCGCGGATGCGCCGCAGCCGGGCGTCACAGCCAAGGTCGTGTTTCCGATTGCAGGCGACACCGGCCTGGTGCGCCTGCCTGCCGCCGCAGTCGTGCAGCGTGGCGAGCTGAGCGCCGTCTACGTGCTGGCCACGGGCAATCGCCTGGTCCTGCGTCAGGTGCGGCTCGGACGACGGATTGGCGACGAGTTCGAGATCGTCGCCGGGATCAAGGCGGGCGAGAAGATCGCGCTCGATCCGGTCGCGGCCGGGCAGGCGCTCGCCGTGCAGCGCAAGGCGGTCGCCGGAGTCGGACATGGCTGACAGTACCCGGATGGGACTGTCCGGGCGAATCGCCGCCGCATTCCAGTCCAATCCGCTGACCCCGATCCTGGCGATCATGGGCCTGATGCTGGGCCTGGTCGCGGTGCTGATCACGCCGCGCGAGGAAGAGCCGCAGATCGACGTGACCATGGCCAACGTGTTCGTCCCCTTCGCCGGGGCCAGCGCGCGCGACGTCGAGCAGCTGGTCAGCACGCCGCTGGAACAGAAGCTGTCGGAAATCGAGGGCATCAAGCACATCTATTCGATCAGCCGTCCGGGCATGGCGGTGCTGACGGTGGAGTACACCGTGGGCGTGGAGCGCCAGCCGGCGATCGTGCGCCTGTACAACCAGGTCTATTCCAACCAAGACTGGATGCCGGCCGGTGTCGGCGTCGGGCAGCCGCTGATCAAGCCCAAGGGCATCGACGACGTGCCCGTGATGGCCCTGACCGTGTGGACGGACGACCCGCAGCGCGGCGCCGCCGAGCTGGCCGAGGTCGCGCACACGCTGGAGACCGAACTCAAGCGCATCCCCGGCACCCGCGACGTCTACACCATCGGTGCGCCGGATCGGGTCGTATCGGTCACGCTGGATCCCTCCAGGTTGGCCGCATACGGCCTGGCGGTATCCGATCTGACCCAGGCCCTGCAGGCGGCCAATGCGGTGCGCCAGGTCGGCGAGCGCATCGGTGCGCAGGGCCCGGTGCCGGTGACGGCGGGCCGGTTCCTGGCCAGCGCGGACGAGGTCGCCGAGCTGGTGATCGGCCTCGATGGCGGCCGCCCCCTGCACCTGGCGGACGTCGCGGACGTGCGCGCCGGCGGCGACGTCGCCCTGCGCTACGCCTGGCACGGCGCGCCCGCCGGGCGCGAGGGCCCGGCTTCCGGGCTGGCGCCTGCGGTGACGATCGCGGTGGCCAAGAAGCCAGGCAGCAACGCCGCCGACATCACCGGCGCGATCGCGACGCGCCTGGACCAGCTGCGCGGCGAGCTGATTCCCGAGGGCGTGCATGTCACCGTCACCCGGGACTACGGGCTCACCGCCACCGACAAGGCGCAGAAGCTGATCCAGAAGCTGGCGTTCGCCACCGCTTCGGTGGTGCTGCTGGTGCTGTTCGCACTCGGCTGGCGCGAGGCGATCGTGGTCGGCAGCGCGGTCGTGCTTACCCTGGCGATCACCCTGTTCGCCTCGTGGGCGATGGGGTTCACCCTCAACCGCGTTTCGCTGTTCGCGCTGATCTTCTCGATCGGCATCCTGGTCGACGACGCGATCGTGGTGGTGGAGAACATCCACCGGCACATGGCGCAGGGCGGCAAGACCCTGCGCGAGGCGATTCCGCCGGCGGTGGACGAAGTGGGCGGGCCGACCATCCTGGCCACCTTCACCGTGATCGCGGCATTGATGCCGATGGCCTTCGTCTCGGGCCTCATGGGGCCGTACATGCGCCCGATCCCCATCAACGCCTCGGTGGGCATGCTGATCTCGCTGGCGGTGGCGCTGGTGGTGACGCCGTGGCTGTCGCTGAAACTGCTGTCGCGGCATGTGGCGACAGCGGAGCAGGAGGCACACAAAACCGCGGACTCCCAAGGCGGGGAAACGCGCCTGCACCGCCTGTTCGGCGCCATCATGCGACCGTTCCTGGACCCGGACGCGGGCCGCCGCCGCCGCAAGCTGCTGTTCGCCGGCATGGCCGCACTGGTGGTGCTGGCTGCGTCGTTGACGGTGCTGCAGTGGGTGGTGCTGAAGATGCTGCCGTTCGACAACAAGTCCGAGATCCAGGTGGTCGTGGACCTGCCCGAGGGCAGCGCGCTGGAAGACACCAATGCGCTGCTCGTCGACCTGGCCGCCGTGGTCGACACGGTGCCCGAGGTGCTCGATTACCAGGGCTATGCCGGCACCGCGGCGCCGATGAACTTCAACGGCCTGGTGCGGCAGTACTTCCTGCGCAGCGGCAGCAACGTCGGCGACCTGCAGATCAACCTGGTCGACAAGCACGAGCGCGACCGTCAGAGCCACGAACTCGCGCGCGCGCTGCGCCCGAAACTGGCAGAAGTCGGCGTGCGCCACGGCGCGTCGGTGAAGGTGGTGGAGGTGCCGCCCGGGCCGCCGGTGCTCTCGCCCGTGGTGGCCGAACTCTACGGCCCGGACTACGCGCGCAGCCGCACTCTGGCGCTGGAGCTGGAAAAGCGCTTCCGCAAGACCGAGGGCATCGTCGACGTCGACACCAGCGTGGAGAGCGATGCGCCGCGCGAAGTGCTGACCGTGGACCGCGAACGCGCCGCGCGCCTGGGCGTGCCGCAGGCCTCGATCGCCGATGCCCTGGCCGCCGCGGTGTCGGGGCTGGACGCGACCTACGTGCACGATGGCAGCTCCAAGTACCCGCGCGCCGTGCGCCTGCGCCTGCCCGCGTCGGAGCAGGCCGGCATCGAGCGCCTGCTGGCGCTGCGGGTACGCGGTGGGGAAGGGCAACTGGTGCCGCTGTCGGAACTGGTGAGCGTGCAGCGTGCGCCGTGGGACGGCGCGATCCATCACAAGGATCTGCTGCCCGTGGTCTATGTCACCGCCGACGAGGCCGGGCGGCTGGACAGCCCGCTGTACGGCATGTTCGATCTGGTCGGGCAGCTGCGCGATGCCAGGGTGGGCGGACAGCAGATCGCCCAGACCTTCATCGCGCAGCCGCAGGACACCAGCGATTTCGCCGTGAAATGGGACGGCGAGTGGCAGATCACCTACGAGACCTTCCGCGACATGGGCATCGCCTACGCGGCTGGCATGGTCCTGATCTACCTGCTCGTGGTCGCGCAGTTCCGCAGCTATCTGGTGCCGCTGGTGATCATGGCGCCGATCCCGCTGACCGTGATCGGCGTGATGCCGGGCCACGCGCTGCTCGGCGCGCAGTTCACCGCCACCTCGATGATCGGCATGATCGCGCTGGCCGGCATCATCGTGCGCAACTCGATCCTGCTGGTGGACTTCATCAACCAGTCCGTCGCCGCCGGCCGCAGCGCGGCGGACGCGGTCGTGGAAGCCTGCGCGGTGCGCGCCAAGCCGATCGTGCTGACCGGATTCGCGGCGATGCTGGGGGCGTTCTTCATCCTCGACGATCCGATCTTCAACGGCCTTGCGGTGGCGTTGATCTTCGGCATCCTGGTCAGCACCGTGCTCACGCTGGTCGTGATCCCGCTGCTGTACTACGTGCTGCTGGCGGCGCAGGCGCGCCGCGCCGTGGCCTGATCTTGCTACCGGAGAACACGATGAGCGTAGATGAAGCGATCCGCGTCACCCTGGAACAGGAGGACGATTACGCCTTCCGCATCCGGTTCGACAAGGCAGGGATCGCGCCCCTGCTCGGCGACGAAGCCGCCCCGTTGGGTCAGGACCGCGGTCCCAATCCCTCGCGGCTGCTGCTGGCCGCCGTCGCCAATTGTCTCTCGGCCAGCTTGCTGTTCGCGCTGCGCAAATACAAGAACACGCCGGGCCCGGTGCGCGCCGAGATCACCGCCACGCCGATGCGCAACGCCGAAGGACGCTGGCGCATTCCCAAGGCCTTCGCCGAGATCCGTCTGGCCGAGGGCGGCGAAGCTCACGAACACCTGGACCGGATCCTCGAGCAATTCGAGCAGTTCTGCATCGTGACCCAGAGCGTACGCGAAGGCATCGATGTCGAAGTGACGGTGAAGGACGCGCACGGCCGGGTGCTGCTCGGCAACAAGAGCTTCGAAGCCGGATCATGAGCGACACGATCCTTGTCGTGTGCCCGCACTGCCACGCGCCCAACCGGGTGCCGCTGGCGCGGCTGTCCGAAGCGCCGGTGTGCGGACGCTGCAAGCGCGCGCTGTTCGATGCCCAGCCGGTGGCGCTGGATGCGGCCTCGTTCGAGACTCACGTCATGCGCGGGGAGCTGCCGGTGCTGGTCGACTTCTGGGCGCCATGGTGCGGGCCGTGCCGGATGATGGCGCCGCAGTTCGAGGCCGCCGCCGCGCAGCTGGAGCCGCGGGTGCGCCTGGCCAAGGTCAATACCGAGGCGGAGCCCGCGCTGGGCGCACGCTTCGACGTGCGCAGCATGCCCACCCTCATCCTGTTCCGGCAGGGGCGTGAGGTGGCGCGCCGGGCCGGTGCCAGCGGCGCGGCCGGCATCGTGCGCTGGGCGCGTTCGCAGCTGTCCTGAGGCGCGCACTGCGGGTCCAGTTCGCCCAACCGCAGGGGAGCGACCGGCTGCGATAATCGGCCCGGCCCGCCCGGGCGCCGACCGGTGATTCAGCCATGCAGCACTCTGTAACCACGACCGAACTGTTCCTTGTCGCGATGGCGATCATCTTTTCGGTGCCCTACCTGGTATGGCGGGTGGCCCGCACCGAGTATTTCGCGCCCCTGGTCGTCGTGCAGATCGTGGCCGGCGTGCTGCTCGGGCCGGGTGTATTGGGACATGCGTTCCCCGAGTACTACGCCACGGTCTTCACCAAGGACGTGATCACCGCACTCAATGGTGTCGCCTGGTGGGCGGTGATGCTGTTCGTGATGATCGCGGGCATCGAGCTGGACGTGCGCAAGGCCTGGAGCAGCCGGCGCGAAAGCGGGATCACCGCCGGGCTCGCACTGGGAGTGCCGCTGCTGTTCGGCTGCGCCGCGGCGACGGCCCTGTCGTTCTTCCCAGGGTGGATGGGTGTACGGGCGCAGTCGTGGCAGTTCGTGGTGGGCGTGGGCATGGCCTGCGCGGTCACCGCGCTGCCGATCCTGATCCTGCTGATGGAAAAGCTTGGCCTGCTGCGCCAGCCGATCGGCCAGCGGATCCTGCGCTACGCCAGCCTCGACGATGTCGCGATCTGGGGCGTGCTCGCGCTGGTGCTGATGGACTGGGAACGGATCGGTCGCCAGGGCGCGTTCCTGCTTTCGTTCGCCGTGGCCTGCATCGGCTTCCGCGCGCTGATGCGGCGCCTGCCCGAGCGCGATCGCTGGTACGTGGCGCTGGTGTGGCTGGCAGCCTGCGCGTTCGGCGCGGACTGGTCGGGCCTGCACTTCATGGTCGGCGCTTTCCTGGCCGGCGTGGTGATGGACGCGGAATGGTTCGACCAGGAAGCGATGGACAAGCTGCGCCACCACGTGCTGCTGGTGCTGATGCCGGTGTTCTTCCTCAGCACCGGGCTGCGCACGTCGTGGACGCTGGGCGGGAGCGTGGTGTTCCTGGTCGCCGGCGTACTGCTGCTGGCATCGGTGAGCGGCAAGCTGACCGGTGTGCACCTGGCGGGACGGATCCTGAAGTGGCCGCGTGGCGAAGCCTCGATCATCGGCTGGCTGCTGCAGACCAAGGCCCTGATCGAGATCATCTTCGCCAACATCCTGCTCGACAAGCAGCTCATCACCAGCGAGATGTTCACCGCGCTGCTGCTGATGGCGGTGGCCAGCACCATGCTCACGGTGCCGGTCGTGGCGCCGAAGCTGCGACGCGCGCTGCTGGACAAGGCGAGTCGCATCGGTATCGCGCGTGCGGCGGATGCGCCCTAGACAGCCGCGAGCCCGCGACCGCCTTCAGCGCAGTTCGACCAGCAGCGGGAAATGATCGGACGGATAGCGGCCAGCCTCGTTGGTGTCGAGCGTGGTGGCGGACAGCACCTCGAAGCCGCGCACCAGCACCCAGTCGATGCGCTGGTCGGGCTGGCCGGTGAAGCCGTGGAAAGTGCCCTCCGGGCCTGAACGCCGCGCCGCGACGGTCCAGGCATCGCGCAGGGCCGATGTCGCCGCGGCATGGGTCGGGCTGCCCGGAGTCGCGTTGAAGTCGCCGGTCACCACCACCGGCACGTCGGACGGCAGCGCGGCGATGCGCGACACGAGCAGGCGTGCGCCGCGCGTGCGCGCGTCTTCGTCTTCTTCGCGGTAGGGCAGGTGGGTGTTGAACAGGTAGAAGCGGCGGCCGTCGGCGATGCGCTGGAACAGCGCCCAGGTGACCATGCGTGGCAGGGGATGTCCCCAACTGATGCTCCCGGCCACTTCGGGCGTATCCGACAGCCAGAAATCGCCCGACTCCAGCACGCGCAGGCGGTCGCGGCGATAGAACACGCCCATGTGTTCGTCGCTGTGGTCGCCGCGCCGGCTGGTTCCGAACCAGGCATAGTCCGGCAGTTGCGAGACCAGGTAATCGCCCTGCGGCTTGTGCAGCTCCTGGGTGCCGATCACATCCGGGTCCGCGTCGCGGATCGTTTTCGCCGCCAGGGCGCGGCGCGCTTCCCAGCGGTTGGGTCCGTCGGACTCCACCGGCAGGCGCACGTTGAAGCTCATCACCCGCAGCGTCGGCGCATCGGTCCTGGTGGGTGGGGCCGATGCGCAGGCGGACAAGAGCATCAGCATGAACAGCGCAAGCATGCGGCGTGGAAGCGTCATGGTCCGGGGCACTCCGATGGCGTGGGGCGAGGATAGCGGCTGCACTGCGACACTGTGACGACGTCGTGCGAGACTGCCCTCGTGCCCGAGCTTCCCGCCTCAGACCCCGGATCCGACCCCGCGTCCAGGCGCGCCCGGCGCTTGCTGCCGGCCTGCCTCGCGGTATTCATGTCGGCCTTCGTCGCCGCCGTGGTGACGGCGATCAACACAGGCGTGGACCGGGGCTATCCGGCGCGCTGGCTGCTGGCCTGGATCATCGCCGGGCCGGCCGCGATCGTGGCTGCATACGTATTCCGGCCGCTGGCCTGGCGCCTGGCGCGTCGCTTGGCGCGCTAGCCGGCTTATGCTCGCGGGCCGACCCAACCGGAGGCCCCGCATGTCAGCCATCGCCCGCATCGGATCCGCACTCGCCGTCGCAGGCCTGCTTGCAGCCGGGTACGCGCCGGGCGCATCGGCGCAGGAGGCCGGCGCTTCCTATCGCGAACGCCTGCCGCAGGACGAAGTCGTGTACTTCGTGCTGCCGGACCGCTTCGCGAACGGGTCACCGGACAACGATCGCGGCGGCGTCGCGGGCGGGCGTCTGCAGCACGGCTTCGACCCAACCCACAAGGGCTTCTACCACGGTGGCGACCTGGCCGGATTGCTGTCCAGACTCGATTACATCCAGGCGCTTGGGGCCACCGCGATCTGGCTGGGTCCGATCTACAAGAACAAGCCGGTGCAGGGGAGGCCGGGACGCGAATCTTCTGGCTACCACGGGTACTGGATCACCGATTTCACCCAGGTCGATCCGCATTTCGGCACGCGCGAGGAATTCAAGGCGCTGGTCGACGCGCTGCACGCGCGCGGCATGAAGATCTACCTGGACATCATCACCAACCACACCGCGGACGTGATCAAGTACCGCGACTGCGATGCCGACCCGTGCCCCTATCGCGCGCTGGCCGACTATCCCTACACCCGGCGTGGCGGTATCGACGGCGCGCCGATCAACGATGGTTTCCTCGGGGACGATGCGGCGCACCAGGACGCGGCAAACTTCGCGCGGCTGCGTGATGTCGACTATGCCTACCAGGCCTACGTGCCCGATGGCGAGCAGGATTCCAAGACGCCCGCCTGGCTCAACGACCTGCGCTACTACCACAACCGCGGTGATTCCACCTGGAAGGGCGAAAGCGTCACCTATGGCGATTTCTCCGGACTCGACGACCTGCTGACCGAGCATCCGCGGGTGGTCCAGGGCTTCATCGACATCTTTGGGCAGTGGATCGATGATTTCGGCGTCGACGGGTTCCGCATCGACACGGCCAGGCACGTGAACCCCGAGTTCTGGCAGGCCTTTGTGCCGGCGATGCTGGCGCGGGCGAAGGCGCGCGGCATCCCGAATTTCCACATCTTCGGCGAGGTCTACGACCCGGACCCGGGCGTGCTGGCGCGCTTCACCCGCGTCGATCGCTATCCCACGGTGCTGGACTTCGCATTCCAGTCGGCGGTGGCCGATGCGATCGCCGGCAAGGCCGGCACGGACCGGCTCGAACGGCTGTTCTTCCTCGATGCCGATTACGAAGGCGGCCCGCCGGCGGCGCTGCAGCTGCCCACCTTCCTCGGTAATCACGACATGGGACGCTTCGCCCATTTCGTGCGCAAGGCGCGTCCCGGCATTGGCGCAGACGAGGTGCTCAAGCGGGTCGAACTGGCGCATGCGCTGCTGTTCCTGGCCCGCGGCGTGCCGGTGATCTATTACGGCGACGAGCAGGGATTCGCCGGCGACGGCGGCGACCAGGACGCGCGCCAGGACATGTTCGCCAGCCAGGTGGCCTCATACAACGACGACGCCCTGGTGGGCAGCATGCAGACCACGGCGGTGGAGAATTTCGCCAGCGACGGCCCGCTGTTCCGGACGATCGCGCGGCTCGCCGGCCTGCGTCGCGACGACCCCTCGCTGCGCCGCGGCGAGATGCGCGTGCGCTACGCCGGCGACGCGCCGGGGCTGTTCGCCTTTTCGCGCCTGCTCGATGGCGCCGAAACGCTGGTGGCGGTCAACACCGGCGACAAACCGGTGTCCGCGCAGGTGCTGGTCGATGCAGGCTCGCAGCGATGGGAATCCGCGGCCGGCAGCTGCACTCCCACCTCATCGGCGCCGGGCAGCGTCCGCGTCGAGTTGCCGCCGCTGTCGTATAGCGTGTGCCGGGCCAAACCCTGATACTGGCGGCGAGGAACGCGCCCGAGGGCGACAGGGGGTCTCATGCTGAAGGAAGTGCTGGCCGTGCTTGCGCTGGCCTGGCCGCTGGTGGCCATTGCGCAACAGGACGACGGTGCGGACGCGACGGCCGAGACGATCGAATGGCCATTGCCGTGGAAACAGGGCACGAGGATCGAGTACGACCAGAGTTACCGCGCAGTCGAGAGCCGCGACGGCAAGCAGGTCGCGATCACCGGCAGCGATCGGATCGTGCTCGAGATCGTGCGGGCCGACGAGGCCGGCTTCGTGCAGCGCTGGACCAGTACCGATCCCAGGATCGAGACGGGCGATCTTCCGGAGAGTCTGGCGGCGACGCTCAGGGCCACGATCGAAGCCATGCGCGACCTGGCGATCGACGTGCAGCTCGACAAGGAAGGCGCGTTCGCCGGCATCGCCAATCTGGATGAGATCCACCCGCGCTACCGCGAGGCGATGCGCGAAATGGTCGAGAACCTCACCGCGACGGGCAAGCCCGACGCCGCCGCGAAAGCGGCCGTGGACCGCATGATCGACATGCTCACTGCCAGGCCGGTGCTGGAACAGCAGCTGGCCGACATCCCCGCAGCCTACAACTTCGTCTCAGGCGGTGGGCTGGAGCTGGATGCCGAGTACGAGTACGAGGACAGCGGCACCAATCCGCTGGGTGGCGAGCCGATCCCGATGCGCAACCGCCTTCATCTCACCACGGCGGACGATCCCCGGTTCCATGCACTGACCTGGGAAGTCGAGCCGGACGCACAGGCGGCCTCGGCGCTGGCCGCACAGGCAGCCGAACAGATGCTCGCGCCTCAGGCGTTCGGGCAGGACGCGGGCGCGCAGGAGAAGCTGCAGCAGGCGCTGGAGCAGGCGCGCGCCGACGCGAAGTTCACGACCACCGTGAGCTATCTGGTCGACAAGGCGACCGGCGTGATCGAGCGCATGGAACAGGTCGAGGTCAAGCGGTTCGGGGGCAAGGACCAGAAGACTACGACGCTCCTGCAGCGTCGTCACTGAGTTCAATCGCGGGGTCAGGACGCAGTAACCGCCGCACGTCGGGCACGTGCGCAGGCGGTTCAGCTTCCGCGCCTAGAATGCGCGCCATGCTGTCCCGCGGCCTGCTCCTGCTGATGTTGTTTGCGGCCTGCGCCCTGCCGGTGCAGGCGCGCACGGTGTATCGCTGCCTGCGCGATGGCACGGTCAGCCTGGCGACGGCGGCCGAGCCGGGTTCGAAGTGCGAGGCGAAGCAGATCGAGGACCATCCGGCCAAGGTCACCAACATCTGGGGCGACCTGGGCGTGATCCACGGCACGCTGTACGAGTGGGAATCCGAGGGCAAGACCATCTACACCACGCGCAACCTGCCCGGCGCGAAGCCCTACCTGAAGTTCACCGTGGAAACGCCCAAGGGTTCACCCGCGCACGAAGGCCTGGGCAAGGTCGGCAAGCCGCGCCTGGACATGTACGCCTGGCAGTTCAAGGCTGCGGCGAAGGCAAACAAGCTCGACGATGCCTGGCTGCGCGCGATCGCCCACGCCGAAAGCGGATTCGAAGCCGATGCGATCTCGAGCAAGGGCGCGCAGGGCGTGATGCAGCTGATGCCCGAGGTGGCGCGCGAATACGGCGTCGCAAATCCGTTTGCCTCGTCCGATTCGATCAATGCGGGGGCGAAATATCTGCGCAGCCTGCTGCGCCGCTACAACGGCGACCTGACCCTGGCCGCGGCGGCCTACAACGCCGGCATCGGCGCGGTGGCGAAGTTCGGCGGTGTGCCGCCGTACCGGGAGACCCTGGCCTACGTGGGCAAGGTGCGCGCCCTGCACGAGCGCTACCGCGCCGCGATGAAGCTGCCGCCGCTACCGGGGCCGCTGCGCGCGGCGGAATGATCGCGCCGCGATCGCGCCGCGAGCACCTGCCTGCCGCGCCTACCCGCAAGCCGCCGCAGCGGCCCTGGACATAGACTTGGCGTGGTTAATCCGGCTTGCCGGCTCATCCGTCGTAGCGGAACGACACAGTAAGAATCTCACCCCGCCGGCATCAGCTTGAGCAGCCGTCCGCCACCGCCGTTGCGCTCGTCCTCGAGCAGCCAGACCGCGCCATCGGGACCCTGTTCCACTTCGCGGATGCGCGCGCCCATCTCGTAGCGGGCGGCTTCGCGCGCGCTGTCGCCGTTGACCTGCACATCGATCAGCGCTTGCGAGGACAGGCCGCCGATCAGCAGATCGCCCTTCCAGTCCGGAAACAGATCGCCCGAATAGATCACCAGCCCGGCCGGCGAGATCACCGGGTTCCAGCTGGTCGCCGGCGCGTGGAATTCCGGGCGCGTGTCGTGGTCGGGGATCGGCCGGCCGTCGTAGTGGTCGCCGTTGGACACGATCGGGTAGCCGTAGTTGTCGCCGCGCACGACCAGGTTGACCTCGTCGCCGCCTGCCGGCCCCATCTCGTGTTCCCACAGCCGGCCCTGCGCATCGAACGCGATGCCCAGCACGTTGCGATGGCCGAGCGTCCACACCTGGGAGGCGATCTCGCCCTGACCGGCGAACGGATTGTCGGTCGGCACGCTGCCATCGTCGTTGAGGCGCACGATCTTGCCCAGGTTGGACTTCATGTCCTGGGCCGGATCGAACTTCTGGCGCTCGCCAGAGCTGATGAACAGCGATTTGCCGTCCGGCGAGAAGACCATGCGATGGCTGTAATGACCACGTCCACTCACTTTCGGCACCTGCCGCCAGATCACCTTCACCTCGGACAGCGCTCCGGCGCCGCTCGCGTCCAGGGTGAGTTTGCCGCGCGCGACTGCACCGCCACGGGTGTCGCCATCGCCGGCTTCGGCATAGCTCAGGTAGACCAGGCCGTTGCTGGCGAACTGCGGATGCAGCACCACGTCACCCAGCCCGCCCTGTCCGCCGTGGTCGACCTCCGGTACTCCGCTGACATCGCCGGTCTTCTTCGATGCGATGTCGAACAGCTTGAGCTGGCCGGTCTTCTCGGTGACCAGCAGGCGCCCGTCCGGCAGGAAGGTCATCGCCCAGGGCTCGTCGAACTCAGCGAACGGCGTCGCCGTAAACGGTTTGCCGGGGGAGCGTTCCGCGGTGCCGGCCTGCGCCGTCTGCGCTGGCTGATCTGTCTCGGGCGCCGAATCGGCAGTGGCGGCGGTGCCGTTGCAGGCGACGAGTACCAGGGCGAGGCAGGTGGTCAGGGGCGCAATGCGCATGGCGATCTCCGAAGGAAGGCAGGCGGGCGTTGTAAACAAGCCGGTGCAAGCGCGCCGTGATGCCGCGCAAGGCGGCGGCTGCTAACGTGCCGAGTGTCTTCCCCCGGAGCGTCCCATGTCCAATATGTCCCTGACGATCCTGTGCGTGATCCTCCTGGCAGCCGGCTGTACGCGTACCCCGCCGGCACCGGAACAGGACACACCGGCTCCTGCCGCAGCAGCGAAGCAGCCGCCCGCGTCCGCGTTGGAAACGCCGCCGCCGATGCCGTCGAACGGGCAGGCCGATGCGAATGTCCCCGCCTTCGCCGACAAGGTCTGGCGCGTGGTTTCATCGACCGGCGTCGAACCGGGCACGACCTACGCGTTTCTGGCCGACGGCACCCTGGTGATCGAAAACCCGATCGGCAATCCGCCCGGCTACGGCAAATGGCGTTACCAGGACGGCAAGCTGTCGATCGAGGAGGAAGGCATCGCCTATCCCACCGACATCCTGCACATGGATGGCAACCGGCTTGAACTGCGCAGCCACAATCCTGGTGGCACTCTGGACATCATCCTGGAGCACGTGCCCGGCGCCACGTTGCCCGAAGCGCCGTAGGCCGGGGTCGTCAATCCGACGTCGTTGTCGGATCCGGGGCCGCATCGGGGCTCGCGCGCCGCGCCACCACCGCGGTAGCGGTCAGGTCGCCGGTGACGTTGCCCACGGTGGCGAACACGTCGGGAATCGTGTCCAGCGCCAGCAGGATGCCCAACGGTTCCAACGGCAGATGCATCGCCTGCGCCACCGGCAGGTTGGTGGCCATGAAGATGGCCTGGCCCGGCAGGCCCACCGAACCCATGCTCACCACGACCGCCAGTGCCGCGCCGCCCGCCAGCGTCACCGGATCGAGCGGAATGCCGTAGGCCCAGGCGATGAACGACGCCACGCAGATGTACTGCACCGGGCTGGTGATGCGAAACAGCGACACCGCCATCGGCAGCACCAGCGATGGCACCGCGACCGGATAGCCCAGCCGCGTGCGCGCCGATTCCATCATCGCCGGCAGCGACGCCAGCGAGGACTGGGTGCTTGCCGCGATCGCCTGCGCGGGGATGATCGCCGATGCAAAGCGGCCGAATCGCTCGCGGCCGGCCAGCACCGCCACCGGATACAGCAGCAGTGTGGTGATCACATACATCACGATCAGCAAGGCGATGTAGTACCCCAGCGCGGCCAGCAGGCTGTGGCCCACGGTCGCGGTGACCGCCAGCGCCAGCGCGAATACGCCCAGCGGTGCGGCCAGCAGCACCCAGCGCACGATCACGATCATGGTGTCGGCGATGCCGTGGACGATGCGCAGCAACGCAACGCGGCGCTCGTCCTCGATCCGGGTCAGGGCGAAGCCGAAGAACAGCGAAAACACCACCAGCGGCAGCATCGCCCCGGCCGCAGCCGCAGCGACCGCGTTGCTGGGGACCACGCCGGCGAGCCACTCTGCGAGTCCGGCGGTTCCGGCGGCGGCTTCGGTGGGTGCCATCGCACCCCGCAGCGCCTGCACCAGGTCCGGATTGCGCGGCAGCAGCGCGAGGAAGGTGGGGGCAAGCACGGCCGTCAGCGCCGAAGCCAGCGACAGCAACACCACGAACACGATGACCGCAGTGCGCGCCGTGCGTCCCGTGGAGGCAGCGCTGCGCGCGGCGTTGATGCCGATCACGATCATGGCTGCGACCAGGGGCACCACCGTCATCTGCAGCGCGTTCAACCAGACCTTGCCGATGGGCTGGGCGATGGCCGCGACGCGCGCTGCCGAATCCGCATCCCAGAAACCCAACGCCAGGCCGATCAGGGCGCCAAGGGCGAGGGCGAGCAGTACGCGGGTGGTGTTGGACATCAATCGACCTCGGATGTGGGCAGGGAACGGAACGGCGCTGCGAGGATTGTGGGGGCGACATAAGTCGCGAGCTTTTTGGGGGGAAGCGTTCGCGACTTACGTCGCTCCTACGCACATCAGGGCAGATCCCAGCTCTCCTGCAGCCGCTGGTATTCGACCTCCGGCAGCAACACGAACACAGGCTGCATTTCCGGTTTCAGCCAGCGGTACAGCCGCGCCATTGATTCGGGCGCCATCGCGGTGCAGCCCGCGGTGGGTTGGCCCGGCGCTTTCCACAGATGGGCGAAGATGCAGCTGCCGCCGCTTTTGATCGCTGCGGCGTTATGCAGGATCACGAATCCGTTGCGGTAGCGCTCGTCGCCCTGGTTGTGCAGGTCCAGGCGCATCGGCTCGGTCGAGCCTTCCACCGCCGCCGCGCCCACCTCGCGGGCGTCGACGATGCGGTTGTACAGTGGCGAAGCAGGTACATCCATGCACCAGCTGTCCGCGTGCATCTGCTGGTAGGGCAGGGCCGTGTCGGCGCGCGCCGCGTAACCGAAGGCCGGGCCGATGGCGAACACTCCGGCGGGAGCGCGACCGTCGCCTTCGCGTTTCTGCACGCCAGGCTGGGTCGGGTGCAGGCCCACGCCCCAGGCGCTGCCGCTGCGACCGACGGTGATTGCGACGCTATCGCCCTGTTCCTGCCAGCGGCCGCCGGCGCTGCGTTCGTAGGTGCGCAGCAGGCCCTGGGTCGCGTTCCAGTCGGCAGTGGTCACCAGGATCAGCTGCCGCGACTGCGACCATGCGTTGCCGCCAGATGCGCGCCCGCCCTGCGTGGCACAGGCGGCGAGAGCGAACGCGTAGATCAGCGCGATGGTTGCGGTCAGGATTCTGGACGACACGAAGCCACTCCGGGCCTGCAGGGGATTCAAGTATCCAGCATCGGCTGGATGCGTTCGAGGTTGGTCTCCAGCTGGTCCAGGCGTCCGCGATCCTCGCACAGCACCAGGCCGACCAGATCCAGCAGCTGCTGCAGTGCCGCCTGATACAGCATCGGCTCGACCTGGGTCCGCTCGTCATGAGCCGAAACCAGCAGCGACAGGTTGGCGTGCGCACGCAGCGGATTGGCGCTGTGCCGGGTGATGGTGACCACGGTGCCATGGCGTTCGCGGAACAGCTGGCCGATCCGGCACAGCGAGGCCTGGCGACCGTGTTCCGAGAATACGAACAGCACATCGCCGGCGCCGGCCGACGAGACGCCTGCCGGCATCATCACCGGATCGAAGTGATAGATCGCCAGCACGCCGAGCAGCGACAGCTGCATGGCGAAGGCGCGGGCATGGATCCCGTCACGGCCCAAGCCGATCACGAACACCTTGTCCGCGCCGCGGATGGCGTTGGCGATGGCGTCGATCTTCTCCGGCGGGTTGAGCGAGCGGGTCTCGGCCTCGGCGCGCGCCTTGGCGTGCCAGAGCTCTCCGGCGAGGGCCGCATGCGGATCGTCGGGGTGATCCGCGGCAACGTCGCCGCTCTCGGCGCCATCGCCGCGCGCCAGCGATTCGCCGATCGAGAACTTCAGGTCCGGATAGCCCTTGAAGCCGAGTTTCTGGCTGAACTTCACCACGCTCGACTGGCTGATCCCCAGCGCGTCGGCGAGCTGCTGCGAGGAGTAGTCGCGCAGCAGCTGGGCGTTGTCGAGCAGGAAGTCGGCGATGCGCCGCTCGATCGCCGACATGCTGTCGCGCTCGGCGCGGATCCGGAGCAGGGGCGACATGTGCGTGGCTCAGCCGGGAATCGGTTCCAGGCCGCGGATCTCGCGGATCCCCAGCCCCGGTGCGTCGGAGATCGAGATCTCCGACTCGTTGAAGGTCACGCCACCATCGACCGGGTCGAACCTGGCGAGCGAGGGCCCGTCCAAGTCGACCTTGGTGATGACGTCCGCCTTGGCCACGGCCAGGTGCACCGCCGCCGCCACGCTGATGCTGGTCTCGATCATGCAGCCAATCATGCACTGGACACCGTACAGCGCGGCGATGTCGGCGATCCGCACCGCGTTGGAGATGCCGCCGGTCTTCATCAGCTTGATGTTGATGATGTCGGCCGCGCGGCGCTCGATCAGGTCGATCACCTGCAGCGGCCCGAACACGCTTTCATCAGCCATCACCGGCGTATGCACCCGGTCGGTCACGTACTTCAGACCGCTGATGTCCTGTGCCTTCACCGGCTGCTCGAGCAGTTCCAGATGCACGCCCGCTTCTTCGAGCAGATGCATGGCGTGCACCGCCTGCTTCGCGGTCCAGCCCTGGTTGGCGTCCAGCCGCAGCAAAGCCCGCCCTTCGACCGCGGCATGGATCGCCTTGACCCGCTCGATGTCCACGCCGATGTCCTTGCCGACCTTGATCTTCAGCGACTCGAATCCGCGATCCACGGCCGAAATCGAATCGGCCACCATCTTGTCGATGTGGTCGACGCTGATGGTGATGTCGGTGGTGATTACCGGCTCGCCGCCGCCGAGCATCTGGTACAGGGGCGCGCCGTAGAGCTGGCCCCACAGGTCGTAGACCGCGATCTCGACCGCGGCCTTGGCGCTGGTGTTGCGCTCCAGCGCGGTCTGCACGATGCGGGTGATGCGGTTGAGGTTGGCGATGTCCTCGCCCACCAGACGCGGCGCGATGTGCTTGCGGATCGCCTCGATGATCGAGCCATGGGTATCGCCGGTGATCGGCGCGGTGGCCGGCGCCTCGCCGTAGCCGACGTTGCCGCTGTCGGTATGGATGCTGACCACGATGTCCTCGACGGTATCCACCGTGCGCAGCGCGGTCTTGAACGGTGTCTTCAGCGGCACCCGCAGCATGCCCAGCCGGATCTCGGTGATCTTCATCGTTTTCCTTGTTGCGTAGGGCGGGTCTTTAGCCGCCATCGTGTTGTTGCAGTTCGGCTTCGGGTTCGACGGGCCAGGGCCCACCCTACGGCCGGATCCGTTGGATATTGGTCATCCGATCGATGTAGCTGTGCTCCTGGTCGAACCGCAGCGGCGTCAGCGGCGTGACCGAGACGCCGTTGAGGTGCCCGGAGACCAGCCGGCCGTCCGCGCCACGCCAGCTGCCGCCATTGGTGTCGTGGATCACGTAGGGCATGCCCTGGTCGTGCCCGATCACCATCATGACGTGGCCGGGAATGTAGACCAGGTCGCCCACCCGCAACTCGTGCGCCAGTTGCGCGCGCCTGGCCGCGTCGTCGGCTTCCGTGAGTGCGATGCGGTTGAGCACAGGGGTTACGCTCTGGTCGCGGGTGTTGCGCGGCAGGATCACCCCCATGCTGCGATAGACCTCGGACACGAAGCCGCTGCAGTCGCGCGCGTCGTAGTCGTGGCCCCAGCCGTAACGTTCGCCGAGGAACTTGAAGCCCTGCCGGAGCAGGTTGCCCGGAGTGAGCGGCAGGTAGTCCGGCGACACGTCCGCGGTGCGCGGCAGCAGCGCCGGCGCGATCCGCAGGCGTCCATCCGGGTCGCGGACCGGCAGCTCGATCACGTACGAAGCATAGGCCGCCTGGCCGTTGACGCCGCGCTCCCCGGGAAAGTCGCGCAGCCACGGCACACGCACGCCCATGTCCAGCTGCAGGTCCGACAAAGCCGGTTGTTCGGGCGTGGTGGTGGTGCGGACCTCGGCCCCGGTGACCACGAGGTAGGGCGTCCTGTCGGCGTAACCGAGCACCGTGGCCCTGTCTCCTTCCGCCACGAAACGCTTCTCGATCCATGCCGCGTAGAGATTGCCGACTACGAACCACCAGTCGCGGTCGCGGCTCTCGTGCACGATCGCCACCGGAGTACCGGGAAAGAACGCGTTCTCCTGGAAGCGGTCGATGTCGGTGTCGCCGATGCGGTTGAACACGCGGGTCCGCGTCGGGAACGTGCGCAAGGGCGCGCGCTGGACGATCAGGCCATAGCGGGTCGGCTGCGACGGCGGGATCGCCCCCAGGTCGAGCGCTTCGACCCAGCCGTCCGCCCTCGCGGCCGGGATTTCCGCGCCGCCCTGGTCGTATAGCGTGCGCGCCGGGCGCGACGACAGGGCTTCGATCCAGGCGCGCACCTGCGTCGCGGACAGCGCGTCGGGCAAGGTGGCGATATCGCGGGTCGAGGCGTCCGTCTGCAGCAGCCGCCGGTTCTGCGCGGCGATCGCGTCGCGCTCGAGGACGACGGCGTCGGGCCTGCGCTGGAGACCAATCCAATAGGTAGGGTCGAGCTGTGCGGTGTCGACGCCGACGACGCCGGTCGCGCGCGTGGTTTCGCGTGCCTGCAGTGCCGGCTGTACCAGCAGCAGCGCGATGGCGGCCAGCCCGATCCAGCGTACCAACGCCCACCTGTGCCTGGTCATTGCAGCCTCGCGGGCAAGCGGCCCGAGGGCATCATGGAATACATATTTCTTGATTTGCAAGTTCCTAGAATAAATTATTGACGCCCCCCGGACGCCGTGTTACACAGCGATGACGGGGGATCACAGGGCAAGGGGACGAGACCGGTGCAGCGCGGCACGCCCCAGACAACGATGCGGGTCGGCGGCAGGGCGGTTCCGGCCGTGCTGTATGCCTGCCTGCTCGGTCTGGCATGGGCACAGCAACCCGCCCAGGGAAACGACCCCGAAGCGCGGGTGCTGGCACTGATCGACGCGGGGCGCTTCCGCGACGCCGAAAGCGCCATTGCGCAGGCCCAGGCCAGGCCGGGCATCCCGTCCGACCAGCGCGACCGCCTCGGTTTCCAGCGCGAGCGCATGCGCCGGATCCTGCTCGACTTCACCCTGGACCGGGCCGCGCTCGAGGCCGGCGTACGCAAGCAGATTCCCGACCTGACCGATGCCGAGTTCGGCCGCTGGCTCGCAGCCGGCCTGTTCGAAGCCAGGACCATCGACGACAGGACGCTGTACTTCAAGCGCGCCCCGTCCAACCTGTTCCGCCTGAGCGCCGAAGCGCTGGGCAGACGCGATCCGAAGCTGCCGCCGATCACCGACGGACCCATGGAAACGCTCAACCCGCACCAGCGCGCGATCCGCGATGCGGCTTTGGAACAGGGCCGCACCAGCGTGCGTCCGCTGCGCGTACGCATGACCCAGACATTGACCGTCGACGCCGACGCGGTGCCGGCCGGGGAAACCGTGCGCGCCTGGATTCCGTATCCGCGTGCGATCCCGGGCCAGCAGCAGGACATCCGTGCCATCGACAGCCAGCCGGCGCAACGCAGCATCGCGCCGGAGTCCGCGCTGCAGCGGACCGCGTTCCTGCAGCAGCCGGCGGTGGCGGGCAAGCCGACCACGTTCTCGGTCAGCTACGAGCTGACCATCTTCGGGCGCCACCACGCCATCGATCCGGACCGGGTGGTGGCCGCCACGATCACACCGGATCTGCAGCCCTTCGTGCAGGAGCGCGCGCCGCATGTGGTGTTCACCGATGCGATGCGCGCCTATTCGCGCAAGGTGGTCGGCGGCGAAACCAACCCCTACCGCATCGCGCAGAAACTGTTCGCGGCAGTCGACACGATTCCATGGGCCGGCGCGCTGGAATACTCGACCATCGGCAACATCAGCGACTACGCCCTGCACGCCGGCCATGCCGACTGCGGCCAGCAGACCCTGCTTCTCATCACGCTGTTGCGGCTCAACGGCATCCCGGCGCGCTGGCAGTCGGGCATGGTGTTTTCCGACGGCTCCTACGACAACATCCACGACTGGGGCCAGCTCTATCTCTCGCCGTACGGTTGGGTGCCGATGGATGTGACCACCGGTCGCCTGTCCGCCGACAAGGGCACCGGCGACGACCCGTCGATGGAATGGTTCTACCTGGGTGGCCTGGACAACTGGCGCATCGCCTTCAACGACGACTGGTCGCGCGATTTCGTCCCCGCCAAGCGCCACTTCCGCTCCGACACCGTCGACTCGCAGCGCGGCGAAGTCGAGTGGGACGGCGGCAACCTGTACTACGACCAGTGGGATTACAGCTTCGAGTGGCAGCTGCTGCCGCTCGCCGGCGAACAACGCACGGCCGCCGCCGTGAACCATCACTAGCACTCCATCGAACGAGGTCAACGCCATGAGCAGCCGGTCCAGGAACATTCCATCCAGGCGCAGCCCGTCCGCGAGCCGCCCGATCCCAACCGTGCGCAGGACCGTCCTTTGCTTGGCCACCGGACTGTTCCTGGCCACCATGGGCGCGCCAACCGCATTCGCGCAGAGTGCCACGGGCGCGGTGGTCGGACGCGCAGGCGCCGGGGCGCAGGTGACCATCACCAATCCCGACACCGGCTTCAGCCGCTCCGTCACCGCGGGCGCCGATGGCAGCTACCGCCTGGCCCTGTTGCCGCCGGGCGATTACACGGTGCAGGCCGCCGGCGGTGACCCGGTACAGGTCACGGTGTCCCTAGGCAATGCCACCACGGTGAACCTGGGCGACGCCGGCGCCACCACGCTCGGCGCGGTGCAGGTCATCGGTTCGCGGATCGTCACGCCGGTGGATGTGACCTCGACCGAGTCTGCGACCAATATCAATCGCGAGCAGCTGCAGCGGTTGCCGGTCGAACGAGACGCGCAGGCCGTCGCCCTGCTGGCCCCCGGTTTGGTCAAGGGCGAATTCGGTGGCATTTCGTTCGGCGGTTCGTCCGTGGCGGAAAACGCCGTCTACATCAACGGCCTGAATGTCACGGACTTCTACAACCGCGTCGGATTCTCTTCGGTTCCGTTCGCGTTCTACAAGGAATTCCAGGTCAAGACCGGCGGCTACTCGGTCGAGTTCGGGCGTACCACCGGCGGTGTGATCAATGCGATCACCCGATCGGGCACCAATGAGTTCGAGTTCGGTGCCGAAGCCGTGCTGGAACCCTTCTTCAAGGCGGATGGGCGTGATTACTACAACGCAGACGGGGACCCACGTCTGATCAGCAGTCATGACGATTACGACAGCGCCAGCCTGAACCTGTGGGCGTCCGGTCCGATCGTACGCGACAAGCTGTTCTTCTTCGCGATGTACCAGGGGCGGGATTTCGAGCCGGAGAACACCAACGACGAGGGTTCCAACTTCAATCAGGGCAAGTCCGACGACGGATTTTGGGGAACCAAGCTCGACTGGCAGATCACCGACAACCACCTTCTGGAACTGCTGGCTTTCTCGGACAAGAACACGACCACAACCGATATCTACGACTTCGATCTGGAAGCCGGAGACAAGGGCGAGTACCAAAGCACGCGCTATACCGAAAGTGGCGGCAAGAACTGGTCGTTGACGTACACGGGATACCTCACCGACAACTTCTCGATGAAGGCGTTGTACGGCAAGAACGAGCGCAACTCTTCCGGCTTCAGCAACAACGACGTTGACTGCGCGCGCGTCCGCGACCTGCGCGACGTAGGCGAAGGCGATATCGGTTGCACGACCAGCCCCAGCGTGATCGAGCGCTCCGACGAACGCGAAGCCGCGCGGCTGGATTTTGAATGGACACTGGGCGACCATCTGCTGCGGTTCGGCCTGGATCGGGAAGTCAACACCTCGGAACACGAACAGTTCTATCCGGGGCCCGAGCGCATTCTTTATGAGATTCGCGATGTCACCCCCGGGTCGACGCTAGAAAACGGTGGCGTCGTGCCGGCTGGTGTCACGGCCTACGTGCGCACGCGCACCAACGCGGTCGCCGGCACATTCGAGTCGGTGAATTCCGCGTACTACCTGGAAGACAACTGGTCGGTCACGGACAGGCTGCTTCTCAATCTCGGCGTTCGCGTCGAGGCCTTCGACAACAAGGATTCCGACGGCAACAGCTACATCAAGATCGATGACATGATCGCCCCGCGCTTTGGTTTCAGCTGGGACATGAACGGGGATGGCCGCTCCAAGGTATTCGGCAATGTCGGTCGCTACTTCCTGCCGGTCGCGAACGTGATCAACATCAAGCAGGCAGGCGCGTTCGAGGACAATCGTTACTTCTATGCCTTCAACGGGCTGGAGGACTTTGAGTACAACGGTGTCACCTATCAGCGTCCGATCCTGGGGCCGCAGATTGGCGGGGTCTACTCGCAGGGCGACGGCACCGTGGGGGACCTCCGCGGCGAGATCGACAACGACATGGACCCGGTGTACCAGGACGAGTTCATCCTAGGTTTCCAGTCGATGATCGACGACAAGTGGTCATGGGGCGTGCGCGGCATTTACCGCAAGCTGCACAATGCCATCGACGACATGGAGATCACGTCCACCGGCATCATCTGCGACGGAGAGCCGGTCAGCGCAGGGTACATCATGGGTAATCCCGGCAAGGATGCGACGATCTATACCGATACCGACTGCGATGGCGAGGCCGACGGCTACGTGACCATCGACACCTCGAAGGCGGGTTGGGCGCTGTACGACGACGAGGGCAACTATGTAGGCGATACCGGCTACTCGAATCCCAAGCGCAGTTACCGCGCGCTGGAGTTCGTGCTCGACCGGGCCTGGGACGAGAAGTGGTCGTTGAACGCGTCCTATACCCTGGCCTGGAATAAGGGCAATGCCGAGGGACCGGTCAACTCCGATACCGACTTCGCCGACAGCGGACGGACCGAGAACTTCGACGATCCATGGGTCAATTACGGCGGGTACGGCTATCTTCCGAACGACCGTCGCCATCAGGTCAAGTTGCGCGGCACCTATGCCTTCAACGAGAACTGGCAGCTGGGCGCCACATTGAACGCCCAGTCGGGCCGACCGATCAACGAATTCGGCGTCGGCAATCCGTTCGATGGCACCAACTACCACAGCTTCTTCATCTGCGTGGAGAACTGCACCGCCGAGAATCCGTCTGAGCGCGTCTACGAACTTCGCAGTCGCGGTGCAGGGGGACGCCTGGACTGGACCTACGACCTGAGCGCCAGTCTCACCTATCTCAAATCGTTCGGCGACCGCGCTGATCTTCGGGTGAAGTTCGCGATCTATAACCTCCTCAATCAGCGCAGGACGATCGAAGTCGACGACGAGCTGGAATCGGAGATCGGCACCATCAATTCGGAGTACGGGCGTCCCACCGGATTCCAGTCGCCACGCTATGGCCAGCTGACGGTCTCGCTTGACTTCTGATGCGTTGATCGACCGGGCGGCCTGCTAAGGCGGGCCGTCTGATAACACCGTAGACAGGAGTGCAGGCACTCTTCGGACCTGCAAGGAAAAGCAGCGCCCGCAGCCGCTGCATGTGAGTGCCAGGGAGCGCAAGCGATCACCCTGTGCTGCTGCGGCAGGCCGGGTTGACGGTGCAGCCCTGTCATGCCTCAATGCAGACGGGTCAATCGCGCGCGCGGAAGGTTCGCGCCCATGAGGCTGTCGGAACCACGGGGAGGTGGTCATGCGAGTGCATCGTCTTGGCAGCGTGCTGTGTACAGGGATACTGGCCGCATCTGCGGTTCCTGCTGCGGCGCAGTCGGCAGACACCGCGGAGCGGGCCGAAGTCACCACCCTCGACCGGATCGCGGTCACCGGCTCGCGCATCAAGCGCACCGAGGTGGAAGAGGCGCTGCCGATCACGGTGATCGACAGGGCGCAGATCGATCGCGAGGGCATCACCTCGGCCGAGCAGCTGCTGATGCACCTGAACATCGCCGGCAACGGCTCGGACAACCTGGCCAGCAATGCTGGCATCGTCCACGAGGAGCAGCGCGGCAACAACGGCGTGTCCGGCGCGAATCTGCGCGGGCAGGGCGCCGACGCCACGCTGGTGCTGCTCAACGGGCGTCGCGTCGCCACCCACGGCCTGAAGGGACGGGCGGTCGACCTGAATTCGATTCCGTTCGCGGCGATCGACCGGGTCGAGGTGCTGCGCGACGGCGCATCGGCGATTTACGGCACCGATGCCATCGGCGGCGTGATCAACTTCATCACCAAACGCGATTTCCAGGGCGGGCAGGTGTCGGCCTTCGTGGATGCGACCGAAGCCGGCGGCGGCAACATCTACCGCACCAGCCTGCTGCTCGGCGGCGGCGATGTCGAGCAGGACGGCTGGAACGCCTTCGGCGCGCTGAGCTTCAAGAAGAACGAGATCCTGCGCGGCACCGACCGCGATTTCTCCAACGCTTTCCAGCCCGAACGCGGGCTGTCGCCGGACACGCGCGGCACGCCGTTCGCGACCGTATTCAACCGTTCGTCCGATCCCAACCTGATCGGTGCCGGCCTGACCGATCCCGGCGACGGCGCCACGGTGACAGCGATCAACCTGCTCGACCTGCCGGGTGGGCCGGGCTGCGAGAGCGGCGGCGAACTGATGGGCCCGTACGACCACCGGCTGTGGGGCCTGGACTCGTCGCGCTATGCCTGTGCCTGGGACTACCCGGCGGCGGCGGTGATCCAGCAACCGCAGGAGAGCGTCGACTTCATCGGCCGCGCCACGTTCAAGATTGCCGACAACCACGAAGCGTATGTCGAGCTCACCGGCTCGCGCGTCGACGTAGAGAAGACCTTCGAGCCCAACCAGATCTCGCCCGGATCCACGTTCGGCCCCGACACCTGGTATCCGGTCACCGGTCCGGCCTACGACATGATCTACGACGGGCTGGCTGCGTATTTCGGCGCGGACCAGTTGAACTACGGCGAGCGCATCGCCTACCGCTGGCGCTGCATCGCCTGCGGGCCGCGCCGCATCGAAACCGAAACCACGGCCTACCGCCTGCTGGTCGGTTTCCAGGGCACGCTCGGACGCTGGGATTACGACGTCGGCCTGGCCCGGGCGTCGAGCAAGTCCGAATCCACGCTCGGCGGTGGCTATCACTACACCGACGGCCTGCAGGCGCTGCTCGGCAGCGGGATGCTCAACCCGTTCCTGCTGCCAGGCCAGTCGCAGACGGCCGAAGCGATGGCGGCGCTGGAAGCGATCTCCGCCACCGGCGCCAAACTCTACGGCGGCGAGTCGATCCTGACCCAGTTCGACGCGACCCTGTCCGGCGACATCGGGCTGGAGCTGGCCGGCGGCAGCATCGCGATGGCGGCCGGCATCGATCTGCGCCGCGAGGAGTTCGAGTTCACCGCCGACGATCCCGATGAGCGGCGCCCGATCTTCAACGCGCCTTTCGACGACAACAACGTGCTGGAGAACGTCAGCCGCGACATCAAGGCGGTGTTCGCCGAAGTCTACCTGCCGATCTTCGACAGCTTCGACATCACTCTGGCCGGCCGCTACGACCGCTACGACGGGTTCGGCAGCACCACCAACCCGAAGGTCTCGTTCAAGTACCAGCCGATCGATTCGCTGCTGTTCCGCGGCGCCTACAGCACCGGCTTCAAGGTGCCCTCGTTCAACCAGCTGTTCAATGGGGTCAGCGAGCTGCCGTACACAGGACTCGATCTTGCCGACCCGGAAACCTGCCCCGGCGCGGTCGCCGATCCCAACGTGCCCGGGTGCGAACTGATCCAGCCCGACGAGCTGTTCGGCGGCAAGGAGGATCTGGAGCCGGAGGAATCCACCCAGAAGAGCTTCGGCGTGGTGTTCGCGCCGAACGAATCGCTCAACATCGCCGTGGACTGGTGGGAGATCGAGCGCGAGAACACGATCCAGGCGGCCAACCGCGACGTGCTGATCGAGTTCTACGACGTGTTCCGGGACAACTGGATCCGCGACGCCAGCGGCGAAGTCGTGGCGATCGATCGCCGCTACATCAACTCCGGTGGCAGCCTCAGTCGCGGCGTCGAACTCGACGCCAACCTGTTCGGCGAGTTATGGGGCGGGCGCTGGCGCATCGGCCTCAACGGCAGCTACATCGACACCTTCAAGACCAAGGCGCTGGAGTCGCTGCCGTACACCGACAACCTGGTGGGCGAGTACGTGCGCTATTACAACTTGCCGATCAAGTGGAAGCACACGCTGAGCCTGGGTTACGAGTACGGCGACTGGTCGCACAACTTCAGCCAGCTCTACCGCGGTGGCTACGACGACGAGGAACCTGTCAGCGTGGCCAACGGCAGCTACGTGCCGCCGGATTGGGATCCCGAAGTCGACAGCTACATCACCTACAACTACAGCGTCACATACACCGGATTCGAGCAGCTCAAGCTCGGCTTCGGCGTCAAGAACCTCTTCGACGAGGATCCGCCGTTCACCGCGCACCAGAACGACTTCGCCGCCGGCGCCGGTTGGGAAGCCAGGGTGGGCGACCCGCGTGGTCGCTCCTATACCGTCCTGGTGGAGTACAACTTCTTCTGAGCAGGATCGGGGCAATCATCTGGACAGAAGGCGCATGAGGATCGCTTTCGCGGCAGGATTGGCCGCTTTGCTGATGCACGCCGGTTCGACATCCGCGTCGGATGCGGTCTTCGACCGCCATGTCGACGAGGCGATCGCGCGCTACGACTTGCCGGGGATCGCGGTCGGCGTCGTACAGGACGGGAAGGTGGTGTACACGCATGCCGCCGGGGAGTTGGTCACAGGCAGCGGGCGAAAGATCGACAGCGATACCCTGTTCAAGATCGCCTCCAACAGCAAGGCGATGACCGCAGCGCTGCTGGCGCGGCTGGTCGACCAGGGCAAGCTCAAATGGGACGATCCGGTAGTGAAGTACCTGCCGGACTTCCGCATGCATGACCCCTGGGTGACGCGCGAGATGCAGGTGCGCGACCTGTTGATCCACAACAGCGGGCTGGGGGCCGGTGCGGGCGACCTGATGCTCTGGCCAGACCCGAACCTGTTCACGCGCGCGGACGTAATGCACGGGCTGCGCTATCTGAAACCTATCTACAGCTTCCGCTCGCGCTACGCCTACGACAACACCTTGTACATCGTCGCCGGCGAAGTCGCGGCCGCGGCGGGCGGTGCGACGTATGAGGAACTTGTCCGGCGCGAGCTGTTCGAGCCGCTGGGCATGCGCCGCTGCCAGGTCGGCGAATTCAAGCGCGATGCGGTCGGTAATGTCGCACAGCCGCACGCCAGGCGCGAGGGCAGAAACGTGCCGACCCGCGTGGATGGCGACACCATCCCCAACGTGCCGATGATGGCCGCCGGCGGTATCCGGTGCAGCCTGGACGACATGCTCACATGGACGACGATGTGGCTGCAGCCGGACAAGGCCGGCCTGGTGGACGGCAAGCCCTGGCTGTCGCAGCAGCAGCGTGAGGAAGTATGGAAGCCGCACACGATCATGCCGCTGAGCAAGCGCATGCGCGAGTGGGACCACAGTCATTATTCGGCTTACGGCTACGGCTGGCGCCTCACCGACGTCGACGGCACCTGGAAGGTCTCACATACCGGCACCCTCGGCGGCATGTACTCGGCGCTGACCCTGCTGCCGGAAAAGAACGTCGGCTTCGTGATCATGATCAATGGCGATGCCGACGACGCGCGCACGGTGCTGACCCAGGCGCTGGTCAAGCATTTCACCGCACCGCAGTCGAATCCCGGCGTCGCCGGCTACGCGGCGATGCTTGAGGCCGGGCAGCGACAGGCAGCCGTTGCCAGGCCGGTGGCGGACACTTCCGACCGGGTACCGGCAACGGCCGCCGACCTGGCGGGTAAGGCCGGCGTCTATCGCGATCCCTGGTTCGGCGAGGTTTCGCTCTGCGCGCAAGACAACGGCGTCGCGTTCGCTGCAGCCAAGTCGCCGAAGATGTCCGGCAAGGTCATGCGTTCGGGCAAGCGTCTGCTGGTGCAATGGCACGGTCCCGATGCCGAAATCGAGCCCTGGCTCGAGTTCCCCGCCGTCAGCGGCAACGCGTCCGTAGCCATGCGCATGGCCAAGATCGACCCGGACGGCGATTTCAGCAGCGATTACGAAGACCTGGCGTTCGAACGGATTCGCGACTGTCCGTGACGGTCCCTATACCGGCCCTGTAAAGCTACACGCAATCATTTCACCGGCCGCATGCGCACGATCGCGGTGATCCGGTCGGTCATCGCCTGCGCTTCGCCTGCGCGCAGCGGCAGCAGCGGCGTCACCGAGACAGCGTTGAGCGGGATGCGTTGCAGCGCGCCCTGGGCGTTGCGCACGCTCACGCCCTGCACGTCATGGATCACCCAGGGTTCGCCGCGTTCGCGGCCGATCACCATCATCACGTGGCCGGGCACGTAGACCAGGTCGCCGACCTGCAGCCGGCGCAGGGCCGCAGCGCGCTGTTCGGGCGTGGTTGTTGCATCGAACGCAATGCGATCGAACGCAGGGCCGCGCGCCTGGTCGCTGGTGTTGCGCGGCATCAGCACGCCCATGCTGCGATAGACCTCCGACACGAAACCGCTGCAGTCGCGGCCGTTGTAGTCGTGGCCCCAGCCGTAGCGTTCGCCCAGGAACTTGAAGGCCTGGCGCAGGATGTTGGCGCGGGTCAGTGGCAAGGGTTCGCGCGCCACGTCCGCGTTGCGCGGGATCAACGCCGGCGAAAACGCAAGCTGGCCGTCCTCGGTGCGCACCGGCAGCTGCACCGGCCAGGCCGCATACGCCAGCTGCCCGTTGATCACCGCGGTTGGCGGCACAGCGGTCAGATGCGGCACGCGCGTGCCCATGTCCAGCTCCAGCTCCGACAGCGCTGGCGCGCCCGGCGTGTAGACGGTGCGCACCTTGGCGTCAGTGACGGTCAGCGTCGGCGTGCGGTGCACGTAGCCGAACACGTCATCGCGCGTTCCTTCCGCGACCGCCGAACGTTCGATCCAGCCGGTGTAGAGCGGGCTCACCACGAACCACCACTTGCGGTCGCGGCTCACGTGAGCGATCACCACCGGCGTGCCCGGAAACAGCGCGGTTTCCTGGAAACGGTCGATGTCGGTGTCATCGGGCGCGGTGAACACGCGCAGGTGGGTGGGGAAGGTGCGTAGCGATGCACGACGCACCACCAGCCCGAAACGGGTGATCTGGGTCTGCGGAATCGCGCCCAGATCCAGCGCTGCCACCAGGCGGTCGATCTGGCGCTCGTTGCCCTGCTTGCCGGCCTCGTCGTACAGCGTCTGCTGCGGCCGCTGCGAGCGGGCGTCCACCCAGGTCTTGACCTGCTCCGCGTCCAGTGTCTGCGGCAGCGCCTCGATGTCGTGCCAGGTGGGATCGGATGCGCGCAGTCGCGCGTTCTGGGCCTCGATCGCCGCCGAATCCAGGATCCGCTGGTCGGGACGCTCGAGCTTGCGGATCCAGTAACCCGCGTCGAGTTGCCCCTGCGAGACGCCGAGTGGATCGGGGGGCGGAAGCTCGATCTCCTGCGCGCGCGCCTGCCACGCCAGCGATGCCAGGCCCAGGCACAGCGCCTGTAGCCACCAGAGCGGACGCACCATCGCGAATGTCATCGGCAACAGCCAACCCGAGCGGAAAAAGCAAGGATACTATCGACTGGTTAAGGTGAAGCAGAAGGCAGGGCAATGCGCATATCGATGCTCGCGGCCGTTGTCCTTGCATGCACGGCCTGCGCCAGCGCCGGTGGCGTGCGCACGTCCGGCGCGGCGGACGCGCAGGCAGCGGGCATGGTGGACGTGGCCACACTGGCACCCGGCATCCGCTTCGACATGCGCTATGTGGGCAGCGCCAACTTCGTTGGCGCGCCGGTACGCGGGTACGAAGCACCGCGCTGCTACCTGCTACGGCCGGTCGCCGAGGCGCTCGCACGCGTGCAGGCCGCCGTCGTTGCACGCGGACAATCGCTCGTCGTGTTCGACTGTTATCGCCCGGTGCGCGCGGTACAGCATTTCGTCGCATGGTCGAGGGATCTCGGCGACCAGCGCACGAAGGCCCAGTATTACCCCAGGCTCGACAAAACCGCGCTGCTCGGCGATTACATCGCGGAGACCTCGGGCCACAGTCGCGGTGCGACCGTCGATCTCGGCCTGCTGACCTGCGCGGATTCGCATTGCCAGGAGGTCGACATGGGCACACCCTTCGATCTATTCGATCCACGCGCAAACACCGCGTCGCAGGAAGTCACGCCGATGCAGCAAGCCAACCGGCGCAAGCTGCTCGAAGCGATGCGGGCTGCCGGCTTCGTCAACTATCCGATGGAGTGGTGGCACTACACCTTCCAGCCCGAGCCCACGCCTCAGACGGCCTACGACTTCCCGGTTCGCTGATCCAGCCATGCTCCACGCACAGATCTGCCAATGCCCGTACTGCGGCGAAGCCATCGAACTGGTGACCGATGCGTCCGCCGGCGCCCAGGCCTATATCGAGGACTGCCCGGTGTGCTGTCGCCCGATTCAGGTGCGGGTTGATGTGGACGACGCCGGTGAGGCGGTCCTGAGGCTCGCGCATGAAGATGACGCGTGATCATCGCCAGTTTGGCGGCTGGGGCTAGCGCTTTTTTTTTATTGCGTGGTTAAGACAACGTAACCATAACAATCACTGAACGGCGGAGGTTCATTTCGCCGCTGGCATGGTGGCCGCACGTGGCGCAGACCGCGTACTCCAAACCCCCCTCCATGGAGACCGAAATGAAGTCCCGCAATGTACTGTTGACCGCCCTGTCACTGGGCCTGACGCTGTCGGCGCCGCTCGCTTTCGCGCAGGACCAGACCGCGTCACCGACCGCGCAGGAGCAGACGGCCGCCGATCCCGCGACGCCTGCCACCCCGGCACAGCCTGCCGATCCGGCCGCGCAGACGGCCGCCACCCCGGCAACGCCGGCCACCCCTGCTTCCCCGGCAGAAGGCGAAACCAAGAAGATCACCTGGTCGGATCTCGACGCCGACAAGGACGGCAAGCTGACCAAGACCGAAGCTTCCTCGGTGCAGGCCCTGACCCAGGTGTTCGATGATGCCGACGCCGACAAGGACGGCGCGCTGACCCCGGACGAGTACAAGGCCTTCGTCGCCAAGAACCAGGCCGACGCCGCGCAGCCGCAGAACGAAGGCTGACCGCAACACCCAGTCGCCGCGGCCCGCGCTGCGGGTCTGCGGCGGCGTACCTTCGCTAGTCGCGCATCGCAGGAAGATGATGCCGTCATGACATTCTGGAGCACACACAAGATGAAGACCCTTCGCACCCCGGCGCTGGCTCTGCTCGCGTTCGCCACGCTCGGCCTTGGCGCCTGCGCCAGCACCAACGACGAGAATGCCGAGTCCCCGGCCGCCGAAGCCGCGCCGATGGACAGCAGCACCGCGCCGCCCCCGGCCGATCCGTCCGCGCCGCCGCCGGCCGACGCGACCGCGCCGACCGAAACCCCGCCGCCGGCAGGTACGCCCTAGCCGCGACCTGGCGCGCAGGCGACATGCAACATGCGAAGGCGGCCGAGGGCCGCCTTCGTCGTTCCGGGCGACGTAGACTGTCGCCATGCGCAATGCTTCCGCCATCCGTCTGGTCGGCTTCGATGGTGACGACACGCTCTGGAAGAGCGAGGACTACTACCGTGCCGCGCAGGACGAGTTCGAGCGCATGCTCGCCACCTACGTCGACCTGGACGACGTGTACCAGCGTCTCTACGCCGTGGAGAAGCGCAATCTGGCGCTGTTCGGCTATGGCGTGAAGGGCATGGTCCTGTCGATGCTCGAGGCCGCGTTCGAGATCACCGACGGCGCGATCGGCAGCGACGACATGCATCGCATCGTGCTGCTGGGCAAGTCGCTGCTGCAGCATCCGGTCGAACAGTTGCCTGGGATCCGCGACGCCGTCGCGGCGATCGCCGCCGACCACGCCGTGGTGCTGATCACCAAGGGCGATCTGTTCCACCAGGAAGCCAAGGTTCGCGATTCCGGCCTGGCCGATCTGTTTCCCAGGATCGAGATCGTCAGCGAGAAGGATGCATCGACCTACGCGCGGGTGCTGGACGAATTCGGGCTGCAGCCGCATCAGTTTGCGATGGTGGGCAATTCGCTGCGTTCGGACATCGCGCCGGTGGTCGCGCTCGGCGGCTGGGGTGTGCACATGCCCTACCACGTGACCTGGGCCCACGAGGAGGAAGCCGAGCCCATCGCCGACGGCGCAAGGGTGCGACGGGTCCTGACTCCGGCGGAAATCCCTGCCGCGATCCGCGCGCTGGGGCCGGCATGATCAAGCGCGCCCCGATCCGTGGTTGGGTGCTGCTGGCGGCAGTCATGCTGGTTCTTGCCGCGTGCAGCCGCGACGCAGGGGACGCGCCGGCGATCCTGGCGCCGGTGGAGCAGGGCGACGGACGGCTCGAGTGGGCCGGCATGCAGCCGTGCGCCGATTGCGACGGGATCGAGACCCGGCTGGCGCTGGTGCGCGAAAGCGGGAAGCGCAGTTTCGTGCTGACCGAGACCTACCTTGCCGAGCGGCCGGTGCGCTTCGTCTCCAGCGGCCGCTGGGAGCGCGAGGCCGATCTGCTGGAACTGCAGGCCGACGATGGTGCACGACTCAACTATGCGCTGCTTGGCGACGGCAGCCTGCAACCGCGGGATGGGCGTGGGCGTCGGCTGGCGGGCAACGATGCCGACGGCCTTCTCGTGCCGGTGACATCCTCGCCCCGCCGCTGAACGCCTCAGGGCGGCGCGGTGCGATTTCAACACGCATTCACGGCCGCGTCGCATGATGGCGTTCTCGGCCGCGCAGCAGCGACCACCCCACCGGAGGCTCCCCATGCGGCATCACAGGATCAAGGCCATCGCCCTCGCCGTTGCGCTGACGGCTGCGGCAGGCGCCACATTCGCACAGGACTACGTGTTCAGCTGGAGCCCCCGCACGGGCGACGTGTGGGTGGACACCCGGCTCTCCGACATCAACGACTACGGCTACCGCTATCGCGAGCCCTTCATCAACGAGATGACGCGCTATTACGGCGCGCCGCGCGATCTGGTGTTCGACCTGATCGTCAACCGCCGATGGGCGCCGGGTGACGTTTACTACGCCTGTTCGCTGGCCCAGATCATCGGCCGGCCATGCCGGTACGTGGTCGACGAATGGGAGCGCGACCACGGCCAGGGCTGGGGTGTGGTTGCCCAGCGCCTGGGCATCAAGCCGGGTTCGGCCGAGTTCCATCGGCTCAAGCGCGGCTTCGTGCCGACCTACGACCGCTGGAACCGTCCGATCGTGCTCGACCGCGATCTGGAGCGTGATTTTCCCAATCGCGGCAAGGGCCCGTCAAAAGCCGCGCCCGGCAAGGGCAAGCCGGTGCAGGCCGGCTCGGGCCGCGGCAAGAGCGATGCGCAACCGGCAGACAAGTCCGGCGGCGGCAAGTCGAAAGCGCAGGGCAAGCCCGCTGGCAAGAGCAGCGGGCAGGGCAAGGACAAGGGCGACAAAGGAAAGGGCAAAGGCTGATCGCCTTTCCAATCCGTTAAAGGACCGGCGGCCATGCGCCGCCGGTCCTGTTTGTGACGGACAGCGACGCAGACAACGGGCGGGAACGTTCCGGCGCGAGCGCATCCCGTGCGGCCCCCGCCAACGATTTCGAACCGTGCCGCGGGATTCCCGTCGCCACGTAGAACCTTTGGGGGTCACCCTGGTTTTTGCGACGGCGTACCGTCGTAATTGGACTGGTGCTTGCCGCGCTGCCCGTGCTGAAGGAGCATTGCGCACATGCTGCCCTCCAACGACACCGCGCCGCTCGTCGTCGCCATCCTGCGCGGTATCACCCCAGACGAGATCCTGGACGTCGCCGAAGCGCTGGTCGCGCGCGGCGTGGGGGCCATCGAGGTGCCGCTCAATTCCCCCGACCCGTTCACCAGCATTGCCCGTCTGCAGAAAAGCTTCGGCGCCGATTGCCTGTGCGGCGCCGGGACCGTGCTCGGGCTGGCGCAGGTCGAACAGTTGCACGCCACGGGGGCACGCCTGCTGGTGGCGCCCAATACCGATGCAACGGTGATTGCACGTGCGCTCGAGCTCGGCCTGGTGCCGATGCCGGGCGTGGGCAGCGTCAGCGAGGCTTTCCAGGCAATTGCCGCCGGCGCCACCGAACTCAAGCTGTTCCCGGCCTCCACTTATGGCCCCGGGCATCTGCGCGCGCTGCGCACGGTATTGCCGACCGGCGTACGCGTGCATGCGGTGGGCGGCGTGGACGCGCGCAACGCCGCGCAGTGGCTCGAAGCCGGCGTCGACGGTTTCGGTCTGGGCGCCAGCCTCTATCTGCCCGGCATGGCCGCGGCCGAAGTCGGCGCGCGCGCCGATGCATTCTTCGCGGCGCTGGCCGCATCTGCCGAACGCGTCGAGGGAGGCGCGACCTGATGCTCTCAACCATCGACCTGGCGGTCATCGGCGTTTACGCGGTGGCGATCTTCGTCCTGGCGCAGTGGGTCGCGCGCGAGAAACACGGGCACCAGAAGGACAGCAACGACTACTTCCTGGCATCGAAGGCGTTGCCGTGGTGGGCGATCGGCGCGTCGCTGATCGCCGCCAACATCTCGGCCGAACAGATCGTGGGCATGTCCGGCTCCGGTTACGCCATCGGCCTAGCGATCGCCTCGTACGAATGGATGGCCGCGCTGACCCTGCTGATCGTCGGCAAGTGGTTCCTGCCGATCTTCCTGCGCAACCGCATCTACACGATGCCGCAGTTCCTCGAGCAGCGTTACGGCCCGACCATCCGCACCCTGATGGCGGTGTTCTGGCTGGCGCTGTACATCTTCGTCAACCTGACCTCGATCATCTGGCTGGGCTCGATCGCGGTGACCAAGATCGCCGGCATCGACCAGGACACCGCGCTGTACCTGCTGGCCGCATTCGCCTTGCTCTACCAGCTGTACGGCGGGCTCAAGGCGGTGGCACTGACCGATATCGTGCAGGTGACCTTGCTGGTACTGGGCGGCCTGCTGGTGTCGGGACTGACGCTGGCGAAGATCGGCGGCGATGCCGGGATCCTCGGCGGCTTCCAGCTGCTGACCCAACGGGCGCCCGACCACTTCCACATGATCCTCAAGCCCGACAATCCCTTCTACAAGGACCTGCCGGGGCTGTCGGTGTTGCTGGGCGGCATGTGGGTCGCCAACCTGAGCTACTGGGGCTTCAACCAGTACATCATCCAGCGCGCGCTGGCGGCCAAGGACCTGCGCGAGGCGCAGAAGGGTGTGGTATTCGCCGCGTTCCTGAAGATGCTGATGCCGGTGATCGTGGTGTTGCCGGGCATCGCCGCGGTGATGCTCGCACCGGACCTGGCCAAGCCGGACGAGGCCTACCCGACGATGATGCGGCTGCTGCCCCCGGGCATCCTCGGTCTGGTGTTCGCCGCGCTGATCGCCGCGGTGATCGCCAGCACCGCGTCCAAGATCAACTCGATCGCCACGATCTTCACCCTGGACCTCTACGCCAAGTTCCGGCACGTTCCCAGTCGTGTCGAAGACGGCATTTCCGCGAATGGCGGCGGCGACGCCGCGCACGAGCGCCGGCTGGTCCGGGTCGGACGCATCGCCGCGACGGTCGCGGTGATACTCGCGGCTCTCACCGCGCGGCCGCTGCTGGGCAAGTCCGACCAGGCGTTCCAGTTCATCCAGGAATTCACCGGCTTCTTCACCCCCGGCATCACCGTGATCTTCCTGCTCGGGCTGTTCTGGAAACGGGCCAACGAGGCCGGGGCGATCGCGGCCGCGGCCGGCTCGGTGGCACTGTCGTATCTGTTCAAGATCTTCTGGCCGGAACTGCCGTTCCTGGACCGCATGGGCCTGGTGTTCCTGATCACCCTGGCGCTGGCGGTGGTCATTTCGCTGCTGGTACGTGCGCGCGCGAACGCTAACCGCATCGACACCCAGGATGTCAGCTATCGCACCAGTACCGGGTTCAACATCGGGGCACTGGCAGTCGTCGGCGTCCTGGTGGCGCTCTACGCCACCTGGTGGTGAACGCATGACGCGATTGCTGGAAGTGCTTCCGGTCGCGCATCTGCACGGCGAAGGCGTGCAGTGGAATGCGGACGATGGCTGTCTGTGGTGGACCGACATCAGCGGTTGTGCGCTGCATCGCTATCACCTGGGGCGGGGCGCGCTGGAATCCTTCGCCACCCCGGAACGTCCGGGCTGTTTTGCCTTCATCGAAGGCGATGCGCGCCTGCTGGTGGCGTTCGCCACCGGTTTCGCGCTGTTCGATCCGCGCGACGGGCGGGTGCGCTGGCTGGATCGATGCGAACAGGCCGACAGCGGGCGGCGCTTCAACGATGGCAGGGTGGATCGCCAAGGGCGGTTTTGGGCCGGGACGATGGTCGAAGATGCGACGCGTGCCGTGCCGTACAGCGCAAGCCTGTACTGCCTGGACCCGGACGGCAGGGCAGTGGAGCGGGAGCGCGGGATCGGCATTTCCAACGGCCTGTGCTGGAGCCCGGACGGACGCACCATGTATTTCGCCGATTCCCCCCGGCACACGATCCATGCCTATGACTTCGACCCGGACAGCGGCCTGCCGTCGCGGCGCCGCGAATTCGCGCGCACCGGCCCGGGCGCGGAGCCCGATGGCTCCACGGTCGATGCCGAGGGCGCAGTGTGGAACGCGCAATGGGGCGGTGGCCGGGTCGTGCGTTACTCGCCCACCGGCGAGGTGCTCGAAACCGTCGATACACCCGGCGCGATGCAGCCCAGCTGCGTGGCGTTCGGCGGCGATGCGCTCGAATTACTGTGCGTGACCTCGGCGTGGATCGGCCTGGACGCAGCCGCGCGCGTGACACAGCCGCAGGCGGGCCATGTGTTCCTCTACGAGACCTCCGCACGTGGCCTGCCGGAGAACCGCGCGCGGCTCGCGCCTGCGGTGCTGGCGGCATGAACGGCCGGCGCCGTCGGCTTTGGAACGGACATTTGTTCGAGACGAAAGCAAGGCGAACCAGCAAAGGGGTTCCTGGTCCTGCATCGCCACGAGTGTTTCTGGCGAAACCTTGGCCGTTCCCAGCGCTCCGATTCTTCGTGTTGGTCGTTCTCGCTCAGCCAGGTGCGCTGTCGCAGTCCCGTCCCATAAAACGCCTTCTTCTTGTCTTCCGACCTACCCCGCATCGCACTGTCAGCACGGACCCTGCGGATGGCTGGATCCGCGGTCAAAATGATCGACCGGAGTCGCGAGCCGGCGTCTAGGCGATGGACGTTGCGTTCGCACGCTGGTAGCGTTAACAGCGAAGCGTTGCGCGATGGTTGCGCCGGGCCGCGGCGGCGGTACATGGGGACAACCCGGATGCTGGAACGCATTGGCAGGTTCGGCGCCACGGCGCGACGCCGGTACGCAGGGTCGGGCGAGGGAAATCGTGAGGAAGCGGGCATCGCCCTCGCGCCATCACCGGGCGGGTGACGGCAGCGGCGGTGGTCGAAGGGGAAGACGTTGATGGAATTGCAGGGAAGTTACGACGCGGGAGGCTCGGATTCGGCCCGCGATGCATCGGAAGCGCGATCGACAAGCGACCGGATTACCCTGGCGGTGGTCGAAGACGATGCCCAGTACAGGGAATCGTTCCTGGTTCCCAGGCTGGCGGCGGCCGGTTTCTCGGTGGACGGCATGGCGAGCGCGCTGGATCTTTATCGGGCCATGACGGCCCGGCGCTACGACCTGGTGCTGCTCGATGTCTCGCTCCCGGACGAGGATGGCTTCGGCATCGCCGCGCACCTGCGCAGCCTGTCGGGCTCGATCGGAATCGTCATGCTGACCGGCCTCAGCTCGGTACAGGACCAATTACGCGGCCTGCGCGCCGGCGCGGACGTCTACCTGCACAAGCCGACCGACATCGAGACGCTGACGGCCACGCTGTGGAACCTGAAGCGCCGTGTCGAAGCCGCACCGGCCGCGCCAGCCCCCGTTCGAGCGCAGGGCTGGCGTATTGACGAGGCCGCGTGGCGGATCGTGACGCCGGTCGGTGCGGAGGTCGAGATGAGCCTGGCCGAACGCCAGGTGCTTTCGATGCTGGCGGCGCAGCCGGGCATTCCGGTCCGGCGCGATGCGCTGATCGAACGGTTGGTGGAGAACGTGCACGATTTCGATCCGCACCGGCTGGAAATGCTGGTCTACCGGTTGCGCCGCAAATGCCTCAAGCACGCGGGAGTGGAATTACCGCTGCGCGCTGTGCGCGGGATCGGCTACGTGCTGGTGTGGTGATCGGCCGCGACCTGCCGCCCCGGCTCCGATCCGGAGCACGTCATCCGCGTTTCGTGCAGGCGTGGCACCGCCCGCGCCGGCCTTCCGCAGCCTCCGACATGGGAAGCCGCGTACGGTGAGGTCGATGCGCCTGCCGCTGGCGGCGTTCGTCCTGCTGACGATCTGCGCCGTGGCCATGGCGGAGGAGCGCGTGGTTCCGGACTACCGGTTCGTGCCGCGGGCGTTCACCCACGACGACGGATTGCCGCAGTCGGGCGTGAACGCCATCGTCCAGGGCCGCGACGGCTACCTCTGGCTGGGGACCTTCGGCGGGCTGGCGCGATTCGACGGATCGACGTTCCGCATCTTGCGCGAACGAACCGCCCGGGACGCGCCATCGGCGATAGGCGGACGCCGCGGCGGGCCGGCCAGCGATCGCGTCCTGTCCCTGTTCGAGGACGACCGCGGACGCTTGTGGATCGGTACCCAGGACGCCGGGCTGAGCGTGTTCGAGCGCGGTGCATTCCGTCATCTGTCGATCTGCGGCGGTACCTGTCAGGTTTCCGCGATCGCGCAGGCGCCGGACCGCTCGATATGGGTCGCCAGCGGCGACGGCATTTTTCGGCTCGATCCCACCAGCATGCGCGCCATGCGCCTCGCGCGCCCGGGCCGCGCCGGCTACAACAACCTAGTCATCGACGGCAGCGGCCGGGTGTTCGTCGGCGGCTACGAAGGCTTCCACATCGTGTCCGGGAACAGCTTGCGCGACGTGCCGCTGCCCGATGGCGAGACGGACGTATACATGCTCGAGCGCGACGGCGACGGCCTGTTGGTCGGAACTCCGCAGCGGCTCTACCGCTACCGTCACGACGACCGGCGCTGGACGTCGCAGGACGTGATCCAGCCCAGGTACGCGGCCCGGGACGCGAACGGCCGGTGGTGGGTCGCGCAGGGCGACAGGCAGGTCTTGCGCGAACACGCGCCGGGAAGCTGGCGCCGCGTGTCCGAACTGTCCGGAACCGGCATCAGCAGCCTGGCCCGCGACGATGAGGGCAATCTCTGGATCGGCACCACCAGCAGGGGCCTGCTGCGGCTTCGCGACCCGGTGTTCGGCCTGCTTGCGAAGGCGCAGCTGGGAAGCGGCCGATCGGGGCGCGCGGTGGCGCCGGACGGTCGGGGCGGGTTCTGGTTCGGCTTGGCCTGCGGTGCATTGCGCCATTTCGGCGCCGACGGCCGCGTGCGCGAATGGCCGATCGGCGAGGTCCTGGGCAACGACTGCGTTTCCAGCCTGCTGCTGGATCGCAGCGGTGCGCTCTGGATCGGGACCAGTTCGGGCGAGTTGGGGCGGATGACCGATGGTGCGGTCGAGCGCATTGCCTCCTGGCCGCGAATCGGCTCCATCGGCATCGGGCAACAGGACGATGGCGGCCTGCTGGTCAGCGCCGGCGCGTCGACCTTCGTGCTGCGGGTGGACGGCGAAGGGCGTGTGCTCGATCGGCGGCGTATCGCCGCGGTGCAGGGCATGCGCATCAATCGGTTCGTAAAGTCCGCACGCGCCGGGACCTGGTTCGTGGGCGACCAGGGCGTGGTGCGGTTGGTGGGCGATCGGGTCGTCGAACGCTGGTCGCCGCAGCAAGGTCTCTCCTCGCGCTTTGCCCGCGACCTCTACGAGGACCGCGACGGTGCGCTATGGGTGGGAACCTACGGCGGCGGCCTCAACCGCATCGTGGGCGATCGCGTGCACAGCTACGGCAGCGACAATGGCCTGTCGGACGAGGCCGTGTCCTGCATCCTTGCCGACGACCGCGGTCGGCTGTGGCTCGGAGGCAACCGCGGCGTGACCTTGTTGCCGGCGCCGGGCGGGGCGGGAGAGACGATCGAGTCGGTGGTGTTTGCGGCGGATGAAGGCCTGATGCCGCCCGAGATCAACGGCGGGACCACCTCGCCCTGCCTGCGCGACGCACAGGGGCGGCTGTGGTTCTCGCTGGTGGAAGGGTTCGCCGTGCTCGACCCGGAGCGTATCCCCGAAGTCCGTCCGGCGCCGCCACGTGCGCATATCGAAGATGTCGCGGCGGCCGGTGTGGCGCGCGAGATCCCCGATGCCGTCCTGAATCTGGCCTCGTTCACCCGCAATCTGCAGATCCGCTACACCGCGATCAATCTGAGCAGGCCGCGGGAAACCCGCTTCCGTTTCCGCCTGTCCGGTTTCGATGCGGACTGGGTGGAGGCCGGACAGGACCGCAGCATTCTCTATCCCTCGGTTCCGTGGGGCGAGCACCTGTTCGAAGTGCAGGCACGCGTCGCCGGAGGCCCGTGGTCGCCGGTGGCGGCCAGGCTGCGCATCATGCACCCGCAACCGTGGTACCAGCGACCCTGGATCTGGACGCTGGCGACCTCGATGGGGCTGGTGGTGTTGGTTGGCGGCACCCGGCATGAGCGCGTGCGGCTGCCGTCCGCGATCGGCCGCCGCCGGCCTGCCGGTAGCCTCGGCCAGGGACGCGATCGGCACCGCGAGCCCGGCGCCGCGCCCCGCGAATGATCCGAGTAGATCGTCGCTTCGCCGCGCCCGTGTAGAGCTCTTCGAAGGCTCGGCCCCATTGTGAATGACTGCCGTCATTCCAGCGAAGGTGGGAATGACGAGCAAACCAGTGGTTCGGATCTTCCTTAGGCGGCGCGCAGGGCCTGCAACAATCGCTCGTTGTCGAGCGGTTTGGGCAGGTGCACGATCCGTAGGTCGTCGAGGTCAGAGAGGAAGTCGTCCGCCAACAGCATGCGCCGTGCATTGGGCAGCACGTTGCCCAGCTGCCACAGCAGCGTGGCGCCATCGATATCCGGCAAATCCTGGTCGGCGATCACTACGTCGACGTGGCTGGTGTACAGCGCGCACGCCAATGCTTCATCGCCTAGCTTCGCGGCATCGACATGGCAGCCGCCGGCGCGCAGCGCCTGCGCGGCCTGCGTCATGATCGCATCGTCCCCGGTCACCAGCAGTACCCGCAAGCCGTCCACCGCGTCCGTCCGCGGGTCGTCGCCTGCCGCGGCCAGCGGCAGGCGCAGGTGGATGAGCGTGCCGCGTCCGGGCGCGCTGTCGACATCGATCCGCCCACCACTGTCGGCGACGAAGCGCTGCACGATGGTCATGCCGATGCCGGTGCCGCGATCCCGGGGTTTGGTGGTGAAGAACGATTCGAACAGGCGCGCGCGCACCTCGTCGGTCATGCCCGTGCCGGTGTCTTCGACGCGGATCAGCGCGTGGTCGCCGTCGCGTTCGACGGCCAGTCCGAAACGGCCGCCCTCGGGCATCGCATCGCTGGCGTTGCTGGCCATGTTGAGCAGCGCCAGTTCCAGCTCATCGCGGTCGGCCTCGACGAACAGGCGCAGCGAGGTCCTGTCCAGGCGGACGCGGACGCCGGAGTGGAACATCGGTTCGATCAGCGGGCCCATGCCGGCGACGGCTTCGGTGAGATCGAACACCGATACCTGGCGCTCCTGGTTGCGGCTGAAGCTCAGCAGGCGGCGGGTGACCACCGCGCCGCGCTGGGCCGCCTGGAGGATCATCGCCAGCGTGCCGTCGCGTTCCGCTTCCTGCGAGGTGGGCGAGCTGGCGAGCCCCAGGATCACATGCAGGATGTTGTTGAAATCGTGCGCCGCGCCCGCTGACAGACGACCGATCGCCTCCATCCGTTGCGTGTGCAGCAGGCGCGCATGGGCGCGCTCGTTCTGTTCGATCTCGCGTTCGAGTTCCGCGTTGGCCGCATCGAGGGCATTGCTGCGCTCGATCGCGCGCTGCGAGGACAGGATCAGCCGATCGAGAATCACCGCCAGGACCAGGAAGTTCAAGGTCGACAGCACCAGGTCGGGCAGGACCTGCGCAGACGCCGCCGCGTTCGCCGCCCGCATCAGGTCGATGCGCGCGCCGAGCGCAAGGGCGACGCCGCTGGCCAGCGCCGTCCACCAGACCGCGGCGCGGCCGAGCAACAGTCCGGCGAACAGCAGCGGAATCAGATGCGTCATCTGCAGGCCGGCCTGCGCCTGCAGTCCGTAGTTGGCGTAGCTCACGCCGATCAGCACCATCCCGCCGCAGACGGCGAAGGCCGCCGACAGCCGGTAGCGGCTGCGGCGCAGCAGCCACAGGCAGCCCAGCGCGTAGACGGCGATGGCCAGCGGCCCCCAGGTTTCGCTGCTGGCCGCGTCGCGTCCGCCGAGCAGCGAATGCACCGCCATCGATCCTGCGGCGGCAACCGTGATCGCGAGGACGGTCTGCAGCATCAGCGCGTTGCGGCGGTCCTGCGGCGGGACGGCGGGTGCGAGCCCGGGCGGGTCCGCCATGCGCCGAACGGCGCGCTGCGCCTCGGCGCCTACCGTCAGCGGTTCCATCTCTCTTCCCTTCGCGCGTGTTGGTGGCCAGCGGTGGACAGGATAGACACAGGCGTCCCGGAGCGATTGTCAGGTCTGTCGCAGAAACAACCCGCTTCCGGTGAGGATTGGTGAGAGAACGTGATTGATGTCGCATTTTTCCCTGCCTAAAGTGCGCGCGCTTCTTGACGCACTTCACAAAGCCTGGGACTGCACCGGGCGCGTCGGAAGCCCGGTTGGGAAGCCAAGGCTTCGCATCGATGAAGTGTCCGGCGTGACGGACGCCTACCCCTGACCGTGACCGCATGACGAAGACGGCACCGACGCGCACCCATGCGCGCCGGTACGCCGCGGACTTTCCAAGGGGGTTGCAGGTGCGATCGAACAGTATCCGGTGGGCCAGGGCGGCCGCCGCAAGCATGGTGCTGGCGCTGGTGGCCGGGTTCTGCGGGCTGACCGCCCCGCCCGCCCGAGCGCAGGCGGCTTCCGTCACCAATACGGCGACGATCGCTGCAGCGGACGGCACCAGCGACACCAATCCGAGCAACAACACCGACAGCGCGACGGTCGCAATCGCAGCGGCGGCGAACTACAGCTTCTGCACGGCGCCGGGCGGAGGCGCGACTTCGAACGCCGTCTACAACATCGTCAACGGCGTCCAGGTCTGGCGCTACGAGCCCGGCGCTGGCGCGGATGCGGTGGTGCCCGAGCTGGCATTGCCGACGGTGAGCGGCAACGTCAACGCGCTCATGGTCGACCCGGTCAACGATCGCCTGCTGTTCCACGCCACCACCGGATCCATGCTCTGGGCCTACGACGCCGACAACGGTGGCTGGTACCAGGCGCTTCCCGCGGGCATCCCGAACGGCGACCTGCCGCGCGCCGGCATCGGCCCGGACGGCGTCGGCTACCTGATCGGTAGCGGCAGCTCCCCGGTGGTCTACCGGCTGACCGCGAACGCGACCGGCTTCGGCTACGGCGTGCAGCAGATCGGCAACCTGCAGTACGACGTCCCGCCGACCAACACCGGCTCGGGCGATCTCGCCTTCGACGGCGAGGGCTTCGGCTGGATCGCGACCGGGCAGGACCTGTACCGCATCGACTTCTCGGCGCCGGGCAACCCGCTGGCCGTCCGCCAGACGCGGCCGCTGCTGGGCGGGCAGCCATCGACAATCCAGTGGGCCGGCATCGCCTATGGCGACGACGGCCGCCTGTACTTCGCCAACAACAACAGCCCCAGCCAGTACTACGCCTACGATCCGGCAACGGGCGCCCTGACGCCGTCGGCGCCGACCGGCGCGGGCGGCGCGCGCGACCTGGCCTCGTGCGCGTTCCCGATCCTGGCCGAGCCGGAACTCTCGGTCGAGAAGACCTTGGCCCAAGTCAACGGCCAGCCCTACGTCGACGGCGCCGCGGTCGTTCCGGGCGACGTGCTCACCTATGCCATCACCATCGAGAACACCGGTGGTGCCGCCGGGACGCTGTTCGGTGGCGACGTGGCCGAGACCGTGCCGGCCAACACCACCGACGTGGCGACCGGCAACGACTTCACCTGCACTGGCACCGCCTGCACCAACACCAGCGCGGTCAACCTGCCGGCGAACGGCAGCGCGGTGCTGGACTTCGTGGTGCAGATCGACGATCCGGTGCCCGCGGGCGTGTCCGGCATCGCCAACGCGGTGACCTTCCCCAACGATTCCATCGACTGCACGGCCGCCGGCAACGACTGCGAGGAAACCACGCCCTTGGGGCCGGCGACCAGCGTCGCCAAGAGTTCCGATCCGGCCTCCGGCACGGCGGTAAGCGCCGGCGACACCATCGCCTACACGCTGACGGTGACGGTGGCGAATACCGCGACGACCGAAGACATCACGCTGACCGATACGCTGGGCGACGGCCTGACGCTGGCCGGCGCGCTGCCGGCCGGCTGCTCGGCCAGCGGCCAGGTGGTGAGCTGCGTGCTGGCGGCGGGCGCCACGGTCGGTCCGCACACCTTCGCGTACGGCGCGACGGTGGACGCCGACGCGATCGGTTCGGTCGGCAACGTGGTGGTGCCGACCACGCCGCCGGGCGGCAGTCCGGACCCGGAGTGCACGAGCTGCGAGACCGAGCATCCGCTGACGTCCTCCGCGACAGTGGCGAAGACATCGAACCCGGCCAGCGGCGCGGCGGTCGCGGTTGGCCAGACGATTGCGTACACCCTGACCGTGACGGTGGCGGGCGCGCCGACGACCGAGGCGATCACGCTGACCGACACGCTGGGCGACGGCCTGACGCTGGCCGGCTCAGTCCCCGCAGGCTGCACGGCGAGCGGTCAGGTGGTGACCTGCGTGCTGGCGGCCGGTGCCGCGGTGGGCTCGCACGCCTTCGCGTACAGCGCGACGGTGGACGCCGACGCGACCGGTTCGGTCGGCAACGTGGTGGTGCCGACCACGCCACCGG